>JBBTRP010000030.1:0-2822 GCA_038065125.1 Patescibacteria group bacterium
CGTCTTTGAGTGTTGGACAGTGCTCATCAAAGGGGTTGATCGCAAACCCCATGAGCTTGAGAAGGCCGTGCACCTGCTCGTGCGTGGTTAATCCGAATCGATCGTCCTCCATCAACGCGTAGGCGAAAAAATCCAATCGTCGAGATGCGGCAACTATCGGATCGAGTTGACGGATACTTCCTGCAGACGCGTTGCGAGGGTTGGCAAACGGCGGCGCCCCTTTCTTTGTCTGTTCGTCGTTGAGTTGCTCGAATGTTTTTTTCCTCATGAATACCTCGCCGCGGACCTCGATGCGGCTGTCGTATGACGAGAGTGCGCGACGAAGCGCGGTCACGTGCAGCTGGGAAGGATACTTTTTTAAAAAAGCGTCGATTTCTTCCTGATCGATCGGGCGCAGGGCGAGTGGAATCGCCTGAACGGTTTTGAGGTTTTGGGTGACGTCCTCGCCGATGGACCCATCCCCGCGCGTCGCGCCTCGAACCAGACGGCCGCGCTCATACACGAGTGACACCGCAAGTCCGTCCATTTTTATCTCGGCAAAATAATCACTGGGTACTTGCGGCACCAGGCGATGCAACCGCGCCTCCCACGCGGCGAGCTCCTCAACAGAGAACACATCCTCTATCGAAAGCATGCGAAACGCATGCCGAACTTTTGAAAATGCGGGAAGTGGTTTTCCTCCCACGCGTTGCGTGGGCGAGGATGGATCTATCAAATGGGAAAACTGCTGCTCGAGTGTGAAGAGCTCGTGCTTGAGCGAGTCAAGCGCCGCGTCAGAGATCTCCTGCCGGTCAAGCACATGGTACTGGTAGCGATGGTGCTCGATAATCGCACGCAGTTTTGCAATTCTGATTTTTGCGTCGCGCTCGGTCATTTGCTGATCGGGTCTTCACTGAAGAGGGAGAAGTCGAAAATATCCGAAAGGGTTCCTTCGCCGGGCACGATGCTTGAGAGATCCTGCTGGATTGAGACGTTCTTCCCGAGCGGGCGAAGCAGATAATAGTTGGGGATGTTCAGGACGGCCGTATTTGGACTATTCGGGTCGGGCAGAGTGATGCGCACGCCCGAGAGATCGCAAAAATACGGCTTTATGGTGACCAACATCGGTTTTTGCGAGAGGTCAGTCTCAAGACTGTCCAAATCAACCTCTACGCTCATGGTCGAGGTTGTGGCTGCTTGCTGGAAGTTCTTGAGAACCCCAGCGCCCTCCCAGTTGATCGCGCCGCCGTTCCACTTGATGATGCTCGTCTCAATGCCTGGCGGTGTGCCGTCCGGCGCGGGAAGCTGTGCGCAGGAGTCGTCGATTTTTTCCCAAGAGATGCGGATCGTTTTGAGGCGCGGAATAGCCCCGAGTCCAGGACCTTGCGCTTGATACAGCGAAAACTGAACCGTGGACTCTTTCTGGAAGAACGGCCGCTCGAATGCGGGGATCTCGGTATTGAATTTTTCCTGATCGACGGCATTGCCGGGGTCACGCTCAAATGACCAGGTGGCATTATTGCCCAGTGAGTCGTGCGATTTGCGCAACGTGGTGCGTGATTCCCTCCGTAACTGGTGCAGCGCGGACTCGAGTGCAGACTCGGACGCGTAGCGCGCAGCGACTGCGCGGTCGGTGTTTCGCGCAAGACGAATCGCGGTTGAGACGGTCATGGAGAGCTCGATACCCAACACCAGAATGCCGCTGGTGATGATGAGGGTCATGATGAGAACGGATCCTTTTTCTTTGGAATGCATATTGCTCATCGTTTATACTCCCGCGAGACAACTGTTGTCTGGAGCGGCAAACGTGCAGACTCAGAAACTCCCCGCACGTCCGAGAGAAGCTCGAGGCGAATATGCACCCGCGGTTGCTCGTTGGAAAGATACGCGTTGGTTGCCGGGTCGAGGTAAAAAGGGTTCTTATCGGGCCTGATAAAAAACATGCTTTTTGCGGCATCCAGTCTAACGCTTTTACTGGTCATGCTCTGCCACGTCTGCCCGTCATTGTCGCTAATGAGGAGGCAGGGCTTACTCGCATCATCAGCACACTCATTCGCACAGAACGCCGAGCTGATCCGGTATGCACGCTTGCGGTTGCGCGCGTCCTTGAGCGCGAGGATGGTATTCCCGTTGGCAAAGATTTCAACATTGCAGTATCCCAACGAATTATCGGGCCGCTTATAGCAGTCATAGTCGACGCCGCCAGTCCGGATGTCATTGGTGATTTTTGTGACGACATAGCGCATGTCGTCCTGGAGGCGCTGCAACCCTGTTGCGCGCGCTTGGGTCCGCTGCGTTCGGTTGAAAATGTCGGATGCGGTGATTACCAGTATGACAAAAATGAAGAGCACAAGAAGCATTTCGATAAACGTAAAACCGCCCGTGTTATCTCGAAGGGATGGTCGTGTGGGGTGAGCTTGTTCTGTTGTCTTTTCCATACTAGCGCCAGTTATACAGCTGCTCAGTAATTGAGGTGGTAAACGATCCGCGCCCGTACTGCCAGCCGACCTCAGAGGTCACCTCCAAGCCGATTTGCGTATCGAGTCCGCAGTTGTTCGCGTCCCGATCGCGAACGATCCGCTCAGTGCCACCCGAGTTTAGACAGATCACATCAAAAAAAATCCTTCGATAAAATCCGGTCTTAGTGCCGACCCCGACCTGACTCGCACTGGTGCCCGTCTGATAATACTCGCCGTCGACATCACGGCGGTAAACCTCATAAAAATACTGAAAAAGGGAACTGTCAAAACCTTGTCCAACAACATTAGTGCCGCAAACCTGCATGGTAAACTGGTTGGCCTCTGGCGGAATGATTGCACATGAGCGCACGCCGCTGTCGGTCT
>JBBTRP010000031.1:0-2651 GCA_038065125.1 Patescibacteria group bacterium
GGCCGACTCGACGCTTCCCGTAATTTTTTCAAGCGCGGCAAGTATAATATTGCCGACCACGTGCCCCTTCAATGCGCCCGACTCAAAACGGTAGGAGAAAAGATCACGTACCGCTCCCTCGGTATAAGAGAGTCCCGCCAGACAGTGCCGGATATCACCCATCGGCATCACGCCAAGCTCGCGGCGCAAAGCACCGGTAGATCCGCCGTCGTCTGCTGTTGACACGATCACCGAGTTATTGCTCGGGTATGCACGCAACGCGGAGAGGAGGGTAAACGTTCCGGTTCCTCCCCCGATGATAAGAATTTTTTTCATACTTGCTTTAATTTTGTGAACGCCGCGAGTGCAGAATCAAGATCTTCTCGCGAATGCGCCGCAGATAACTGAACTCGGATCCGTGCTTTGCCTTTTGGCACAACCGGATATGTAAATCCTCTCACATACACACACTCAGACATCAAGGCCTGGGCCATTGATACGGCCTCGCCCTCGTCATAGAGCATCACCGGCGTGATCGGGTGTCTTCCGTCGCCTCCCAGTTCAAATCCGAGTTTGAGGAGGTGCTCGCGGAAATAGATCGTATTGGATTGTAGCGTATCTCGGCGTGACCGCAAGTCAGAATCAAAACGCTGGAGCACCCACTGGGATACTGCGGCAATGGCAGGCGGGAGCGAGTTTGAAAATAGATACGGCCGTGAGCGCTGCCGCAGATATTCAACGATATCTGTCCGCGCGGCAGTAAAACCTCCGCACGCGCCGCCCAGCGCCTTGCCATAGGTAGAAGTCAGAATAGCAACCTTCCCCAAAACGCCCTGATCCTGAATGCTTCCTCGACCAGTCTCGCCCAAAACCCCGCTTCCATGCGAATCGTCAACCATCACGAATGCGCCATACTTCTCACCGAGCGCACAGATTTCGGCAAGTTTTGCAACCTCACCATCCATACTAAACACACCGTCCGTCGCGATCATCATACGCCGCCTGGGTCCTGCAGCTTTCAACTGCACCTCGAGGTCGCCCATATCCGAATGGCGGTACCGAAACCTCTCAGCCTTGCAGAGTCGCACACCGTCGATAATACTCGCGTGATTGAGCTCGTCAGAAAAAATCGCATCGCCCTCAGAAAGCAGTGTTTCGAATAATCCCGTATTCGCGTCAAAACATGATGAGTACAGGATCGCGTCCTCAAATCCAAAGAAGTCAGCCGTCGTTCGTTCCAAGGATTTATGAATACTGCTTGTTCCACAGATAAAACGAACCGACGCCATACCATATCCGTAATCCTGGACAGCGGTTTTTGCAGCATCCACAAGCTGTTGTGAACCCGCAAGACCGAGGTAATTGTTGCCGCAAAAATTTAGCAGGCTCTTTCCGTCGATTGTGATTCGTGCGCCCTGCCGCCCCTCAATAATCTGCTCCTGCTTGAACATTCCCGATGTCTTTAATTCGGCGAGCTCATCTTCGAGTTGCTGTTGATACAAGTTCATAGTAGACTAAAATTGTATGAGAAATTTTACCTGTTCGCGCATATTTTTTTCAAATATCTGCGGCGTGAATTCGTCAATCGGAAGAATCGTGCCAATGCCGCCTTTGAGAATGACGTTAAAAATGTTTTCCTGAATTTTATTATCCACCTGCTCGAGTAGCGCACGGGTCTGCTCCCAGGTTTCAAAGACCTGCCGACCAATCACTGCATGCAGAGTCAGTCCGCGAACAATAAGCCGATCGTAATTTTCAATCGTGAAATCACCAGACTTGATGCCGAAAAGAATTACATCGCCCCCACGACGGGTTGAGTGAATCGCATTGTTGACTGACGAGTTAAAGCCGGCCATCTCAAACGAAACGTCGGCCCCTCGACCATCGGTTGCTGCAAGCACATCTTTGACAACCGCAGCGGAGTGATGGATTCCATCGGATGCGCCTTCAACGCCGATGCAATAATCAATACCAAGCCGCAGTGCCATCTCGCGCGAGATGGGATTGGGGTCAACGCCGATGATGTGTTCAGCTCCCAGTGCGCGGGCAACCAGGACCGTAAAGAGCCCGATGGGTCCGAGACCAAAGACTGCTATCGTCTTTCCCGCAAGCGGCACGCGTGTTGCCGCATGCACCGCATTTCCGAACGGCTCCTGTACCGCCGCAACCTCCGGCCTGATTTTTGACGTGTCCGTCTTCCACGCGATATGCGCGGGTACTTTTAACACTTCCGCAAAACACCCCTGCGTGGAGATTCCCAAAATCTTCTCGTTCACGCACACATTTTTCTGCCCACGAGTGCATTGGTAACAGCTGCCGCAAATCACGTGCGATTCGCAGGAGACAAAATCGCCAACAGCCAGTCTGCCACCGCGAGCAACAGACGACCCAATCGCGACCACGTGCCCAAAGCACTCATGCCCGATGATACGGTACGCCCCTCCCTCTGCCTCAAGACTTGTCCGGATCTGGTCCCCAAATGATTGCCGATACCAGATCCCACGATCCGATCCACACACGCCCGCATAATCAACCCTGATGAGCACCGCATCCGCATCGCCGGGGTGAGACGACTCATCCAATTCCGGTTGGGGGACATCGGCCAACTCAAATCCGCGGGACGCCTCCCAGTCAGTTTTGGTTCGGTCAAAGATAAGCGCTTTCACTGGAGA
>JBBTRP010000032.1:0-19612 GCA_038065125.1 Patescibacteria group bacterium
TTGAAGGGGCACGTGGTCGGCAATATTATACTTGCCGCGCTTGAAAAAATTACGTGAAGCGTCGAGTCGGCCATTATCGAATCGGCAAAGCTCTTGAATGTGCGCGGACAAGTGGTTCCGGTCACACTCATGCCGACCGTCCTCTCGGCAACCCTCACCGACGGATCCGTCATCGTTGGCGAGCATCTCATTGACGAGCCACAGCACGATGCGCGAATTCCTATCAAAACCCTCTCACTCAAACCGAATGGCCCCGCTAATCCTCGCGCACTCCGGTTGATTGCGGATGCCGATCTCATTATCCTCGGGCCGGGCGATCTATACACCAGCACCGTCCCCAATCTGTTGGTCGACGGAGTCGCCGATGCTATTCGAGCATCCTCCGCGCAGACGATTCTGATCACCAACTTAATGACTGAACATGGGGAAACGGATGGGTATACCGCTTCGCGCTTCCATAGCGCCGTCGAAGAGTATTTGGGAGTGGGCGGTGTGGACACGGTGATCATGAATACTCAGCGACCCTCCCAAGAGTGGGCAGAAATCTATGCGAAATATCAGTGCGAGTTTGTCGAGCCGGACGCCGATGTACTTGCAGGTCGCGGAGTGACGGTAATTGCCGAAGATCTTGTCTCGTCAAATATTTTTACAAAAAGTTGCGCAGATCCCCTTCGCCGAAGCTATCTGCGACACGACTCGGAAAAAACGGCAAAACTCTTATGGCAGATGCTACACGCGACATCCCCCGCATTGGCGACCTAATCGATCTTGAAGGTCTTCCCTATCCGGATCTTGTGAGGCGCGTTGATGTCGCGCCCTGGGAAGCGCTCAATTATCTCGACGACTTCTTTTTGGGCTTTGTATTTAATACACATGTCGCAACTCCTTCCGGCGCGTATATCGATGGAAACGTATCAATCGGAGAGGGATCGGTCATTGAGCCTGGTGCGGTTATTTTTGGCCCGACGGTCATTGGAAAAAACTGCAGAGTCCGCTCGGGAGCCACTATTCGCGGGAGCGTCGTCATTGGCGATAACTGCGTGATCGGGCACGCGTCTGAGATCAAGCATTCAATTCTCTTTCGCGGGTGCCAAGTTGCGCACTTCAATTATGTTGGCGACAGTATCTTAGGGAACCGCGCACATCTTGCGGCAGGAGCGATCATAGCCAATGTGCGAATTGCCGGCGGAACCGTGACGGTTCGCGCGCGTGAGGAGCGTGTCGATACCGGATTGGTAAAATTCGGTGCGGTTCTTGGAGACGATGCAGAAATTGGCTGTAATGCCGTTCTCAATCCTGGATCGATCATCGGAAAAAATAGCATTGTCTATCCGCTGGTATCTTGGCGGGGAATTTTATCAAGCGGCATGATTGCAAAGTCGGCAGAGATCTGCGTTCTCCGCGTATGATCCTATACGAGTGGGAGGGGAAAAAATTACTCGAGCGGTATGGCGTCCCGGTTCCTCACGGCGTAAAGATTTTCCGGGGCGACGATATCACGGCAGCGTACGTCGAATTATGTGTGCGTGATGTTGTCGTAAAGGCGCAAATCCTTTCCGGCAAACGCGGCAAGAATAATGGGATACTATTCTGTTCCGGAATAGAGGAGGTTTCAGGCGCGGTGAATCGTCTCTTTGGATCACTTGTCTGCGGGCAATACGTCGCATCGGTTTTACTTGAGGAGCGACTTGAAATCGCACACGAGCAGTACCTCTCCATTACGTATGACACGGGTAGCCGACGGCCAGTTTTGATGAGCAGCATGTGCGGAGGCATCGACATTGAGGATGTTAGTCCTGCTGACATCGTCAAGCAGACGCTGGATGTCCGTGCCGGGGAGGTTCCTGCACTCTCATTGATACCGTATGCCAGGAATATGTGGGATTGTTTTTTACGGGAAGATGCGCGTCTCCTTGAAATTAACCCCCTCATCATAACGTCTGACGGCCATACCATTGCCGGAGATGCAAAGATTGCGCTGGATGATGATGCGATCTTCCGACATTCTCAATGGAGTAATTATGAAGCGCGTACGATGTTGGGGCGACTGCCAACCGAGCGAGAGCGAGCTGCTCGCGCAATTGATGAGGGAGAGCAATACTACCGAGGAACGGCTGGAAAGTATATTGAATTAGATGGTGATATAGCGGTGCTGTTTTCCGGGGGCGGGGCGAGCATCGCGAATATGGATGCGCTCGAGCGTGCCGGTTTGAAAGCGGCAAACTACTCTGAGTATTCTGGAAATCCTCCACGGGAAAAAGTTCACCGCTTGGCACAGGTCGTCCTTTCTAAGCCCGATTTGAGAGGGCTGTGGATCGCCGGTGGAGTTGCAAATTTTACGAACGTCGCGGATACGTTCCAAGGAATTGCCGATGCGCTTGACGAACTAAAACCCTCCTACCCAATCGTAGTACGCAGGGCCGGACCGTTTGAAAAAGAAGGAATGGAGCTCATGACACAATGTGCCAAGCGCAATAATCTTGACATGCATCTCTTCGGAAAAGAGACCCCCATGGGTGACACAGCGTCTGTGCTTGCCGATATGATCCATGCGAGATCGATGAGTTAGGTATGTCAATTCTGATCAATACACAAACGCGAGTTCTGATTCAGGGAATCACGGGTAAAGAAGGGAGCAGGGCTGCACGCTCAATGTGTGCGTATGGCACTGATGTTGCGGCCGGAGTAACACCGGGCAAGGGTGGCCTCGAGGTCGATGGCAAGCCGGTATTTAATTCGATTAAAGAAGCCCTTGACGTGATTCCGGGTATTACCGCAACTATGATTTCAGTTCCTCCCAATGCGGCAAAAAATGCTATTCTGGAAGCGATTCAGCACTCTATCCCATTGATCACGATCTTGACCGAGAGAATTCCGATTCAGGATACCGCCTTCTGTCTTGCAGCTGCTCGTGAAAAAAATATCACAATAATCGGACCGAGTTCTCTGGGCGTACTCTCGCCCGGAGCGGGGCGAATCGGCATTATCGGTGGCGAGCAGGTTGGTGAGATTTTTACACCCGGTTCGATCGGAATCATTTCTCGATCAGGCGGGATGACCAATGAGCTATCCTGGTGCGTGCGGCAAGCAGGGCTGGGTCAGAGCACGGTCGTTCATGTCGGCGGAGACCTACTCTTAGGAACATCATATGCCGACCTTCTTTTACTCTTTGAAGAGGATAGTGATACGCGAGCGGTGATAGTCTTTGGAGAGCATGGCGGCTCGTATGAATTTGAGATTATTCCCCTGATCGAAGAAAAAAAATTCACCAAGCCGCTTGCCGTGTATGTCGGCGGCAAGTTTGCGAGTACCCTTCCTGAAGGACTCAACATTGGTCATGCTGGAGCAATTATTGCGCGGGGTTCGAGCGCGCAGGAAAAGGAGAGCGCACTTCGTGAAACGGGTGTGATGATCGCCGAGCGCCCCGAGGATCTCATAGGCCTTGTAAAAAATTGTTTACTCGAGACATGTTAATTTTATGAAATGGAAAACGAACATTACCGAGATTCGCGGCGGCGAGGAATACATCCGCGGGACTCGGCTTTCGGACATGATTCAGAAATCTGATTTTGTCGATGCAATTTTTTTGCTTTGGACGGGAAGAGCACCTTCGAATGAGGAGCGAACGATGCTTCACGCACTGTTTGTCTCCTGCATCGACCACGGAGTTGGGGCACCATCGGCAACCGTTGCTCGAACGGTCGCGTCAACCGGTAATTCCGTTCATACCGCTCTTGCGGCGGGAATTGCCGCGCTTGGAACGCTGCATGGCGGATCCATTGAAGGAGCTGCAGAATTCTTCCACGAGCATGTCAACACCGCTGAGGTTGGTGCGCTCGTGGCAGAAAAAAAGAAGCAGGGATGTCGGATACCGGGGTTTGGGCATAAAGTTCTCACGAAAGACGGTCGCGCTACGGCACTCTTTGGGGTCGCGAAAAAAACTGGCTTTTATGGTCGTCACTCGGTTTTTGCTCAGCAGATCGAACACGAGCTCAATGCAGGTTCGAGTAAGCAGGTACCACTCAACATTGACGGGGTCATGGCGGCAGTTATTCTTGATATGGGATTTGAGCCGGCAGTTGCACAGGGCTTTTTTATTGTCGGACGGGTCCCCGGTCTCATCGCGCATATCCTGGAGGAAAAGCGAGGCGCTGCGGGTCTTCGCAGGATTGACGAAACGGATATCGTGTACGAGTAATTGCAAAATCCACTGGCCACTGTATAGTAGAAAAAATCAACCTGAACTGCTCTTCACTATTTTCGGGATGGAGTATGCCGGTAGTACGCACGATTCGGGTTCGTGTAGACCGGGTTCAATTCCCGGCATCCCGAAAATGAGGAAGAGCAGCGTGCCGAAAATGTAAGAAAACCTCGACCACATGAAACCGATCGCTATCTTTGACTTTGACGGAGTGATCCTGGACTCGTTCGAGGAGGGTTTTAGAATTCGAAAAACCATCACACCGCACATCACGCGTGATGAGTACCTCGCCATCTACGATCAAAATGTTTTCCGGTCATGTGAGCTGGAAGGATTTGGTGATCGAGAAGTCGATGCATTCATGGAGCAGTATCGAATCTCAATCATGCACATCGCCTTCTTCCCCTTACTTCCACAGATAATTGAAGAACTTGCTGGTGAATATCAGCTCCACATCATCTCTTCAACCTATACCGACATCATCCACTCAAAACTTGCACACCATGGGCTTGATCGATTTTTTACATCCGTCCTGGGAGGCGATTTTGAAAAAAGCAAAATTAAAAAATTTGAGCATCTGAGATCATTTTCTGATGCATCGTTTGAAGACGATATGATCTTTATCACGGACACGGTCGGTGATCTTGTCGAAGCGGATTACCATAAAATTCCCTCCTGCGCAGTACACTGGGGATTTCATTCAACGGACACTCTCCTCGCAACTTCTGCCGCATTTCACGCCTATCAGCCGAGCGAATTACTACAAATAGTTGATAAGAATTTTTCACGCATCAAAAATCCCGGTTGATCGGTGCCGGGATTTTTAAAATCTCTCTGCTACTTCGTCTCCTTGTGGAGTGTGTGTTTCTTGCAGAATCTGCAGTACTTGTTCATCTCTAGTCGGTTTTTGAGTATTTTTTTATTTTTCCTGCTGTAGTACCCAATTTTCTTGCAGACCGTGCACTCCAATTTGATCAGATTATCCTGTGACATAAATGGAAAAGATTAGAGGTATTAGATTAGAGGTATTAGGTTAGAAAGTCAATGGTGTGGCTCCGACTCGCGGCCGGGGTTGCAAGTACTTTGTCGGGAAACCTTCTCGCCCACCCGAACTGTCCACCGGACAGTTCTCGCTGTCAAAGCCAGCGGTGGGACTCGAACCCACGACCTACGGTTTACAAAACCGTTGCTCTACCACTGAGCTACGCTGGCTCAATGCAAAAAAATTCACTCTCGCCGGGAGGGATTCGCCGCTCACATCCGATTCGCGGTCCGGGGCCACTTCCCGCTGTCGTGACCCGTTCGAATCCCGTCGCAATAGTCGCCGACTATTGCTCACTGGGCCGGGAGGGATTCGAACCCCCGTAGCCGTGAGGCGTCAGATTTACAGTCTGATGCAATTGACCACTCTGCCACCGACCCGATTAGCCGTTGCGCGGATTCGAACCGCGGACCTACTCCTTACCATGGAGTTGCTCTACCAACTGAGCTACAACGGCATGTACACTCCCGTATGAAAAAACAATACACTCTAGCCTATCAGATTCATTCCCGTGCGTCCAGTGGCTAATAGCTCATCGAACCTATGCGCTCAAACAGTTGACTCACCGCCTGGTTGTCCGGGTTTGTGGCGCGTAATTTGTCAAGAGTTTGTTCGGCTTTTAGGCGCATATTCAGTTTGATATACAGCTCAACAAGCTCGTGAAGATATTTTGGATTATCCGGTAGGAGTGATGTGCTTTTTTTCAGTGCCTTCATGGCGTTATCATATCGACCTAACTCAGTATAGAGTTGGGCGCAATCAAAATGTGACTCTGCAAGTCGCATCTGCGATTGACTGCGAGTTTCCTCATCTGAGGATCTTACTTCCTCACTGCGCAGTTTGCATACATACTCACAGAGCTCGCACCCTTGATCAAATTCTTTCTTGAGTCGATATACCCGAACAAGCTCAGCGGCAATATCCGGATTTTTTGAGTCACCGGACAAGGCCTGAATAAGTAGCCGCTCAGCGTCTGCGACTGCATCCTTGGCGATAAGCTCACGCGCCTGGACGACTGCATCGGAGCGTACGGTGTCCGAGGGCTTCTGAAGTGTAATTGCCATACCGCCGACGCGCATTTTTTTTCGATACTCGTGTCTCATCGCAAGGAGCCTTCCGTGTGTTGC
The DNA here is from genome assembly GCA_038065125.1 of Patescibacteria group bacterium. Taxonomy (GTDB): domain Bacteria; phylum Patescibacteriota; class Patescibacteriia; order JACQRZ01; family JACQRZ01; genus JBBTRP01. The sequence continues at coordinate 6,371 of JBBTRP010000032.1, forward strand.
TCGAATCCAACGTTGCAGACCAGAGAGAATCCCTGCAAGGGGCCGGGAGACAATGAACAGAGCGCTACCAATTCGTGAAAATTTTCGACGCAAGCGTAGGGATATGAGAGAATTTTTTACTGCCGAGTGCCGCTCGGAGGGGATGAGGTCGACATCAATAGAAGCGACGAGGTGGAGTTTTTTCCCGATAATCACCGCGATTACTACAAGTGATCCGCTCATTACGAGTAGTGAGATGACGTCGATGATCATAGGTTGGCAAAAAAATTTAAAAGTTGTTTTGGGGATTGTGATGCTCCGCCGACCAACATATTGGCATACTCCGCGCAATTATCAGCAGTAACACTCCCCCCATAGAGTACTGTCATACGCGACGCAGGAAGTGTCGGGTATAATTCCCGAAGGACTGCGGCAATTGACGTTGCTCTCGCCATCCACACCTGTCGCGTCATCGGTTTGCCGGATCCGATCGCCCAAACTGGCTCATAGGCGATCAAAAGTTTCTTGTTTCGGGCAATGCGCACCCCCTGCAGCGCGCTGGCGAGTTGCCGTTTTATAAACGGCCCTGCGTGACCGCCGCTAGACTTCACCTCACCAACACAAAGAATTGGCTGCGGCAGGCGCGGGGACCCGAGAAGATATTCCATCTTTTTTCTCACAATCTGATCGGACTCCTGGAGGACATACCGTCGCTCAGAATGACCGACAAGCACATACCGGCATCCAAGCTGCGCAAGCGAGCGAGGCGAAATCTCACCCGTCAGGGCTCCCGCTGATGTCCAGGAGCAGTTTTGGGACGCAAGCGAAATCGGTAGCTTTAATTTCTGTATTTGAAATGCAATCATCGGTATGAGTTCGTGCGATGGACAGACAATAACCTCAACATCGGTCAGGCGTGATTGCAATGATTTTTTCAATACACCAAGCAGGCTCAGTGCAGTAGCCTGATCTACGTTCATCTTCCAATTGAGAACGATCAGGTGGGGCTTTATCATACTGACGATTCTACCGACTGCTTCGGGTCAATACCTTCAGGAGTATTGAGCGAGTCAAAGTCCGGTAGCTGATCTGTTTTCTGGAGGCCGAGGGAGCGGAGAAAATCAAGTGAAATTGAATATACCTTTTCGCCAACGGCGGTATCACGCGATTCTACAAGTCCGCGAATCAACAGATTCCGCAGTGTGAGCGAGCAGTTTACGCCGCGGATCTCCTCAATGCCAGGGCGAGAAATTGGCCCTCGATAGGAGACGACCGCGAGTGTTTCAAGTGCCGCGCGCGTCAGCTCACCAGTCCGATCTTCATCAAGAAGCGATGCAACTGACTCGGCTGCATCAGGATGAGTAACGAACTGGAGTGACTCGCCATGAGTTACCAAGACAATACCGGAGCGATCCGGGTTATAACGCTCAACCAGAAATGCAACCGACTCACGGATCTCGTCAATCGCCACCCCGGTAATAAGAGCAAGTTTTTTTATCGTGATCGGCCGGTCGGACACAAAGAGTATACTCTCAAGCAGCGTTGTGAGCGGGCACGTGGAGTTCATAGTGTAAGAAGTATATCACGGCAAAGGAAATGTCTGCAATGATCAAACCCGGCCTTCTGACCGGGTTTATCGTACGAATACTCCTCCTTCACAGCATTTTCTTCCTGATAAATGCCGGTATTTCGAGCTCGTCTTCCTCAGACTCCGGCGATGGCTGTTGGTCTTCATTTTTTGTTTTTCGTTCTGCGGTGATTGGCTTGCCGGCGCTAACTGTTCGCGGCTGCGGCGGGTTGAAAAGCGCAGAGTTCATCGGGTACGAACTGGGAGCTGTTGCGTAACTTTTTTCATAGGTTGATGAAGCGGCTTTCGATACGACCTTATCCCGATCAGAGAATCCGGTCGCGATAACCGTCACTCGAAGCTCATCCCCTGCTGACTCGTCGATAACAGTTCCAAAAATTACCTTTGCGTCCGGATCGGCAGAGCTCGTAATGATTTTTGCAGCCTCGTTTATTTCGAGAATGCCAAGGTCCGGACCACCCGTGACCGTAAACAAGATACCCTTTGCACCCTCAATGGAAAGATCAAGAAGCGGACTAGAGATCGCGGCCTTTGCCGACTCAACCGCACGGTTGTCCCCGGTTGACCGCCCGATTCCCATGAGCGCTGACCCCGAATTCTTCATGATTGTTTTTACGTCTGCAAAATCTACGTTGACAAGGCCGGGAACCGTGATGAGTTCGGATATTCCCCGAACACCCTGCTGAAGAATTTCGTCTGCAAGCTCGAACGCATCGATTGCGGGGGTTTTCTTGTCAACAATTTGAAGAATCTTATCGTTAGGAATCGTAATAATCGCATCCACCTTCGAGGCAAGATCATCCCATCCTTTATCGGCAATCATTTTGCGCGATGACAGCTCAAACGTGAACGGCTTGGTGACAATCGCAATCGTCAGCGCTCCGATATCGCGCGCGAGGTCGGCAACAATTGGACTTGCGCCCGTGCCCGTTCCTCCCCCCAGTCCACAGGTGATAAACACCATGTCAGCACCCGCAAGAGCATCGCGAATTTCATTCTGACTTTCTTCCGCAGAGCGCCTTCCCATCTCCGGATCCATACCCGCACCCAGACCTTTCGTAACGGTTTTTCCAATCTGTATTCGAACCGGGGCAGACGAGTTCACCAGTGCCTGCTCATCAGTGTTTGCAACCAAGAATTCCACTCCGCGGATCTTTGATTTGATCATTCGGTTCACCGCAGATCCCCCTCCTCCTCCAACACCGATTACCTTGATCTTTGCAGGAGTCTCGATGGCTGGTTTTACCTCCATACGATTCGATGATTACCAATTATGGGTTTGAACACATATTGTATTCAGTTCCAGGATGGTATCATCGGATTTTTTTTATGGCAAGAGGGACCTGAACCATTTTTTTACTCGGGCTCGGGGGTCGATCGATAAATCCGTATTAAACAGACTATTTGCCGACTTGAGCTTCTGTTGATGCGACGCTAGCCCCCAGTACGAGAGTCCAACGGCGGTGGTAAAACTCTGATCAAAAACTTTCTCGATCGGGTTGATCACATTCTTTACCGCGGCCGCGCTTGCAGGCAGTTTCAACTGCCGTTTTGCGGTCTCAATAATACCAAAGAGTTTTGACCCGCCACCGGTCAGGACGATGCCTGCCGGAAGAACACCGTTGCGGCCGATCTTCTTGAGCTCGAGTTCGATTTTATCAAAAATCTCCTCCACCCGTGCTTCGATGATTTGGGAGATGTATTTCATCGAGACGGTTCCCTCATCACCGGGATTAATATCAGAAAGTTCAACCTCTCCTTTTTTGGAAAGCGAATTCTCGGGAAGATTACCGTAGTCGCGTTTGATTTTTTCCGCGCTATCAATCGAGATGCGAAGTCCGATGGCAATATCGCAGGTGATGTGGTCAGAGCCGACGGGGATAACGGCCGTGTGTAGTATCTCCCCCTCTTCATACACGATAATACTAGTGGTGGAGCCTCCGATATTCACAAGGATTACCCCGAGGTCTTTTTGCTTATTGGTGAGGACCGCCTCCGCTGTTGCGAGAATCGAAAATACCAGATCATCAATTTCCAGACCCGTGCGATAGATGCATTTTGTGAAGTTGCGAATCTCTGACGCAAACCCCTGAATGATAAGCGTGTCAACCTCAAGGCGCGTGCCAGTCATGCCGATCGGATCCTTGATCGCGATCTGGCCATCAATAATAGCGCCGCGTGGGATTACGTGGAGAATTTCATAATTTGCCGGTGTTGCAATGGCCCGAGCGGCCTCAACGGCTCGTTCCACATCCTGCCGTGAAATCTCGCCGTTCACCTTGCCGACCGCGACAATGCCGCGACTTGTTTGGCTTACCACATGAGTTCCTGAAATACCGATCCACGCCGAGTCAACGGGAATTCCGGTAACTCGCTCAGCTTTCTCAAGACATGCCGTGATCGAGCTAATCGCCGACTCCATACTCGTGATCGACCCGCGGTTGACTCCTTCGCTCTGATGTTCGGCGGCGCCGATGATTTGTAACTTTTTTTCGGTTCCATCAGAAAACATCTGCCCGACCACCGCGCGTATACAGGTTGACCCAATGTCGATTCCGGAAATAATTGTGTCCTTCATAGTGTAATGATACTAAAAACGGGTCACCAAAACAACCGTGTTGACAAAGTCCGCAAGTGGCGGCAGGAAGATAATAAGCCCGACACCGATCGAGCCCAAGGAACAGATCAGAACAATCGCGGCGAGGATATCCTTAATCGCTTGAACATAAGGTGAGACGCGAGGCTTGATGACGTCCAAAAAACGTTCCAATGCGCTGTTAAGGAGTTCGGCGGACAGTACCGCTGAAATCGCGACAATAAGAATAAGAAAGTGAACGCTCGGGATGCCCAGTGCGACCCCGACAAGAATGGCGGTGACGCCGGCGAGGATATGGATGCGAAAATTCTGCTCCTCGCGAAAAACCAAAACCAATCCCTGCCAGGCATCGCGGAAGCTTCGTGTGAGTTTGTCGGTTTTCACCATACGCCTTTTTTTGTTGCGGTTCTGGAGATTCTCGATTCAAGCGCGCGCATTCCCGCTCGTTCGGTCGGGCGCACATGATCATATCCCTGTACATGGAGAACCCCATGAATGACGAGCCGTTTTATTTCATTGATAAGAGACACTCGGTATCTGCGGGCCTGGCGCGAGGCCTGTGGGACAGAGATAATAATCTCACCCTCGTCTGAATCATACCGGAAAGAAAGAACGTCAGTTGTCCGATCGATCTTGCGGTATTTACGATTCAGTAAGCGCACGGCTGGGTCGTTCGTCAGAATAAAACTCAACGATAGTGGATTCCAGTCGGGTATTGCCTGAGAGCAGACAGTGACGAGCGAACGATACACTCGAGCGACTTTCAGTTCGCGTGGCACCTCAAGATCTTCCGGCTCGACAATTACGGCAACTCTCATTCCTCCTTGGGCACATCAATGAATTTGAGGCTTTTGAGGATCATGGAAAAAGTAGTCTGAAAGTTAATTTCATTTTTCGTGTTCAGGTTATACTTGATCTCTAGAATTGGAGATGCACTACCGGGCGTCGAGACGCGGGAGAGGAAGACAACCAATCCACTCTTGCTCGTTGCGGCCTCGCTGCCGCCAAGGAGTGTCCCGGTGAATGGCCCAGCTTCACCTGATTGACTGGCAGCAACCGTTGTTGCCCAGGCAAGCGGTGAGAGGGAGTCCGGATTGTCGTGGATACTGAAACTAATGAACTCGCCCGTAGCTGAACTTGCAAGCACCTCTCGATCCGACTGGTTTGCGGACGTCGCGAGCCAGGAGGATGGATAGGTAAAGGAGTAGCCGAATGTTTTGTTGGCATACGCATTGACGAGTGAAGACGATGCGAGTTTTGCGCTCGCCCCCTTTGTCGGGTCAAACCCGCCCGACACCTCGGTCCCGTCGAGGAAACCGTCCTCATCGCTGTCCGGTTTTTCGGGGTCGGTCCCATACATACGCTCCTCAGCATCGGTCAGGTGGTCTGTATCACTGTCTGGTCCGGCTCCTGACGGCTGCTGAGATGTTGCAGTGACATCGGGGGTGGAGGAGATTGCTTGCAAGGTTGGTTCGCTTACTGGTTGACTTACCGTCGTGCTCTCAGGGGTGGTTGATGAGAGTTCAGGCTCTGTCGAGCTCGGGACCTGGGAATCCAGAACGCTCGCGGTAGATGACTCGCTTCCGGTAAATGGAGGCAGTGGGATTGGTGCGGTTGACGAGGCACCACCTTGCGATGCGCTTAACTCATCCGGAGCGATTATGTCGGGCTGTTGTTTTGATCCAAAAAGAAGGAATGCAACCCCGCCGATACTTGCAAGCAAAAGCGCCGCTCCACCGGCAATCACCAAAGGAATGGCTACCGATTTTTTAGGGGTATGGCGAAATTTTTCCGGCATGACAATAACCACCGGTTCTGCCAGCGGATTGGTCGTCAGAGGAACCGGTGGCGTTACGGTCGTTTTTTGTACGAGTAAATCTTCTTCGAGGAGATCAAACATTGCTTCGTGCTCCCTGCACCGCCTTGCTGATGATGGATACAGGTTCAAGGATAGTTAAGTTGTTTTATTTGACCTCTGCTGCAGCATCGCCGGATGCTTTTGCGGATCCACTGAAATCATCGACCGTCGGAACGTTCAGGAGTTTTCCTTGACCCTTGGGGTCAAAACCGTTTTTTACCTCTTGACCATCAGAATAACCATCCGCATCGGTATCTGATTTAATTGGGTCGGTCGAGTATACCTTTACCTCTTCGCGGTCTGAAAGCCCGTCTCCGTCTGTGTCAACGAGGTTGATATCAGTTGCAAGAGTCGTCTCCTCTTCATCCGTAAGACCGTCACCGTCAGCATCGGTTGTTGGCGCGGCTGTGACAGGTGCGACTTGCTCCTGTGGGGATGGCTGACTTCCGTCATTCGGGCTTGGCGCGAGCTCTGCCGTGTCTTGTGCTTGTTGAGCGGCTTGTTCACCTGGCGCTTGCAGCTCTTGTTGTTGCGCCGGTGCTTGTGATGTCGGTTTCTTGAACACAAACAGTTGAAGGGCGATGCCAATAAGAGTGATGGCAACAAGTGCTCCAACCGCGATGAGAATCGTCTTTTTATTTAGCAAGGGATTGCCTGACCCTTCCTCATCCTCAAGATCCCCTACTGTTGGCAGAGGAGCTGGAGATGATTTTGCTTTATCGGTATCCGCAAACATATCGACCGGGGCACCGTCTTTTTTTTCTTCAAACATAGGCTCAGTATTATGGGTAATTCTTCTAACTGAATGATAGCATACTATTTCGAGGGAGAAGGGTTAATCGTTACGGTTAGCGCCTGAAGTGGGATGATTGAGTCGATCGGATCGAGAGTGGTTACGGTTGCTGATGCACCGACTTTGATAAGAGAAAATCTGTCTGAGCCTGATGAGGTCGTTATTGTGATGATATCCTTTTTTATGTCTATGGTTTTCTCGCTAATAGCCGCTCTGTTGCTGAGGCGGAATCTAAATTCTTTTTTTTGAGAATTATCTTGAAGGATAAACTCAAACTCGCTAGTATTTTTTTTGGATGCCGATGTGATTGTACCCGTGACTGACGACTCAATCCGTATGGGCCGAGGAGGTTCCGGCTTAAGTAGTGTGTTCCGTGAAGGGAATTGCTTCGACATTGTTTGATTTAAATTTTTTGTTTTATTTGAGACTAAGGAAGCAACAAGTAACACAATCCCTGTCAATATGATCAGAAAAAGTATTCCAGTGAGTCGTTGTTTTTTATTCATAGTGAGACGAGTCAATATCGATAGCCCGACGGAGCTGAAATTGTGTTATTTGCGCAGGTAACCGTGCGATATTTCCACGAACAGATCCCGCCGCCCTTGCAGTCATGTTGATGATTTGAACAACCAAGTTCAAATGTGTCAGTGCACCCGGAATTCGTTTCGGTGTTGCCGCACTGGTACTCTCCACCAATATTACAATCATTTGCACTGTCTGCATCGGCCGTACCTCTGTTGTATACACTGCCGGGGCAGGTGTCGGGGGTAACGGTTCCAAAGGCCTCGTTGCTTTTTATGCTTCTAAATGAATACGTATCTGCCACCGGCCTGAACACCGCAGTTTTGAGTATATTACCGTTTGAGTGCCTAATCCTGGCGATGTACCAAGTTGGCGAAGACTGGTTTACGGTTTTTTGAAATCCAGTGACTACTGCGTCATAAGGTTCCTCACCAGAAATACCATCAACACTCATTGAGGAAGGATTATCGCTCGTAACCACGTGAACACTCGAAGTGAACGTCCCGGTGTTCGTAGAAGTGATTTGGGGTAAGGCGGCAGCGATGTCACCGATCGGAAGCCAGGTCATGTCTGTTCCGACGGCACGGGCATTGATTTGAATCCGCTGGTTCACTTTGTCTTTATCGATAGTAAATGTCAGCGCGTTTGCTTCAGTAAGCGTCAGTGGTTGATTCGTGCCGATATTAATCTCAGATTCCGCTCCGGGTGCCCCCCATTTATGATACACATTTACGGTTCCCTGGGCGTTTTGTAGCTCCCACCAAACCTTCACCGTGGCGGTTGATGGTGAAATGCGGTGATTACTGCAGCCGGTTTCAGTGATGGCGGCCGAGGACCCTGTCGATTGGCACTGGTCAATGAATTCCGGTGCCGTGAAATGAATCGATGCCGTCGGGATTGGGCATCCAAAATTACTAGCAGGTCCGCTCTGCCCAATACACTCGTCCTGGGTTATAACTCCATCGCCATCAACATCGTCATCTGTTGTACCAATTTGTCCGTCAGGTCCGATATCGCCCTGCGCAGCCGCTAGCGTTGCTTTGGGGACCCATTGAGATGTAAGCGCCCGCCAGTGCCAGTACCTGTGTTCTTGCCGGGCTGCAGAATTTGTCCCGCGATTTGTAATTTGATCTGCTGAGAGACCAAAGTCCATCCACCCTTGAGTTTTACACTCAGTACACGTGTTAAGCATATTTGCGGCTGTATCAAAATCGAATATGCAGCCCTCTCCACTCGCGCCGGGTTTTTGATATTGCGGACACTGGACACAAAAGAGGCCGGATGTATCGTTGAGGTTGTAGGTGCCGTGATTTGCCTGACACTGGTTTGCCGGAGCGGGGCAGACGCGGTGATTGTCGTCGCCACAGGGAACGCACTGCTGCGCGTCCATGACTTCCAAGCCTGATATGCAGCCGCGGGTAGCTACGGTGAAGTCACGGGAAAACGTTCCGATGCCGAGCGTTCCTTTTACTTCAGTCGAATGCAGTCCGGATGACCTGACCGATACGATTACTTTGTCACCATTTGATACCTTTTGGCTCGCGGTCGGAGCAGCCCCATTGATGGTGTAGCGCTTCTCGGATGCGTCGCCCGAGAGAGTGATGTCAACCGGGGTATTGACTCCTGACACCGTAATCTCGTTTGATGGTTTCCACTCAGTAATCTGAGCATTTGAGACGCTTGCAAAACTGAAGTCATCCGGGGTTGTGTCCGGGTCCTTACAGTACTCGACTCCACCGGATGAGACGATTACAAATCCAGAGTCACACTTAGAACTCGCAGGTGAGGGACAGACAACTTCATCTCGATGTCCACAGAGAGGGCAGGCCGCAGAGGCGTAAAATGACCAGGGTGGACACGTTTTGCACAACGATGGGCTCCCTTGAGCAACAAGCTGATCGGTTGCCCTACAAGCAGTTGCCGGCGGAGGACAGGCAGGCTGATCCGTGCCACCACAATCACTGCACTTAGTGCCATTCACAGCGAGCCAATCGTCGCACTGCTTGGGGGTATCAGGCACCGGGCAGAGTGGATCATCGTTCTGCATGCCGCAGCGATGACATCGGCCGTTGTCATTATAAAGCCACGCTTGGCACGCGGTGTCGCCAGCAAACGTGCAGGCGAGAGCATCGAGCGTTCCGCAGGTGTAACACTTGCGATCGCCCGGATCGTACATCTGACCTGTAGGACAACCGCATTTCCCGCTCGCAACAACGAGATTATTGCGACACGCCTGGGTCGAGTGCGGTGTACGGCAGGCATTCTCTCCATTATAGCCGCATGACGGACATGCTCCGGCCGCAAAATTCGTGTAGTCAGGACAGATCTCACAGCTGTTTGTTGATTTGGTAAGCTCGTCAGAAAAACTACACTGTTCATCTCCGGAACCTGCCCCCGCAGGGCAGATATCTTGCCCAACTGCCTTTCCGCAGGCCTTGCATGTTCCTCCATTATTCTTGTTGTAATTCCAATCATCACATTCTTTTGCTGGAGATATCGAACTTGGGCATATTGGTGAATCTTTCTTTCCGCAGTCGACACAGGTTTTTGCTGTTGAGTTGTAGACCGTTCTGCCGGTACAGGTGCATGACTGATTCGGGGCAACTCCAACCAGGGTAAGATTACCACTGCAGCCAGTCGTACTCGGTGTACTCCCTGTGCCAGTAGCGGCACCTGCTGATGCGCCCGCTCCCGGACAGAGGGGCTCGCCGTATTCTCCGCACGCAACACATGTTCCTTGAGCATCTTTATTCCAGGATCCCGCATCGCATTGCGTAGCGGGTGTATCACTACAGATAGACTCACCACGTTTGCCGCAATGACGGCAAGACCCTGTTATGTACAGCTCACGGGATGCGCAGCCGCACTTGCCTCCCGTGACAATGGAGAGGGTTGGAGCGCATGAGGTCCGAGCGCCGGCCTGATCCGCGCAAGGCTCCTCACCAAAAATTCCGCACCCCTTGCAGACTCTGCCCGAGTCGTTCGTAAAGGAGATCCCTGAAAACTGCTGAGCGCTCGGGCCCTCGAACTTCACGCACATCTGATACCCCTCCGCAATGCTTGCATAGGTATACGCATGAACATTCGGTAGTGTTGCAGCAACATTCACGTTGGTAAATGCAAACTGTCCCGCGCCGCTATTTGCGTTGTCGTCCCAACAAGTGAATCTATCGTATCTCGCCTCTTTGCATGCATCGGGACACTTAGTACTATCAGAACATCCAAACTGTGATTGAGACGAGGTGTAGTACGGATCACTCGGCAACGCCGTTTTGAGCGTATTGCCGAGCGTCCCCTGCCACGACCTCCATGCGGACATGCTTTGCCCTTTGATATAGCTGCCGGAGAGGAGTTTCGGTTTACTTAAAGCGGCCTCAAAAACATCGACGAGCTGCTTGAGATGAGAAAGCCTCACAACATCTCGTCGCAATTTCATACCCGCCGACTCATAGTCACTCTTGTTGTAGGGGGCGCTGACCGAGAACTCAGCAGTTGAGAGGATTCGCTCAACAAGGTCGCGTGTTTCCTTTGACGCGGTGGTGTTGGTTGTGAAATTCAAAATATTCGGATACCAGGTTGACCCATAGACTGGCGGGGTTGAAGTGCTTGGTCGGCTCGGTACGCGGACATATGCGCCGTAGGAGTCGCGAAGAGCCTCAAATCCCTGTGCCTCGAAGCCCGAAACTCCGCCGCGAACGTTTTGGGCAGAAGCGCGGTACCAATCAGCTGTCGAGCTCCAGTTTTGATTGAGCGCAGCGCGAAGCACAAAGACATCCGTGTTATTCGGGTCCACTTTTGGTGTCGTCGTCGAAGGGTCCTGGATCTGAAAAATATACTCGGACTGGAACGCGGAGTCTGTCGGAGTTCGAGAAATCGGTGGGAGTTTGAAAGCGGGCAAAAGCGGTTCGGATCCATTACCGCGGCAATAATGAAGGCGCACGTCATATGATGCACTCGCATACTCCCACGGGTAGTCGCACTGATCATTTGTCACAAAAACCGACGCACTGCCACGAAAACCGTCAAAGCCCTCAACGTCGACCGCAAGAGTAGAGTCGGTCGCATTTTTGATATTTCCGGCTGTGACATACGCCGTTGACTGATCGTTTTCATCTATCGCCAGTGATCCGGTGGTACCGACAAGACTCCAGGTCGCTCTCCTTAATGTGACTTGCTCAAGAGTGTCCAAAACCTGGATAAATTGTGATTCTGTTGGAATAGTGCTGGTCGTTGGAAAGCCCGGCACAGTCACCAGTGCAGCAAATGCGGTCTGGGGAGTCATTGGACCGGATATTTTACTGCGGATCGCGTCGATGGTCATTGCGGTCACAACGCTCTGATCCAGTCCCATTCTTGGAAGTGTTTGATGAACTCGATCCGCATCAACAATATTAAATTTTTCAAATGCACGAACGACGAATGCGTGCTGGTTACCGCTCGTACCCGGGAGAACGTCGTCTGAGCATCCCGATGCTCGCGCACAAGTAAAACTATCTCTGGCGATCGGAGTTTCTGTGGTTGAGGTACTTACAGCAAGGATTTTTATTTGCGAAAGTGACCGGGGAACGAATTGCGCAGTTACAACAGTATCGGTCGCGACAACAACGGTACAGGTCGGTGAAATCGGTCCTGCCGCTTCGCATCCCCCACCCGTCCAGCCGAGAAACGTTGCGGAGGAATGAGGCTGTGCAGTCAAAGTTATGGCTGTTCCGCTATCCTGAACCGTCTCACAGGAGGAGCCGCAGTTAATGACCGCCGGAGTTGACGTACTAACTGCTCCGGTAACCATTCCGAGGCCCTGTCCGCTCTTAGAAACTGAGAGTTTGTGTTTCAAACCATCATTGATCGCGAAGTTTGCAGTGAAGGAGAGATCGTTTGCAAACATGAATTCAGTTTGCGCGCTTGTTGCGGTGTACCCGCCGGTCCATCCGACAAAATTCGCGTCGCCAACTGTCCATCCGGTGAAGATCGAGTTTGAAGACGTCACTGCCTGCAGTTTTACCCGGGTGCCTGACGCAAACGATGATTGAGATGATTGACAGGTTAATCCGCAGTCGATTCCAGCAGGAGTTGAGGTGACAGTCCCAGTGCCCGCACCGGCCTTGGAAATTCTGAGCGTGTGGGTGCGTTGATCATTCGTCTGGAAGAGCGCTCCGACCGTCTTGTCTGTTGTAAGCGAGACAGTACATTGATTCGAAAGTCCGCTGCATGCACCGGTCCAACCACTGAAGAGTGACTGCGGAGCCTGCCTCGCGCGAACGGTGACGGATGTATTCTTTGAAAAACTAAAACTACAGATGGAACCGCAGTCGATTCCTGATGGTGTGGAGGTAACTGTCCCCGTTCCTGATCCTGTCGGAAGGATCGTGAGAGTTTGATTCTGTGCCGGCGGCTCTGTGGGCGTTTCGGTACTGGTGTCAAACGTCACCACGCGTTCACGAATGACACTTCCATCTGCATTCGTGACGGTCGCCCTCAAGGAGTCGCCACTTGAAATTATCGCTTGACTTACGCTGAGTGCTACGGTTTGTTGTCTGTCTGGCGTTGAGGTGGTGAGCGATGTGATCAGGCTCGCGTGCGCCGATGAGAGCCCCCACTCGATCTTTCCAATATCTGCCGTGCGCTGACCTGCTGCGTTGAGCGCGCGTAACTCATAGAGATGTTGATTGCCAGTAGTTTCGGTGAGTTTGTCATCGGTTGAAGGACAATTCGTAATACATCGAAATGAGTCCTTGAAGGATTGATTTGCACGGCTTCCATTGACATACAAGATCAGCTGATCGAGTTTATCCTTTACTACGTCACCACCTCCACCGCCTCCCCCCTCACTCAATGTCGTCCCGTCCTTAGCCGCAGTTGTTCCCTCGCCCTTGCAGTTAGAGGCGACAATCCGGTAGTAATACTTT
>JBBTRP010000033.1:0-7741 GCA_038065125.1 Patescibacteria group bacterium
CAGATGCCCGCGAGCGAGACGACGCCGCCAAGAATGAGCGTCGTGATCTTGTGGCTCATCGACCAACTGATCACCGCATTAAAGAATGCGTTCATAGACTCTGGCAGTTAGTGCCCGCCGCCGTGCGGTTCTTCTTTTTGTCCACCGGCCGTCGGGGGTTCCTCAATAACCATGCCCTTGACCCCCTTCACTCCATCCTTGAGAAGCGCATCGAGCGCTTCGCGGGAAATCTTTTTTGCCACATACTTTTCTCCGGCAACCAAACCGTCAATGACCTCCACCGTATCCCCGACCGCCTTGCCGGTGGTGATCTGCCGTTTTTCCGCCATTCCATCGATGTCAATCACAATGATTTCCGATACGCCCTCGTCCGTCCACAGAAGCGAGCCGAACGGCACAAATACGGCCGCACTCGCCGTGGACGGCAGCACGCGCACGAGCGCATTGATTGGCCAGTCGACGTCATCCGTGAATTCCGCCTCTGCAATGAACGTCCCTTGCGCTCCCAGCGTGTTCCCGATGCCAGACACGATCGCCTTCTTTCGGTCGAACGGAAATCCCGGCCTGATCACGGCAACCTCATCGCCGACTTCGGGGCGTCGTGCGTCGCTGGGCACGCGGAATCGAATGAACGCATCATCGATATGCTCCTTGCCGATGGACGCGATGATATCGCTGGGCATCACATAATCACCGGTCTTCTTGAATATCCCTGAAATGACCCCCGATCGCTGGGCGCGGACGACCTGCGAGGAGAGCTCCCCCAAAAATGTCGCGTATGATTGCTCGGCCGCCTCGACATCTTTCTTGGCAAGCTCGCGTTCCCGATCCAATTCCGCAAGCCGAATTTCGACCTCGCGATTACGATTCTGATACTCAAGCTCTGCATCTACGCCCACTTTCTTTTTTGCAATCTCCTTCGTCTCCGAGTCGATTTGCGCGGAGCGAAGCGCGATGGATAATGACCCAACTTTTGTATCGCGTTCCGTGATCATTTTTGCAAGTTCCGCTTTTTCCACCTCAAGCATGGCGTCGCTTTTTCGTTTTTCCTTCACTGCCGCAACGATCTTCATTTCAGACATGCGCGCATCCGTCTTCCACATTTCGACTGTTTCTGTCGGGATCTCATTGCCGATCGATGCATACACGAGTTTTTTTAATGCCGCGGCGTATGCGAGCGCAGACTCATCGATTTGCGCACCCGCTACGAGATCGCGGATGGTTTTGCCGACCGTTACCTCGTATCCATGCCGAGCAGACGCGTCGGTCCCGCCGACCCCGGAGCGCAACTGGAAAAGCCACTGCTTGGCAAGCGCACGGACAGAGGAACCGGTCCAGGTGGTAAGGGTGTACAGATCTTTTTCGATCGTTTGTTCAAGGATTGTGCGCAACTCGCGCTCCATCTGCGCCGCATCCACAGCCGCTTTATCGCGCTCTTTTACACTGAGTTCAACGGCGGCATCCTTCTCCTTCTTCATGTTCTCAAGTTCGATCTTGCTGCTTTCATTCATGAAGATATCCTTCTCGATATCCTTGTGCGCTTCGGCGACCATCGCATCCCGCGCCGGGATCAAGGACTTCTTCGCTTCAAGAAATTCCGCTCGGGACCGTGCGACGACGGTTGCCGTGGTGTCGGAATTTGCTCGCGCCTTAATGAGCGATTCTTTTTTTTCTGCCGCAACATCCGCTCGCTCGACCGACGCGGGCGGAGAAGAAAGGATCGCAATGGTATCCCCGACACTCACACCCTGCCCAACGCGCACGAGCAATTGTATGATCGACCCTTCGCCCTGCGGATGAACTTCTAACACGGAGGGAGAGACGATCTCCCCCGCCCACGACCCGCTCGAATCACTGAGTTGGTTGAGCGATGTTCCTCCGGCGATCTCCAGTGGCAAGCGAACTTCGGCTGCCGTGCTTCCCGACTTTTCATTCTTCTTGCTCTCCTCTTTCCGCTCTTTTTCGGCAGTGGCTCCGATTGCGACGCTCGCGCCGATAATCAGTGCGGCGATACTGCCGATGAGAATACTGTTTTTTCCAGACATACTTTTGATAGTGAATAAAAAACAAAAAAAAACACCTCTTGAATCAAGAGCTGCTCTCGAAGCCGCCGGAAAATTAGTAAATTTTTGGGTTCAAAAGTCCGGTACGAAAAAGTCGTTTGGTGTCTATGTGTTCGGAAAAAATCTCCTTGCGGGATCTGAGTCGAAACCGCGCCGTTTCAGGTCTCAGGAGCGTCGTTTGAAGGATGTATGAGAACGCACATGCGATCAGCGCAAGAAATGCGACTGCTGAAACCCCGGTCTGGGCATCTGCGGGAAGCGCGAGCGTAACGCTCATGTGCTCCTCTTCTGGTGCAGGGTGTTTTTGCTGCGAGGAAGCCGTGTGCATATTCTGAGTATCCGAGGTTTGGGCCATCGCTGTATCCAGCCCACTCATCACGCATCCAAATACAAAAACTCCGACAAATGCCGCGAGGATGAGCGCTGACAACTTTTTTGGTCTATTTACACGCATTCTCTTTTCTTTAATTTATAGTATACACAAAAAACAAAAAAAGTCAATGCGAGAACGGATCAATGCCGAACTCAGCTTTGAGCGTACGCATGAGGGAGTACAAGGGCAAGCCGAGAGCGCCGGGATAGTCCCCTTCAATCTTTTCAATAAAGATTCCTCCCATGCCCTGAATGCCGTACGCACCGGCCTTATCAAGGGGCTCTCCCGTAGCAATATACGCATCAATCTCGTACTCCTGGAGTGAGCGGAACGTAACGCGCACCTCCATCGTGTCGGTCACGACCCGTCCACTCTCTGTGTCAAGGACCGCGTAGGCACACACGACCGAGTTTGTTTTTCCGCTCAAAGCCTGGAGCATTTCTTTTGCCCGCGCGCTCGTGTGGGGCTTTCCAAAAATGACGCCCTCAAAAGCAACCACAGTGTCTGAACCGATAATCAACGCATCAGGGTGCCGTGACGCAACAACGCGCACTTTTCCGAGTGCAAGATGCACCACAAGCTCGCTCGGGCCGAGATTAATTGATAAATCCTCGTCATAATCGCCGACGTCGATAACGAAAGGGAGTCTTGTCCGTGAAAGAATCTCCTGTCGCCGCGGCGATGATGACGCAAGTACGATGGTTCTCATATTTAGACTTTATTTGATTGCAGATATATTCCCGTTGAGGACGACCGGCTGCATAATCCTTACTTCATGTGCCCATCGCCACTGCGAGTGATGCGGCACGTCCTGAAGTAAAAAAATCTTCTTATGAAAATGATGCGCGAGTCCGATCTCCATGATCGTTGAAACGCCGATATACCCGGAAACGCCGTTTTTGTCGTGATTGAGCACGAGTACGGCATCGCTTTCCTCTACGAGTTTGAAGTGCGTCCTGATAATGTCATTCTCCACGCAATGGCGGTAGTCCTTCTCAAGATCGTCATTATCGAGATCGCCACCGACAAACAGAAGAGCATCCGTCGGAATTTTCACCGAATGGCCCATCCCCTCCAACACCTCTTTAGCGTTGAGCATCTCCCGAGCAAAGGTCATGCTTCCGCAAATCATGATGTTCATATCATTTTAATAGTGCCACTAAAGGGCCTTGACAAAAAGGCAAAAATGTGCATCATACGGTTTTACTTTACCTGACTCACAACTGGACAAGCGGCGTTGATAGTTCGTTCAAGTGCGTCCATTCCCCGCTTGAGCGTGTCCATCGAGGGACCGAAGCTGATCCGCGCGTAATTCTGATATGCGATGCTTTTTCTGCGCTTTCCGGGATTCACATCAAAGAATTCGCCGGGCACGATGATGACTTTTTCTTTCAACCCCGCATTAAAAAGCTGCATTCCATTCCGCAGGGGCGCTGGCAACCGATCTAACTTCGCCCAAGCGTAAAATGACCCCTGCGGTGGATGAGGCACTTCGATATCTAGTGTGACAAGGCGGTCGAGCAGGTACGCGCGTTTTTTTAAAAAATGTTCTTGGAGTTTTTTGGCTGCCGCGAGAACATCATCCGGTTTTAGTAACGATAGTGCCGCGTGCTGGAGTGGGTTGGGCGCGCCTCCGTCCAGAAACGATCCGGCGCTTGAAATTCGCTCGATGATGTCTTTCGGCGCGAGCGTCCAGCTGATTCTCCAGCCGGGACGGCGCCAATTTTTTGTTAAACCATCGAGGATGATCACGGGGTCGCGATCAACGTCATCGATGTACCGTGCGGCAGAGACGATCCTCTCGCTCTCGTCTTCGCCGGTCGAGTACACATAGTGAGAATAGAACTCGTCAAATATCATCGCGCACCGCTCGTCGCGCGCGATGCGAACAAAACCGTCGAGCTGCGTACCACGCGTCACCTGTCCCGTTGGATTGCAGGGATTTGACATGAGCACGGCACCCAGGCCCAGCTTCCCAATGAGGTCGTGGAGACCTTCGGGACTTAAGGCATACCCGTGCCGTTCGTCGAGGAGAAGTGGGATGGGCGTACATCCGCGAAGCGTTGCGAGAAGCTCCTCATATGCCGTATAGTCGGGAATCATGTGTCCGATATGGATATCCCCGAGAGTTGCGGCGATGCGCGTCAGTCCCACGCGACCGCCGCCCGAGATCGCAACATTCTCTGCGGTGTACTGTGATCGCTTCCCGCGCCGAAAAAGTTCGTTATAAAGATTGGCAACGGCGCTTCGTAGTTCGTGCAAGCCCGCAACCGGCGCGTACTCATCGCGATCAGCGCTCGAGTCAAGCACGATCGGTTCAAACGCGACGTCATCACTCCCCAAAGGCCCGACCTCGGGCGCGCCCTGACCAAGATTTGCCCACTCCGGATTGTGGTAGGAGAATCCTCTCTTGACCGCTTCGGAGGTAACATAAATAACACCGGTTTTGGGAACCGACCGAAATCCGGGAAAATGTTCTAAGGTATTAGTCACGAATGCTTGTTGATTTTTTATGATAGCAAAACTCAAAAAAATTGAAAAAAGATGCTCATTAACAACTCAAAAAACCGTCAATCGTCGGCTGTTGAGCGAGCCTGCGTTGCGCCTCAAGGTCACCGGCGAGGCGTTGTATTAGTTGGAGTTTTGCAATACATTTGTCGATGCGCTCACCATACTGTTCGAAGGTGATGGGTTTTTCTGCTTGCTTGGTGTAGGAGGAAAAATATCCGTCGCCACCAACATACCTCTTTAACAAATCCCATCTGTTTCCCTCTTGAACGATACACTCATTATAGTACGCGAAAAATTCACCGAGCATCCGATCATATCCGTTTCGTCTATCGTAACCGGCAGTATGAGGGTCGACTGAGTGTCGGACCTCATGTCCAATTGTCCGATCGCTCGGGCCACTGAGAATGAAATGAACATCGCGCCAATGGGGAAGATCGGCAAAAAACTGATCCGGGAATGTGAGTCCGTCGCTGGTCCCCTCCGTCATGCCAAATACCTTTTCCATGCGCTCGTATACGCTCCTGTCTGTGACGATAAAAACCGGTCGAGAGATGGTTTGTCCGGCAATCTGTGCAGCTCCCGCGGAATGAACTTCGCGCAATTGAATTGCCTTGTAGTCGTCGGGAGAAATGTGCTGATCAAATCGCTTTTTTAATGATGGGCTCTGCGTAAGTCCAAACTCAAAGAGCCCTCTAAGATAATCTCCTGCCGACCTTCCGGATTCCAAGTATCGACGTGCCTCATCAAGACACGCCTGGTACTCTCCTTCTCGTCTCTGGTCGAGCCATTTCTGAGGCTGTTCTGGCCTTTTTTCAGTGTCGATCATAAAAAATGTCAGCTACCATTTACGCCTTTACTCACCAACTTTATTCCACGGATCATAGATAGATCGGTATGGACAATCTACCCTGAAAAGGTTTGACGATCAAGCTTTTTTGTGCCATGCTCACTATCGTTTGCAAATAACCGCGTGTTCGAAACCACGCGGGTGTCGCATTAGGGAGGAAAAACAATCGTGCCAAGGTTCGACCGCGAGATCGAAGATGAGCTCGACTACTACGAGCTGGACAGAGCACTGAATACAATCGAAGACCGGAAAGCGAAGGAAGACGAGCGGCAAGCGGACGAGGAGGAGAGTCAGGAGGCGCTCGCCACGCAACCCGTAGCGGGAACCGTAAATCATGTGTCGGCGTATGACAACTTCAACGCCGTTGATCCGGCAAAGGATAAGCCGCTTGCGGGCGACAACTTCCCGCCTCCACTGAGCCCCGTGGCTATAACGGAAAAGCGGCGTAAACGCCGTGCCACCGCCCGGAAGGCCGCCGTCTCGCAGGTCGCCTGGATGGGCAACCTGTAGGCAGCACTGCCACAAAAACAACGCCCGACTTCACACCAGAGGTCGGGCGCATCTATTAAAAAAAATCTTCTGACCAAATCTCCTTGCAAACTACCCCGTCCCATTCATTTTACAAAACTGCCGTACTGATTTACTCTTGCCCGTGTATCATACACGAAGGAGGAACGAGGACGTGCTCGATCTCTACATGGTGCGGCATGCCGAAAGCGAGATGCAGCGCCGACGGCATCTTATCTGCGGAAGATTCCCGCACACGCCCCTCTCTCGGAGAGGAAGAATTCAAGGACGACTCTTAGGCAAGCGGCTTGCGCGCGAGGGAGTGCGCTTCGACGAGATCATGATCCCGCCGAGCATCCGCCACGCTCAAACACTGGAGTGTATCCGGCCGTTCATCGGCGCCGACCCCGAGGTGATCATCGTGGACGCTCTGCACGAGATCCACAAGGGTACGTGGGACGGCAAAGATCGCGACGCTATGCTCGCGGCCCATCCGGAACTTCCCGAGAGAGCGCGCAGGCAGGGAGTCGACTTCTGTCTGCCAGGTGGGGAATCTATGCGCGAAAAGGGCGAAGAAATTCTCCGATTCGCAAACAAGCAAGCCGCGACCCACAAGGACGCGGATCACTCCATTCTCACAATCTCCTCGTCAGGAACGATCAATCTGCTCGTGTGGGCGCTCTTTGGACTTGATGATGAGTTCGCGCTCAATCCAAAAATCGAGAACACCTCGATCACGCACCTGCGACACGCCGACACATGGTCGCTCGTAAAGATCAACGACCATGATCACTTACTCGCGAATATTCTTGGCCTGAAATGTAAAAAAGCGTGAAGGAGAATCCTCCCACACGCGAACTCCGACCAGCTCAGACCTTAACGCCCGGCCGCACCTTCGCTCCGGGCTTCTTTATATGTCTCTTTTTTTCGTCTTTTTCTTTCTCAAATAATTATTAAAAAATACCGGAGGAGCACCGCAACGCTTCTGTCTTCGCCAATGCGACCATCGAGACACATCTGCAGCACTTCGTCTCTATGAACTTTTATGACGTTAATATCTTCGCCAAGCTCAAGATTCTGCCCCTCGAGTTCGACAAATTTTTCGACCTGGAAGTAGTACAAGTCCCACTCAACTGTGGCGCCGCACGTGGATGTGGTGAGATAGCGGAGTTTTTCTATTTCAATTCCCACCTCTTCTCGAGCCTCTTTTCTTGCCGCCGCTTCAGCCTTTTCCAAGAGATTCTCTCTCGCATTACAAGCGGCACGATACTCATCGAGCGTGTCAAAAACCTTCCCGCCCGGAAGACGAATATCATACCCTCCTACTTCTTTTCTGAGCTCTTTTGTCAATACAAATTTATGATCATCAGTGGTAATAATCAACCGAACGCCTGGCGATCTGCGGACCTTCTCAAGTACTCTTTTTGACTGCGGGTCATA
>JBBTRP010000034.1:0-5933 GCA_038065125.1 Patescibacteria group bacterium
GTCGCCACTCTCATCAAACAAACAAAGCAGCTCGTGAAGGGAAAATACGGCCTCGACCTTGAAGAAGAAATACGCTACCTCGGCACCGATAAAATAACCTACTAAAAAAGGATTCATCATGTATGATGAAAGACCCTAAACCCTAAACCCTAAACCCTAAACCCTAGAATCTCGAATGACTCACATCTCAAGACACTATCATCGCTCCCGCTGGGACTATCTCGGCCAGAGTCCAAATGGCATTCTCACGATCGAGGGACTTCCCGTGACGGATCTTGCAAAAAAGTACGGGACTCCGCTGTATGTCATGGTTGAGCGCTCGATTCGAAAGCGCTTCCGCGAGTTCAAAAAGGCGTTTCCCTACCCCAAACTCCGTGTGCAGTATGCGACGAAATGCAACTCCAACCTCGAGATTATGCGCATCGCCAATCAAGAGGGAGTCGAGTTGGACGCAAGCTCCACCGGAGAGGTGATCCTTGCACTCCTTGCAGACTTCTCGCCGCAAGAGATCACCCTGACGAATTTGTACAAAACGTTCCAGGACGTACTCTTTGCCGCGCGGGTTGGCGTTCTTGCAATCACGGCAGACTCGCTTGAGGATCTTGAGCTCATCGAGTCGGTGGGCAAGCGCCTTCGTCAAAAGATCCGCGTATTTTTGCGGTTCAATCCGATCATCGAGCTTGGCACCTATTCAACCAAGAAGCTGCAGTACGGCATTCCGTACGCCCTGTATAAGCGGGCGTGCGAAATTGCCGTGAAATCTCCCTACATCAACCCCATCGGACTCCACTTTCACGGCTCCTATATCTACAATAGTAAAGTATATTTTCTTGCGGCAAAGAAAATGCTCAAGGTCGCCGAGCATCTCTTGGTTGACTACAAACATAAGGTGAGTTACATCGACTTGGGCGGCGGTTTCCCGGTTGCATACGGAGACGAACAGGTATTCCATCCCGCGGATATGGGAAAACGCTTTTCCGATTTTTTCATTAAGCAGGTTTATAAGATTGGGCTTCCGCTTCCGAATCTCATTTTTGAACCCGGAAAGTTCTGCGTGGCGAATGCGGGCGTGGGTCTCGTGAAAGTCTTGAGCAAGAAGCGGACCGGGCGACTGCGCACCGTGATTGTCGACGGGTCGACGTACGCGTTTTTGCCCGACCCGATCATTTATAATGACGCGGTGTATGATATTTTGCCTGCAACAAAAATGGGGCAGCGGCGCTATCAAGACTATCGCATCTCCGGCTGCACCTGCGACTCAATCGATATCATCGCCAAGAGCTCGTATCTGCCGCGCTTGAAGCAAAACGACCTCCTCGCAATTATGGATTGCGGCGCGTATTCTCAAACTATGGCGTCGAACTTTAACTCGCTTCGTCGTGCGCCCATGGTCATGGTGAATGAGGAGGGGGTTCCGCGTCTCATCCGGCGGCGAGACCGATTCTCAGACATGTTTGCGCCGGAATTGGATGTCCTTAAAGTCGCCGACCCGCACGAGCTCCAGCGCTACTACAATCTTTTCCGCATCAACATCAATAAACTCTGGGGGGAACACGAGGAGAAAAACGGACTCACGGTAAAGGGCTCCGCGCGAAAGAAAAACAAGAAAGTACCTCCTCCCACCCCTAAGGAAACCGCTTCCCAGGACATGCCGGGGTCTCATTGACCGGTGACCAAAACACGAGTACACTGATACCGTTCTCTGCGGCAATGTTTTTAATACACGCGATATATGCTTACTCGAGGATCAGTACAAATGTTTGCACCCCCCGAAGGTTTTGACTCACTTGACTCGGCCAGATTTGTGGTTGCGTCCGTGCCGGTTGAGGCGACTGTCAGCTACGGCGGCGGAGCGGCGTCGGGTCCCGCTGCACTCCTTGAGGCGAGTCAGCAGGTTGAGTTATTTGATGTTGACGAGGTGAGCGAACCCTACCGAAAAGGTATTGCAACACTGGAAATTCCCGGGAAGTTTTCCGATGCGCCTTCGGCAATCGAATATGCGCGATCGCTGACCGAGGAGATTTGTGCGCTTGGCAAGATCCCCGTCGTCCTTGGCGGCGATCACAGCCTGACGACAGGAATTATCCAGGCGCTTGCCAAGACCAATCAAGATTTTTCGATCCTTCATTTTGACGCGCATGGCGATCTTCGCGACACCTATCATGGCGACAAGTTCAGCCACGCGTCCGTCATGCGACGCGTGTTAGAGGTATCAAATGTGAAAACTCTGGTGCAGGTCGGGATCCGCAATGTCTCCAACGATCCCGCGGACGGGTCGGAGTATGACTTCATCCAATCAAACCTCGATCGGATCCGCGTGTATTATGCAAAAGACATGAAAAGCTGGAGCACCGATGAGATCGTGTCTCAGCTCGCGGAGAAGGTCTATATCACCATTGATGTTGACGCGCTTGACTGCACGCTGGTTCCGGGAACCGGAACACCGGAACCGGGAGGCATGGACTGGTACACGACCCTTTCAATTCTTAAGGCCACATGCGTAGGGAAGACGATCATCGGAATGGACGTTGTCGAGTTCGCGCCGATTACGGGTTTTCGGGCGCCCGATTTTATGATCGCAAAACTGATTTACAAAACAATCGGATTCATCCGTTAACATCTCACTGATAAACAGCACAAGAATGTCATTTTTTTCAACAGTACTCGGTGATCCGAATAAACGCATTATCGACAAAGATCTCAAACCCCTTGTCGCGCGTATCAATGCCGAAGAAGAGCGGCTGATTCCCCTGACAAATGAAGAGCTCAAATCAGAAACGGCAGCGTTGAGACTGCGGCTTTCCAAGGGAGAGACTGTAGACACGCTTCTCCCCGAGGCGTTTGCGGTCGTTCGAGAGGCGGCAAAGCGCGTGCTCTCACAGCGACATTTTGACGTCCAGCTCATGGGTGGCATTGTGCTTCATCGCGGCCAGATCGCGGAGATGCGCACCGGCGAAGGAAAAACGCTTACCGCAACCGCGCCGGTATATCTCAACGCGCTTTCCGGCAAAGGAGTTCATGTCGTCACGGTGAACGACTACCTCGCAAAGCGCGACGCCGTGTGGATGGGGCGAGTCTATCATGTACTGGGACTCTCCGTCGGCATCATCCAGCACGAGGCGGCATTTCTCTACGATCCCGAGTACAAAACGGAAAGCACGGAAGAGGAGAGTGCGGAGGAGGCGAGCTTTCGTATCGAGTACGCGTCTCTGCGGCCCGTGCCGCGGGGCACGGCGTATGGGGCCGACATCACCTATGGCACAAACAACGAGTTTGGGTTTGACTATCTTCGTGACAATTTGATCCATACGTCGGCTCAAGCGGTTGGGCGCGGACTTCACTACGCCATCGTGGACGAGGTAGACAGTATTCTCATCGATGAGGCAAGAACCCCCTTGATCATTTCCGCTCCCGCAGAAGAGTCGGCCGATCTCTACTACCGGTTTGCCGACATCGTCGCAACGCTCAAGGAAAAAGAAGACTACAATGTCGACGAAAAGATGCGCGCGGCAACTCTGACGGAAGATGGACTCAAGCGCATTGAGGAGGCGCTGGGACTCGGGAATGTGTACACCACACAGCACATCAAGCTTGTTCATCACATCGAACAGGGATTGAAAGCCCATGCGCTCTTCAAGCGAGATAAGGATTACGTGGTCAAGGACAACGAGGTGATTATCGTGGATGAGTTCACGGGGCGGCTCATGTACGGACGCCGTTATTCGGAAGGACTGCATCAGGCGATCGAGGCGAAGGAAAAGGTTACGATTCAGCGGGAGAGCCAGACACACGCGACCATATCGTTTCAGAATCTTTTTCGGCTCTACGAAAAACTCTCCGGCATGACCGGAACAGCCGCAACCGAAGCGGAGGAGTTCCACAAGATCTACAAACTCGAGGTTGTGACTATCCCCACGAACCGCTCTATGGGGCGTGTCGACTCAGCCGACCGTGTCTACAAAAACGAACAAGGCAAATATGCTGCCGTGATCGACGACATCAAACATCGTCACATCGCGGGGCAGCCGGTCCTGGTGGGCACCATCTCGATCGAGAAGAATGAGTACCTTTCTAAATTACTAGAGCGAGAGGGTGTACCCCATCAACTTTTGAACGCAAAGAACCACGAGCGGGAAGCGGAGATCATTGCGCAGGCGGGCCGGAAGGGCACCGTGACGATCGCCACGAATATGGCGGGCCGCGGCGTTGACATCATCTTGGGTGGAAACCCCCCGGACGAGAATGAGGCGCGCGAGGTGCGTGAGCGAGGTGGTTTGCACGTCTTGGGCACCGAGCGGCACGAGTCGCGGCGCATCGACAACCAGCTGCGCGGTCGGGCCGGTCGGCAGGGAGATCCCGGCTCGTCGCAATTTTACATCTCCATGGAAGACGACCTCATGCGCATTTTTGGATCGGAGCGCATGAAGGGACTCATGGACAAGCTGGGCATTCCGGACGACATGCCGATCGAAAACAAAATGGTCTCCCGCTCGATCGAGGAGGCGCAGAAAAAGGTCGAAGGGCATAACTTTGATATCCGCAAACACCTCGTGGAGTACGACGATGTTCTCAACAAGCACCGCGATATTGTGTATAAAAAGAGGAACGAGGTTTTGACGCAATACGACTGGGAGACGTATTTGGTGACGCTCTCCGACGACGAGCGCGAAGAAGCGGTTCCAAAGCGCACTCCCACAAAATCCCTCAAAGAACTGATTCTTGAGATGGTCGATCAGGAGCTTGAGCATGTGGTCCACTTCCATACCGCAACTCCGGGGGAGAACGGGGATTGGAACGGCTCAGAGATTATCGAAACTATCAAAACACTCTTTCCCTTGTCAGAGGAGGACCGCGCAAAGCTCAAAGAAATTTTGGTCTCAAAAGGCGACAAGATGAGCGACGTTCACACGCGAACCGAAGCACTCGAGTTGTTGACGAGCCGCGCGCGTGAAGCATACGCCGCGTTTGAGACGCGCCTCGCCCAACAAATTCACGCCGTCTATCCAGATGCGGACTCAGGCAATGCGCTTCGTCAAATCGAACGCGACCTCATGCTGCGCGCGATCGACAGTCTTTGGCTTGAGCACTTGGAAGCGATCGACCATCTCCGCGCGGGAATCGGGCTGCGGGGCTATGGCCAGCGCGACCCCCTGGTCGAGTACAAGCGCGAGGCCTACCGACTTTTTGCCGAACTCATCGCACTAATCGCAAAACAGGTTGCGTATAGCATTTTCAAAATCGGCGCGGTTGCCCAGCAAGAGCAGACCGCGCCACAACAGAAACTGATCTATTCCGCCCCGCAAAAAGAAGGATCATCCACACCGACTCACGCACAAACAGAACTCGGATCAAAAGTCGGCCGCAACGATCCCTGCCCCTGCGGCTCGGGAAAGAAGTTCAAGCGCTGCCACGGCGCGTAAAAGTCACCAGTTCAAGCTCTTCAGGCCGTATCTTCGATTTATGAATGAGTTGGAAAAGAAACTCGCGTATAAAAAAGAAAAGACCCCATAAGGACGAAACCTTATCGGGCAACCTTTTCCGTTGGTGATAATCTCAGTATATAAGAACGTTTGGGGAAGTCAATAGTTACGCCGTCACGACACATACGTTATGAAAATTGTGATTTGTTCGAGCCTGGATTTTATTGATGAAATTAAGGACGTCCGTGAAAAGCTATTCGCGCGGGGTCATGTTGTGACGGTGCCCGAAACTGCCAATAAGATTTATCGTGGTGAAGTAACGCATGAACAGATCATGCGGGAAAAGACCAACGAGGAATTTGCTGCGAGGGGCATTCAACAAGATTCCTTGAGATTTTATTATCAAAAGATTAAAGAGGGTGATGCGATCCTTGTTCTCAACTATAAGAAAAAAGACATCGAAGGGTATATCGGCGGTGCGGTTTTTTTGGAGATGGGATTTGCTCACGTGCT
>JBBTRP010000034.1:6033-11956 GCA_038065125.1 Patescibacteria group bacterium
AGGGCCATCGTGAAGAACGAGGGGCCTTTTTTTCTCATATGACGAGAGGGGAGAGCTCGCTCTTGAGTAGAGGTGGAGGAGTGGTCGTGCCGTTTCGGGGCAGAGATCGCAATCAAAGCCCCCGGTCGCGGTGCCAAACCAAGAAAGGCAAACGCACGCGCGACGAGAAGGCTTGGCGCCAGTGGAATGACGCCAAGATGACCGAGCACCACACGATTCCCCGCTCGAGAGGCGGGACTGTCGAGGATATCATCCTCAAGCCCTGGGGAGTTCATCGCCGCTGGCATGAAATTTTCGATCTCGCAACGCCCCACGAGGCGAGTCGAGATTTGGAAGAGTACGCGGCCAAGTGCGGCATCATCACCACCAAGAAGGGGGTGATCGTGGACTTCCGGCAGGCGCGGAAACGTCGCAAAGAGCGCACAAAGATTCTGCGACTTCGCGAAGCCTGGACGACCCTGTTCGGCACCCTGTCTCTTGCCGCGGTGCGGCAGATGATCAGTGCCGAGTGGACTGTGCCGGGTGTCCGGTCACCAGACCGGAAGGCGATCGCGTAGCACTCGCGAAAATTTTCCGACCGGGCTCCTTTCTCCACCACCCCAAAAGAACATCGACGCGCCCTCGTGCACGTTCCCGATGTTCTTCCTCTTCTCTCCGAAAAAAATTGACAGTCAAGAAAAGTGACGATAGCATAGAGCAATATATGGAGCAGGTTCAATTTGAAAAACTCAGCAATCAGATTTCACTCCTTCAGTCCTCCCAGGAGCATCTGGCAGGCAAAATCGGATTTTTGACCGACCAACACAAGAAACTTGCAGAGCAAGTTGATGGTATGCAGCGTATTCAGGCCCAGCTGTTCGGGAAAATTTCTTCCCTCGACGAATCGGCAGTTAAAATCGATTTTTTTGATGAACGGCATGATCAGGTCATCTCACACATTGATGACTTCATCAACTTGCATACTCGGCTCGATCAGGAGCTCCTTGCCCTTCGAAGTAAGTACGACCGACTGGAGGAACGGATTGAGGTGATGGAACAGGCAGGGTAGGTAAGAGTTTACTCCTCGAATAAAAAAGAAAGTGCCCCGGTCGCGTGATGCGATCGGGGCGTTGTGTTTGTTGCTACCGGACGGTGCCGACGATGGTGTCGGCCCAGGCCGGGTTGAGGCCGTTTTCGGCGAGTAAGTCCTTGTAGGACGCGAGCGCCGGCGGGTCTCTCTCGACGAGGTAATTTCGGCGCAGGCGGAGGCCGCCCGTGCCGTCGTCCTCGTTCGCGAGTTCCGAGGTGAGGAACGACGAGCCGAGCAAGATGTGCCAGACCTGGCCGTTGTTGGCCAAGTTATAGCTGATGCTCAGCCGGTCGCCAGCCTGGGTGTTCGCCTTCAACCACGAGGTCATGTTGCCGGCAAAGGTGCCGGCGTAGGCGACCCCGCGGTTCCAGATATTGATCCGGACCGCGCTGACGTTTCCTGGCACGAGATCCTGCAGGGTTTGCGACCCTACGAGGATTGCCCGCATCGGAGCCGCCATGGTCGCCGTGTAGTTCGTGCCCGTCGCGTCGAGGGCGAACGTCGACAATCCGTAGATCTGGCAGAACAGGACGCCCTGGCCGACAGTGATGAGGGGCGCGCAGCCACTGGTTGTGCCACTGGTGGTGGTCGTACCGGTTTGCTGCTGTTGCTGCTGCTGGCCGAAGCCGATCAGCGACACCCCGGACTGCTGCTGTTGCTGTCCGGGCACGATGACCGTGATCGGGTAGGTCTGTTGACCCGAAGCGGGTGCTGGCGTTGTCGCCAGAGCAGAGGCGGATGCCGGCACGGCAATCAGCTTGCCCGAGATGGGATCCCACTGCAGAACCTGCGGGGGGAGCTGGGGCTCGAGCTGGCCGTCGGGCCGGACCTTGACCGGGTAGGTCATGCCGGTGGCGGGGGAGGCCGATGGACTGGGGCTGGCGGCGGGTTGCAACTCTTTCAAGTTGGTGTTGCAACCCAGCAACACCAGCAGGCCGGCCATGAGGCCGAACGTCTTGATTCGCCTCACGGCGGGTTCTCCTTTCGTAGAGAGGATCCCGTTGAAGAATTTGTGCATACTCATTCGCCGATCCTCCTGGCGAAGGGCTCGAAGCCGATGGCGATATTGGCGGTGGTCGCCGCGTCGGGGATGGGGTTGTGTCCCACACCGAGCGAGTAGATCACCGGACCGACTCGACCGCCGAGAATCTCGGCGACGACTTGGGTCACGAGACGCCCGTCAGTGGCCACGCGCCCATGCGCGTACACGCCAGAACCGACTTCGTAGTCGTCCTCGGCGAGGTACAACCAGCGAACACCGGCTCGCCAGGATGGCAGGTCGTTGAACGCGACGTCCGCGAACGGACGCCATCCCTTCACGAAGAGGAACTCCTTGCGGATGCTCCCCTCGTAGCCGAGGTTGGCACTGAACCAGGCAGGGTAGTACGGCGGTGGATCTTTCCAGATCTCCGTCCGCAGGCTTGCTCCCAATCGGAGGGTTCCCCTGTGGGTCTGATCGTCGAGGCTCAACTGATATCCGCCTCCGACAGAGGGCTGGATTCCCAGCATCCCCTTATCGGAGAGGTAGAGTATCGACAGCCCGTTCGCGGCCGGGACCGTTCCGGTCAAGAATTGCCCCGTCCAGAACGTCCCTTGATGGGGGTCGATCTGGTGCAGGGGTCCGTTGACCACGACCTTGCCGCCGTAGCTGGTGAGCGTGCCGCCGGTCTGGGTCGCATAGAGCTCCTGGTCGACCCGACCCTCGACCTTGAGGGTTGACGGGTCCGAGAGAACCGGGAGCTGGGGCAGGGACGGAGTTGCGGTCGGAGTCGGCTGGGGCGTCGGCTCGGCGGTCGGCTTGACCGTCGGTGCTGGCGCGGGGGCCTGAGTCGGAGCCGTTGTCGGTGTCGGGGTGGGGATCACACGAGCGACCTTGTAGGTCTTGGTGTACGTTCGACCGACGTCCTTGTCGTCCGAGTACAACGTGACCGACAGGACGACATCGTCGTCGCCCTCGACCAGGAAGGTAACCCGCGGAGAGAACTTGAAGAATCGGAGACTCTTCACGCTCCCCTTGAGTGCTGCCTTCTTGACCTCGAACGCGACGTGACCCGTCGAAGACGAGACCACGCCGTAGCGGTCGTCGTCACCAGTCACATTCCCAGGCCGAAGCCCAAGGCTAGCGATCACAACCTTGTACGCCTTGTGCGTGGCGAAGGTCACCTCGTGCGTCTCGCCCCGATGCCACGGGACGATTAAGCGATCAGCGAACTCCACCCAGGGGTCGCGAAACTCCTGGGTAGGGGCGGTTTTCTTTCCCGGGTCGGCGAAAGCCGGACCGGGGAGGATGGCCGCGCAGAACGCAGCCAAGACGGCGACCACAAAACGTGGCGCCGTTCGGTTGTCAATGTGCATCGTCAGGCGCCTCCTTTGTCGCCGTTCTCGTGAACAACCATATTGACGATTGCCCTACCTTAGCAAAAAAACTATTTTTGTCAACCGTATAGGGTCAGATCTGGAAAGATCATTTTTTCATTATTTTATAAGGATATTTCTTTGTATGCGCATGGTGCTGAGCATGAGCACAAAATAATCTTTTCAAAATACACCCAAAAGAGTCAGTTTTCCTTTTGTTGAACACAAATTTGACTCAACACCTTGACAAAAAGGCAAAAGTATGCTATACATCCGCCCAAGCATTTGTGTGTCTTTTGCATCCAGCAAAGCCACTCGAAATGTGAGTTTTCAGCTAGCGCAAGAGGGAGTACTACCATGCGCACGTTCACCACGTTGGGCCTTCTGGCCCTGGGAATCCTCGCGGGTTGCTATACCCCGGGGGTCAACGAAGACAAACTCGCGGAGAAGATCGGCTCGGCCGTCGGCTCCAAGCTCGCCTCGGCGAGCGTGGAAACCAACGCGAAGCTCGACGGACTCGGAACGCTCATAGCGTCGTCGTCCGCGGCCAATAAGCCGTTGACGGCCGCGGAGCTCACGACCGCCTTGAGCGCGGCCCTCAAGCCCACGACTCCGGCCACGACCGACTCGACCGCGACTCCGGCCCCTGGCACGACGACGACCCACAAGGTCGAGATCTCCGGAATGAACGTCCGGAAAATCGATGGGGCGACGGTCCAATTGTCCTTCGAGTTCTCGGATTTCAGTCCCAAGACGTTCGACTCTCTGGTCCTGGGTGTGGACTTCGGCAACGGGGTGGTGGCGACCAAGTCGGTCACCAGCTACAACGGTCTGCCGGAGTACTTCCCGAACCAGGCCCTGGGCGCGGGCACGTTCAAGATCAAGAGCGCGATGAGCATCTTGAAGGGCACGGCCGAACCGATCGTGAAGCCCGGCAAGCTCACCGAAATCACCCTGGAAGGCACCGGCAGCGTGGCTGTTCCCTCGCCCACGCCGACCCCAACGGCCGGCACTGGCACGACGCCGACCAAGCTGGTCGAAGGTCAAGCCCTCACGAAGCTCGCCGCCGCCGCCGCCGATCGGAAGAGTTGGGCGCTCACGAGCCTCCTCGCCGGCGTCTGGAAGTCGCCCAACGCGACCCCCTTGACCGACGCGCAGAAGGCGGCCATCCAGGACGGTGTCCTGGCCGGAACGAAGAAGCTCGGCATCGTCGGTTCCCAGACGCTCGAGGGCGCACCCCTCACCGCCGACCTGGTGACGTACAACGCCGCCAGCGCCTCGGCGATCATCGCGGTCACGCCCGGCACCGGCAACGGCCGGATCGTCGCCTTGACGGGAAGCGTCATCGACGCGGTCCTCGATGAGGCGGTGATCCAGGGGAACAGCGGCAACTACTTCTTCCTGAGTCCCGTCGGCCAGTGGCGTCTCCAGTGGAACGCCGCCGTGGCGCTCCAGAACCAGTAACCGCCGACCCCTCGGCAAAAACAACAACCCCGCCCCGACCGCACACCAGCGATCGGGGCACTTTCTTTGTGGAATAGATGATGGATGACAGGAGAGATTCTTACCGGTAGGCGTCTTTGCGGTGATCGATATCAAAAAAAATCGCCCGATCAGGGCGTTGAAGATAAAAAAATCCGCGGTATCTCCGCGTGATACGATAGCTGAACACCCCACGCTCCCCGCGAAGTTTCTTGAGATGCAGTCTCGGATCGAGCCAGTTGATGTAAAATCGTTCTTCTTGCAGTGCGTTCAGCTCCTGAATTTCCAGGGGAAGTTTTTCCAGCGCACGTACAAAATCATCGGTATGGAGTATCTCCATACATCGGAGGGTGCTCTTCAAAAGCTTTTTTCAGGGATTTTTTTACCCGTGCGCCATGAGCGTAGTCTGAGAGATTTTCAGACGGAAATAACATCGGTACAATATCATACCCCCTTTTGAATTCATGTTCGATTGCTTTGAGTCGCTCATATTCCCGTACGGGAACAGATACGGTTTTTTGCCGCTCAGCGATGGGTTTTGAACGAGGCATAGGTCACGCTTCTTATGAATAATTCTAGTATACCAGAAAGCAACCGGGAGGAGCAAGGGATATCTTGACTTTTACAGTGTACATTGCTAGGGTCTGAACACATTTTTGATTCAGCCTTTATCGGCACCGCGCCGAGGAGGGGAGTATCCAGTCTGCATGTCATTCCGACCGAGGCGTGAGCCGAGTGGAGGAATCTGCATGGACATTGATCATACGGAGATCCCTCGACTACGCTCGGGATGACAATACCTCGACTTCGCTCGGGATGACAATACCTCGACGGAGTTTACCCTGAGCGAACGAAGTGAGTCGAATGGGCTCGGGATGACAATCCTGGGATTCCATAATATCAAGCTTACTATTGATCTTTGCCGGTTGCGTTAACAAGTAAAACTGTATGATTCTGAGTCAGATTCGAAGCCCTGGAGCCTTAAAAAACCGCAGTCGTATTATAAATACGATGAGG
>JBBTRP010000035.1:0-1766 GCA_038065125.1 Patescibacteria group bacterium
GCGCGCTTCACGCCCTCCTGACCGAAGACAAGACCGTTATAGCCGTTCAGGACAATTACCCCAATGAGCACAATGGGGACAACGATTGCGAGAAGAATTTTTTGATTCTGGGACATAGGAGATAGGTTAGAGGTTTTAGGTGAGAGGTTATGGGTTAGTGGTTTATAGTCACGGTTCGTCAGTGGTTATGGTACCGAACTTTGCTTTGATTTCTTTGACGGTGTTCTCGATCAGGGAGAGTCGCTCTTTGCACGCTGCCGCAAGCTGCAATCCGCGCTCAAATTTCTTGAGGCTCTCGTCAAGGTCGAGTTCGCCTTTTTCAAATTCCTCAACCAACGCCTCGAGTTCGTCAAACTGCTCTTTGAATGATGCGGTGCGATCTTTTCTTTGTGTCATATCACAATAATTCCAAGGCCTGGGATTCTTTCAAAGTCTTTTCTATTCCTCGTCACGACCGGTGTATGAGTATAGAGCGCTGTTGCCGCGATCGCTGCATCTGCGAAGGCTATTGCATGGCGCCTTCTTAGGGAGCCGCCGATCTGAGCGATTGCGCGATCAAGAGGAATAAACGTATACGTCTCATCAAGATAGGCGATGATTGTTTTTATCTCCGCAGTCGAAAGTTTCGGGTATGCGAGTGTCTCGAGCTCGACAATGGAAGACAAAATTAAAGAGATGCCCATCTTCTTTAATCGCGTAAACTCTGCGTGGATACCTGCGTCTCCAGCGAGATGAGCAATGACAATATTCGTGTCAATGGTCATATCGGATACGTCGATCCCATTCCGCGCGTGAGGCCTTTATATGGCGTTCGATGGCTTTTTTTTTGCCCCTCAATATACCTACTGCCTTCTTCCAGCTTGTCGGCGGAGCCCACTCAACCGTCCTGACTATTTGGCGTGAGACAACAATCTGTTCTTTCGATAATTTCATAGTATTACCAGTATACAAAATAGAATGGGGCGAATCAACTGTGAAGTCGAATCCGCCCCTTGTGATAGGTGTCTAGACCGCCGCCGGAGCGCCGACCAGGTTGAGGTCGCGATCGAACTCGACGGCTAAACCGTCTTTGCCGATGGCGATGCCCGCGCCAGCCGTGGGGAGCCACGCGTGGCGGTCGTGCGGAATCTGGAACTGGCCGATGCCGATCACTTTGGTGTAATAGACATACACCATGGCCTCGAGGGAAGCCAACAGGATCGTCGGTTCGGGGTGTTCTTCTTCCCAGATCCCGTCAAACCGTTTGGCGAATGCCTCTGCAGACTCACTCCAGACCGGAGAGTGCGAGTCCTTCTCGCACAGGAAGCGATGGATTACTTGCAGTCCCCACTCCTGTACGCGAATTTCCGCATCTTGGTAGGCCTTATAGCGGGGATACTTAAGGCACTCCGAAGAGGTGACCTTCAGACCCGTCACGTGCAGATTGAGTCGACGGCCAAACTCGAATCCGACGATCGAGCGGTGGTCGCCACCGAACACAAGGCTGCCGGGCTTGATGC
Source organism: Patescibacteria group bacterium (assembly GCA_038065125.1). Taxonomy (GTDB): domain Bacteria; phylum Patescibacteriota; class Patescibacteriia; order JACQRZ01; family JACQRZ01; genus JBBTRP01. Next base: position 1,500 of record JBBTRP010000035.1, read on the forward strand.
CGGCCGCGACGAGTCGCTCGGCAAGTTCGTAGGTCGCCGCCGCGTCCTCTCGGCTGGGGCCGTTGCTACTGAGTTTGAGTCGTGGGTTTGCCGGAACGACCAACTTTGCGAGCTCGTGCTGGCTATCGAAATCCTGCAGCGTCATCGACACTGGGTGTCTCCTTTTAGAGTGAAAAGGGCCTCCTGTACGCTCGCCTCACCAGTGCAAACGAATCATTTCAGTATACACAAAAATGCGCTTTTGTCAAGCTTTTTGCTGGCGAAAAA
>JBBTRP010000036.1:0-7661 GCA_038065125.1 Patescibacteria group bacterium
GTCTTGGCGCTGTCGAGGAGCGTTAAATCGTCGCCGATCGCGCGCTGACAACCAAGGATATAGCAACCAACGGTCCGACACTCAAAAACGTCCAGCTCTGGGATAGTAATCCGCTCCTTTCCACGTTCTCCCAAATCCAGGAAATCAGAACCTACTACGAATTTGCCTCTGTCGATAACGACCGCTACACGATCAAAAATGAGCTGCGCCAAATTATGCTTTCACCGCGAGAGCTCGCCCCCGACAACTTGCCGAACAAGAACTGGATCAATGAGCGGCTTACCTTTACACATGGATATGGAATTGCGGCAGGCCCCGTGAACCAAGTAACGCCTGAAGGCTTGCCGGTACTATTCGTGAAGGATCTGCCGCCAAAAGCGGATCGAGAAGAGCTGGCAGTCACTCGACCGGAAATATATTACGGTGAGATAGCAAACGACTACATTATCGTAAAAACGAAGTCGCGCGAGTTTGACTACCCGAAAGGGGATGAGAATGTGTACACCGCGTACGAGGGCGAAGGTGGCGTGCAGATTTCGTCGCTCTTCCGCCGCCTGGTGTACGCGCTGAAGTTCAACGAGCTCAAAATTTTCCTCTCCGGCGACATCACCAATGACAGCCGCATCCTCGCGCATCGTCAAGTCGTCGAACGTGTCGCTAAAATTGCGCCGTTTCTTACTCTTGACAGCGATCCGTACCTGGTCGTTGCCGGCGGGAAGCTGTACTGGATACTTGACGGATACACAACAACATCGCGCTATCCGTACGCCCAGCCGATTTCGTTTAAGGGTAGGATCGTAAATTATCTGCGCAATTCCGTGAAGGTGGTCGTTGACGCATACGACGGGAGCGTTGACTTGTATATAGCTGACCAGAAGGATCCGATCATCGCCACGCTCGCAAAAGCTTTTCCCGGAGCATTCAAACCTCTGTCCGACATGCCGCAAGAGTTGAGCGGCCACCTCCGCTATCCCGAAGATATCTTTGCGGCCCAAACGGCGATGTATGCGACCTACCACATGGAAGAGCCGCAAACTTTTTACAATAAGGAAGACCTCTGGGAGATTCCGGCGTATGCAGACACCGCCGCGCGAGCCGAGTCTGGCGCGCCATTGCAGTCGCCCATGACGCCGCGGCACATGATTATGAAACTGCCGGGCGAACGCAGTGAGGAGTTTATTCTCATGATTCCCTTCACCCCACGCGCAAAGGACAACCTCTCCGCGTGGATGGTTGCGCGAAATGACGGTGAACAGTACGGCGCGTTGGTGGTGTACCGTTTTCCAAAAGACAAGCTCGTCTTTGGGCCCAAGCAGGTGATCGGCAGAATCAATCAGGATGCTGAAATCAGTAGACAGATTTCTCTGTGGGATCAGCGCGGCTCACAGGTGATCCAGGGCCCGCTCTTAGTCATACCCATCGAGGAATCGCTGCTCTATGTACGATCGCTCTACCTAAAGGCGGAAGCGGGAAAAATCCCCGAGCTAAAACGCGTGATCGCGGCATATGAGAATAAGGTCGCCATGGAAGAAACACTTGATGCCGCTCTGGCCAGAATTTTCGGACAACAGGATGCGCCTTCGCCCGCGGCGACAGAGACGCTGAAACAGCGCGATACATCAAAACCCGCCGACACGGAAGCACCGAGCCGAGCACGCCAAGCATATGAAGCAGCCCTCGGAGCACAGCGCGACGGTGACTGGGCGCGATACGGCGAGCAGATCAAGCGGCTTGGCGACATTTTGCGGGAGTTTAGGTGAGCGGGAATTCCGCTCTCCCGACCTCCACAGGAGGTCAGTCGTTTGCCCAGGGTGTACTCGGAGTGCCACCGGCACTCCTTCGCTCGCTCCTTTGACTCCTGCGGCTGTTCGCCTCGGAGTCAGGTCGCTCACACCCGTTCGATTCCCGCTGGATCCTTAGCGCAAATGAAAAAGACCCTCATCGGGTCTTTTTCATTTGCGCCCAGCGGGAATCGAACCCACAACCGTCAGCTTAAAAGGCTGCTGCTCTGCCAGTTGAGCTATGGGCGCCCATGTGATTTCTTTTTTTGCAAGTTCTGAAAGCATACTGTCGCGCTCGGAAAAATGCAAGGCGGCGTGTATACTGTAATTATATGAATTGGCTGCTTTTTGGGCTTATTGTATTTTTTTTCGCATCACCTGCTTCTGCACAGCAGGGCGATCTTTCGCAGTCTGCTCGTTTGATTCAAAGGGAAAATGTAGTCGTGATCTCAGTCGGTGAGGAGGGTTTGTGGACGAATATCGGGGGTCCTGAAGAAATCATAGCAAATCTTAAATCGCTTTCTCAAACAATCTCAAAATCGACAGTCATTCGAATTCCCAAGGATCGTTTTGTTTTTTTCGACACGCGAGATCCGGATAAAGATGGACTGGTAACCATCTATGAGGAGTTTATTGGAACCAACCCAAAGAAGCGTGATTCGGACGTTGATCGGCATGACGACGGAACTGAAGTCAATAATGGATTTAGTCCGCTTTCAAAAAAACAAGTAAAAATCAAACAGCTACGATCACTGCAAAAGCTTTCCGGGAAAATCTTGAAGGTGAAGGGTAGTAAGGGGTATCTCTTTGTGCCACACGAGACGGCGCGGATTTACCTGTTTAAAGATATCCAAACCATGCTTTCTGCATTTATTGCACATGCTGAAATAATTCGCCCTGTCAGCGCTCCTGTTATCAACAATCCTGCGCTGAATCAGAATCCAGTGATGATACCCCCGCCAAGCGAAAAGGCAGCCAGTGAAAAAACGGAACCAAAAAAAGATTCAACACCGGTCAGTGTACCCATCCCAAATCCACAATCTGGTACGACTCAACCGGTAGCGGTTGTGCCAACACCAATACCAGCTGAGACGCAATCTCCAGCTCCTGTACAGCCAACACCGACACCCGTAAAACTACCCGTTATTGTCCGTGTCACAGTGCCGCCGCTAGGGAGAGCTACGCTGAAGCCTGGGATGCGAGACGTCAAAATTGCATCTTTTCAGCTGTCTACCGAGGCGGCTGAGCGGGTGTCTCTCGATGACATGGCATTTTCCGATACGCTCTTTGCCCGCACCAAAGCGCCGCTGTTCAAAAAAGTATATCTTTCAATCAACTCAAATGTCTTTCCATTGGTTCGGCAAGGCTCAACACTGACAACCGAGTCGACTGGCAAACCTTTGGCGGTCGTTGCGGGAAATAGTTCAATCACTCTCGATATGTTTGCCAATATCGAATCGATCATACCCGCACGACTTCATGAGAGTGTGGTTGGAACCGATGAGCAATTGTCCATTGAGCATATCGGTGCTCACGGAGAAGCCTCGGGCACCTCGGCGACCACATCACCCACGCCGGCCGAGCTTGCTCCGTTCAGAGTCATCAGTGCCGTCAATGAACAGCCGCTTCTCTGCAATGGAAGCGCGGACTCCTTCAAGCAAACCGGTACTATTCAGTGCGGACATATTGCCTGGGAGCTGACACCTCAAACCGCCCAAACCTTTCTTGGCGATCCACGGCCGTTCCTCATGAAATACGACGAGCTTTATAATTTTTACAAGGACTTCATGGGAGGAAGCGAGCCGAAACAACAAAAAATCACGATTAGGGAAAACCCGTCAAACCCCTATCCGGCCGACGCGAATTGGGTGGACAGTGTCATTCGCACGAACACGCCCTTTGCGCGGGAGCAGTTTGGTTTTCTTGCTAACCTCGACTCTCAGCCCCTTGCGCCCTCCTTTATGCACGAGCTTGGGCATATTTTCGGGCTAACATCTCCAAACCGCAATGCATTCATCTGGAAGGATTTTGTCGAAGGGGATGCAAATCTGATCGGAATTCTGCCATACCTCATGGCGTATGACGGATCGCTTGTCATGGGTGTCGACTTCTGGTGTCGGAATAAATTGAAAGTTGAATGGCCGTGTGATGCATACTTTACTCGTTTTGAGGACTACCCGGAGTGGTTGGGCGCGAATAAGGACCTTCTGGAATATGAACGTGAGAAGGAAACTTTTTCCACACTCTTTATCCGTCCGCTGGCAGATCAGAATGTCTATGAGCGCGGAGGGAAGTTCATGACTATGCTCACCACGCTCTATACCGATTGGAAAAAGGCGGGGAAGGATCGAAAATTTTATCAGGCCTATAAAAAAACCCAGCAATTCTATACGCTCTGGCAAAGACTCTTGCCCGCTCACTGGAAGGAAGTTGATGACAGTTTTGACATGCCGGGGGATACGATTCTAAAAATGAACACCTATCTACTCTTATTGAGCGCGTACGCAGAACATCCTTTCATTAATACGTTTGAGGAGCGCTGGCGATTCCCAATCTTGCAAAAGACCAAGGAAACCTATGCAAAAATCGCTGCGCGCGGATTCGGGGATAGCGTCGTTCGCGAGGAGCTCGAGCGTTACCTCGCGCCCATAATGTCGATTCCGACGCCTCCGGAAAAGGGGTTGACCGGATCATATTTTGCAAATTCTGATTTTGCCGGGGTGCCACTTCTCACTCGCCGCGACAGTGAAATCGACTTTAACTGGGGATCGAAAGCTCCTGCACCGAATGTACCTGAAAATCGTTTTTCCATTCGCTGGGAGGGTTTTGTGCGCGCTCCTTCGACAGGCACCTATACATTTAATTCCCTTGCAGACGACGGGGTTCGCCTCTGGGTGAACAATCAGTTGATCATCAATGATTGGTCGGTGCACGCACCGACATTGAATACCGGCACCATCGCTCTTGAGGCAGGAAAACCGGTGCCGATAACAATAGAGTATTACGACGACTGGTGGGGGGCGGTGATTCGCCTGGGATGGTCAGGGCCGGGTGTTGTCGACCAGATCATTCCAGTTTCGGCGTTTTCACCAACCAATTGACAACCATGTTGTTGTGGTTTATCCCCAGGAACCGTATAATAAAAGAAGATATCCACACTCATAATCGACTGAGGCTATGGAAAAATTGCCGAATGGAGTTGTTACTATTGTGAATCTGCCGGGGTCGGGATCTCTGATCTCGCGCAGTTGGAAAATTTATACCCACCACTTCGGTCCGCTCATGGCGTTTGCGCTGCTCATGGCGCTGGGAACAGTGGTGAACGGGGGACTTGCGTCGTTTCTCAATTACATGGTCCGCGACGGATCTGATGCGGCCCGCTCCCTGATTCAACTCGGAATTTCGGGTATTAATCTGGTAACCGCGTATTTTTACGCGTTTGTATTTAGCGGAACGGTCACTTTCTTGGACTCACTGAAGAAGGGGACCGAGCTTTCACTCGCCGCAGCGCTTGAAGCCGGTCAAGAGCACACAAAATCACTCTTTTGGGTCGCCATCCTTTTGCTCTGCGTCCTCTACGCGTCGGCGCCAACCGGCATTTTCCTGGTAGTATTTTCTATCTGGTTTTACTTTGCACTGTATGTCGTTGTTGTTTCCAAGCAGCGGGGAGTCAACGCGCTCGCCATGAGTCGCTACCTCATGCACGGTATCTTCTTTAAGTCAGCCGGCCGCTATCTTGCCGTCATTTCGATTCTCTTCGCCCTCTACACGGTCGCATACATCACGCTCGGCATTCCCGCGGTCGGGCCGTATCTTTTCTCGCTCCTTTTTGCGCTGATCACTGTCTGCGCATATCCGTTCTTCACGACCTACGAGTACCTTCGCTTTGAGGACGTTCTCAGCGTACAGCGCACCATCGAATTCCATCCTTATCGTGGCGAGCGGTCCGCAATTATCGCCTGGGCGCTCTTCGGATTTCTATTTTTCGGAACGATTTGGGCGGTGAATTTGCTGCCAGACTCAACGCAAGTGTCGTTCGGCAAGAACCTCTCGCGCTCCGTATCACGACTCATTCTCCCGTACGCGGCAACGGTTGAGCAGAATTTGGAGGATGTATCAAAACTTTTCGACAAGCTCTACTTCTCGCAACCACAACTAGAGCGTCGTGCACCATCGCCATTCAACTCTGAGGAGGCACCAGAACTGCCCGATGAGCAAGCGGAATGATACCAAGCGTGCGTGCGTCAGTCTTGGATTGCTCTTTATTCTCCTGACCGCACCTTCGTACGTGGGGGCGACCGAGATCGATACGGACGGTGATACAATCATTGATGGGAAGGAGCGCATGATGGGCACGGATCCCGAAAATCGAGACTCCGACGGCGACAGCTTTGATGACGCAACAGAGATTCGTCATGGCTATGACCCACTCAATCCGGAGCCAAAGAAGGCGAAAAAAACCATTCGTGTTCGTCTTGGAAAGCAATCATTAGGCAGGTATCTTGGCAAAACTCGCCTTGATAAGTTTGTGATATCTTCCGGTCGATGGAACTTGCCAACACCGACGGGAACATTTAATATCATCAATAAACATCCGCGCGCCTGGTCCAAGCAGTACGGCCTATGGATGCCCTATTGGATGGGATTTGCGAATGGGAAGTTTGGAATTCATGAGCTGCCAGAGTGGCCAAATGGATACAAAGAGGGTCGGAATCATCTCGGCACGCCGGTATCACACGGCTGCATCCGTCTCGGGGAAGGAGATGCAAAAAAAGTATACGCATGGACGGGCGTGGGAACCGAGCTCGTCATAACACAATAATTCGAAATGATTCGAACGCGACTTGCGCCATCACCAACAGGATTTCTTCATATCGGTACCGCTCGTACCGCGCTTTTTAATTATTTATTCGCAAAGCACGCAGGGGGACAGTTTATTCTGCGAATTGAGGACACGGACATCGAGCGCTCTAAACCGGAATTTGAGAAAGATATAATCGAGGGTCTCTCCTGGCTTGGACTCCAGTGGGATGAGGGACCAGATGTCGGGGGTCCCTACGAGCCCTACCGCCAAGCCCAGCGTTCAGACCTCTACAAAAAATATCTTCTCCAGCTCAAAGAAAAAGATCTTATCTATCACTGTTTTTGTTCAAAGGAAGAACTGGAACGGGAACGCGAACTTCAGATTCTCTCCCGCCAGCCCCCGAAATACAGCGGGAAGTGTCGATCGCTATCAGAGGCGGAGCGCAATAGCCTCATTGAACAGGGGAGAGCCTCTACGCTTCGGTTCAAAATAACTCCAAAGGTGTTCACGGTTGATGACCTCATCCGTGGAACGCTCACCTTTGACACCTCGTCACTTGATGACTTCATTATTGCCAAAGACTTCTCCACCCCGCTCTTTGTCTTTGCTGTTGTGGTTGACGACTACCTCATGCAGATCTCGCACGTCCTGCGCGGCGAGGAGCACATCTCAAACATCCCCAAACAGATTCTTCTGGATGAGGCGCTGGGGTTTGACGTGCCGCAATTTGGACATCTCTCCCTGATTCTCAACTCGGACCGCACAAAACTCTCAAAGCGCCAAAATAAAGTATCACTCCTTGAGTACCGCAATGAGGGCATCTTGCCCGAAGCGCTTATTAACTTTATCGCCTTCCTGGGATGGAACCCGGGCGGCGATCGCGAGCTCTATACGCTCCCTGAACTCGTCGAGGTCTTTGATAGCGCCCACGTCAACAAGTCAGGAGCTATTTTTGATACAAAAAAGCTCGATTGGTATAACAACCATTATCTCCGATCGCGTCCTCTTTCTGACATTACCAACCTCGCAGTCACGTACTACTCAAGCGCGAAAATGCTGTCAGAATCGAGTGATGG
>JBBTRP010000037.1:0-2705 GCA_038065125.1 Patescibacteria group bacterium
TTCCCTTTGCCTCCAGCAGAAGTAGTGACGCGACGATTCGGACATGCGAAATTACCGCAAAAGACGCAGATGGCAACCCAACGGCCTTAAAATGCCAGGGCATCTCCAAGCTGATCGTCATGATTTACGAGTGGCTCGTCGGCGCCGCCGGCGTCCTTGCAACCGCCATGATCGCCTGGGGCGGATTCCAATGGCTCTCCGCAGCCGGGGACTCCAAACGCGTGGAAGAAGGAAAAAAGGTGATCCATAACGCCCTGGTGGGACTCGTCCTTGCGCTCGGGTCCTACACACTCCTTGCGCTCATCAACCCCGACCTCGTAAAACCGGGAAAACTTGATCTTGCCGTAATAAAAAAAGGGAAGGATGTACTGCTTACGGGTGGGGGCGAGGATTCCGGACAGACAGTCGGCGGCGGAGGTGGTACAAATATTTCCGGGTTCCAGCGACTCGCCTTCTGGTCTGGACCGAAAAATGATCTGGCAAATACCGGAAGTGGCGCAACAACACCGGGGGGTGACTCCATCAACCCGAAGGTGACACTCCTCCTACACTTGATTGATAACCAGAACTTTGGCTTTCCCATTACTGTTACTTCAATGCGCAGTCAACGGCTTCCGCCAAAAGGTAAAGGATCCCATCATACGGACGGACGAGGATTTGATATCTCAACCGATACGGCAAACCTCCAAAAACTCGTTGAGGTTGCGAAATTCCTCAAGAGCAGTCCATATGTTGTTAATATCGACGAGATGTTTTTTAGCGATGATCTTGGCCAAACTCCGATCCTGGATAGAGGAACTCCTGTCTCATTCGACGACTACAAAAAATTCGACAGCGGCTCGACATATACCGATCACAAAGATCATCTTCATGTGGCGGTGAAAAAATAATTCGGATATTTCGCCGCGCCGGTTCCCGGATTGTTATCGTGATCCCTTGAGCTGATACTCCCTCACTTTTTCCGTGATCGTCTGTTTGATTTTTTTCCAGGTGAGCGATCGGTCAAAAAGTTTTATACGACCAATGTCCTTATCTTTTTCCGCATCTTCAAAGTAGAGAACGCTTCGAAGAAAAAACGTTGGGTCATACATTGGGTATTTTTCAAGACAGGGTCTGATCATCTCCTCTACAGTGAAATGACCGAGGAGATAGTAAAGATCGACAAAATCGCGATGACGTCCCCGTTGTGAAATTGCAAGAATTTTCATGGCGGCAATATCTTGAAGCGAGGCGACAGAAACACCCATGATCACCCGTGCCGGGCACAACAAAGGATATTCATAGTAAAAACAACTCAGGTGGATATCAGGCTTTGTGGTGAGATCGAATGTATCGTCAAGATCGCGCGTGATCTCAATTTCCCATCGATCATCCAGCGCGCGGTACACGAGCCGAGCGAGTGATCCGCTCTGAAAATGATGTTGCGTATAAAAATCAAAATCAACAGATGTCCGATGGCCAATTTGTATCGCAAGCGCAGTCCCTCCCGCAAGATAAAATCCCGCTTCGCGCGTCCAGCCAAGGTCACTGAAAAAATTCGCCCGGCTGACGGTCAACACCTCGCGAACATAGTCATTCGTCATTTTTCTTTTCCCCATAATTTTTCCGGGAGTAGATATGTCGGGGTAAGCGAGAAAAGAGCGCGGTCATACTCGCGGCGAACGGGGCGAACATTATAGATCGACGTCCAGTACGTCAATGAGTCCTTTCGCCACATCCCTCGAGCTGGATGCTTGATGTATTTTTTGATCGTATCCTTATGGTATGTTCTGAGGACCCATTGAACCTGCCTCCAGGTTCCATAGTTGAGAATCTGGGGAATAATCGTAGATGCATGCCTTTTAGCATTCATTTTTGAAAGCTCATACGACCACAACACCGATTGGAGAAACCGCGGGACGGGCATAGCAAAAATGTTGTAATGAGTGGCTTTCTGTGGGATACTGCGATCAGATAGACTATCTTTTATTATAGCACAAAATGGCGCAAAAATCAAGTCTGGTTTTCCTCTGTTCCTCCTGCGACGCGCAGTTCCCGAAGTGGTCCGGGCGGTGTGGAGAATGCGGCGCATGGGGAAGTCTTTCTGTAGGTGCGGCAAAAAAAATCATCTCTCCATCCGCTGCTGTTCCCGCCGCGACCGTAACGCCGCTTGCCGACATCGAGAGCGCGCAGGTGCCGCGTATGAGCACCGGTATTGGCGAGCTTGACCAGGTGCTCGGGGGCGGGATCGTGCCGGGAAGCCTCATCCTGATCGGCGGAGAGCCCGGCGTGGGAAAGTCGACAGTGCTCGCGCAGATATCGCTCTCACTTTCAGGGCAGGGGAAGAGCGTTCTCTACTGCTCCGGGGAGGAGTCAGGGCATCAGATCAAATTGCGGTTTGACCGGCTCGCGCGGGAGGCCACAATCGGCAAGAATATCCTCTTCTCCAGCGAGTCCGATATTGATGCGGTCTGCTCCGCGATCACAAGCTCAAAGCCAAGTCTTGCGATTATCGACTCGATCCAAACGGTTGCGACCGGGCAGGTAGACTCGGAAGCGGGCAGCGTCGCGCAGGTGCGCGCATGCACGGTGAAGTGCCTGGAGACTGCAAAAAAATATTCGATCCCGTTGATCATCACCGGCCACGTCACAAAAGACGGCACGGTCGCCGGCCCCAAAACCTTAGAGCATCTGGTCGATACGGTCCTCTACCTTGAGGGTGATGG
>JBBTRP010000037.1:2805-24129 GCA_038065125.1 Patescibacteria group bacterium
GTCTATTCCAAATGAGCATCGCGCTCAAAATCTGCTAAGCGGGCACGAAGAAGCGGGTAGTCTCCGAGTTGCGGGAATAATTTCTCCGCCCACTCGCGCGCTTTTTTGAGGCCTGTGACATCGGCAAGAGAGGCGAGCTTGAATAAAGGGATCCCAGACTGCCGCTCGCCCAGCAAGTCGCCGTGTCCCCGATTTTTCAAATCCATCTCGGCAAGTTCAAATCCATCAGAACATTTTACCAGCGCCGAAAGCCGCGGAACGACATCACGCGCGGACTCGGTAGGAAAGAGAAAACAATATGACTGGTGCTCCCCTCTGCCGACCCGGCCGCGGAATTGGTGGAGTTGCGCCAGACCAAACCGCTCGGCGCCTTCGATGAGCATGACACTCGCGTTGGGAATATCGATCCCAACCTCAATCACTGACGTGCAGACGAGAATATCGATCGCCCCGGCCGCAAATCCGCCCATGATATCTTCCTTTTCCCGGGCTTTCATTTTTCCATGAAGCATCCCGACACGAAAGTTTTGAAACACGGTCGATCGGAGCCGCTCGTACTCTTGGGTCGTGGAACGTACAGCGAGCACATCTGACGGATCTATAACTGGACAGATCACAAACGCCTGCCTGCCATGGCTGCACTCTTTTCGAATAAACTCAGCGGTCCACTCACGATACTGTGACGGCACGATCTTCGTGATGATCTTCTTGCGACCTTTCGGAATCTCGTCGAGGATGGAGAGATCAAGGTCGCCGTACAGTGCGAGGGAGAGCGATCGCGGGATCGGCGTCGCGGTCATGGATAGAAGATGCGGCATCTCCCCGGAAGGATTCTTTTCTCGAAGTGCTTTTCTTTGGTTAACGCCAAACCGATGCTGCTCGTCCACGATCACGAGCGCAAGACGATTGAAGCGAACGGATTTTTGAATCAGCGCATGCGTCCCAATAATTATGTGTATCTCCCCCCCATGAATTTTTTCTAGCGCCTCTTTTCTTGATACTGGATACTTGATACTGGATACTTGATACTTGTGTGCCGTCACCAGCGCGCATGATATCCCGAACGGCCGCATCAAAGCAGATATCCGCTCATACACTTGTGTGGCAAGAATTTCTGTCGGCGCCATGTATGCACCCTGCGCGCCGGAGAGTGCGACGTTAAGAAGCGCCACAGCGGATACGACCGTCTTTCCGGATCCGACATCTCCGTTCAGTAGTCGGTTCATGGGATGCGATCGTTCTAGGTCCTTCACGATTTCCCATGCGGCTATTTTCTGGCTTTTCGTGAGATCGAACGGGAGATCTTCAATGAAACGACGGGTTTTGTCTTCGTAAAAGGTACACGTGAATGCCGGCTGATGTTGTTGCGAGGAACGGGTCGATAAAAAAGCGAGTTGGAGGAAAAAAAGTTCATCAAACGCAAGGCGATTGCGCGCGCCCTTCCACTGTTCAGCAGAGTCGGGAAAGTGAATCGCGTTGATACTCTCCTTAATTCCCATCAGACGTTCTACATTGAAGAACTCCTGCGGCATCCATTCAGAAAGCTCATGAAGACTGGACTGAATCGCCGCGCGAATGATGATGCGCAGCTGCTTTTGTGTGATGCCTGCCGCTCCCGGATAGACGGGGACCAATCTGCCGGTATGTGTGCTCTCTGTGTCGATACTCTCCTTTTCGTACGCGGGGTTGACGAGGGTGAGGTCGAGGATATTCTCGCTCGTGCGACCGGAAAGACTCACCCGGTCTCCGATTTTAAGTACTTTCGAGAGAAAGCCTTGATTGAACCAAATAACCTTGATCGAGCCGGACTCATCGGCAAGAAGCGCTTCGGTTACGATCATACGGCGGTTTCGCGATCGGCGGTTGCGAATAATCTGAATCGTGCCGCGCACCGTGATGATGGTATTCGCCGCGACTTGAGCAATTGAGACGATCGCAGAAAAATCATCAAACCTCTGCGGGTAATAAAAAAGCGCATCGCGGCACGTGCGTATGCCCAATTTTATTAAAACTCTCTCATGTATTTTGCCAATGCGCCCTACCGACGCAATCGGAATGTCTTGAGTACGCATCTAGTGCTACGCCTTCAAGACATTCGGAGAGGGAGGGATTCGAACCCTCGGACCCCGTGAAGGGTCAACAACTTAGCAGGTTGCTCCGTTCGACCGCTCCGGCACCTCTCCGTTTGTGTGACGAATGATAGTATACCGTAAGGAGTATCAAACTTGCAATGAGTCGACACTTTTGATAGGCTTTATTCAGTGTTCAAACCCTCCCCTCATGCGCTCACGGAAAGGCGAACAGCAGCTTTTTTACTGGATATTTCCCTCGTATCAACAACATGAACGGGGGATGATTTGGTATGTGGTTGCCGGAGCGCTTGTCGGTCTCCTCTTGGTAAGTAGCTACATCACGGATAACGCGCTCTTCGGACTTCTCGTCCTTATCACGACCTTTGTGATTTTTGTCCGCCATGCGTTTGAGCCGTCCCGGATCGAGTGCGAGATAACCGAGAACGGCATCCGAGTCGGATCGAAAGCGTATCCGTTCGAGTCGATCAATTCGTTCTGGGTCCTTGAACTCGAAGACGGCCGCGATATGCTCTATATCGAAGAAAAGCGTGGCCTTCGGAGTATTCTTCCCGTCCCCATTCTTGAAGCAGATACCGAGCATCTGCGAAAGATCTTACGTAAATATATTGAGGAAGAGAAAGAGCGAAGCTTTGAGCCGTTTTGGGAGTGGGTCGCCCATCGACTCAAGCTATAACAACTGCTCGAAGAAAGCGTATCAGCGTGCTTGAGCGCCGATCGTTTTAGCCATTTCAGAGTTTTTTTGCACCCGTCGTTGGGTGTTCTCATTCCTTCTTTGCACCCGTCGTTCAATGGATAGGACACGGGATTGCGGATCCCGTGATGCAAGTTCGATTCTTGCCGGGTGCAAAGAGGGTACGAGGATAGTCCGACAGAGCCGGTGCAAGAAAATCCTGAAATGAAACGTTTTCTCAAAAAAATCTTGGGTAAAGAGACTATTGCGCGCTTGTGGCATTTGCCCAAAGCGGTGCTTGCGGCGGCACTGTATGGTTTCCCGGGGCGATCCTTGACCGTAATCGCCGTTGCGGGAACGAAAGGCAAAACCAGTACCGCGTACTTCATTAGTCAGCTTTTAGACAAATTGGGAATTGCGAATGTACTCTTCTCAACCGCAGCATTAAAGATCAACGGCGAAGAGTCGCTCAACTCGCTCAAGCTCACGACCCCGACACCGTTTTTCCTCCAGCGTTTCTTGTATCGTGCGAAGAGGCGCGGTTGCACACATGCTGTGCTTGAGGTTTCTTCGCATGCGATCGTTCAGCGCCGGCTGTGGGGCGTCCCCTTGCAGTATGTCGTCCTCACAAACCTCATGCCCGACCATCAAGAGTTTCACGCCTCGGGTAAAGAATACCAACAGACTCATCTTGCGCTCATCACTTCACGGCTCAAGCTACTCGTCCTCAACGGTGACGACCCCAATCTTACCTCATTTCAAAACCTCTCCGTTCCTCAACTCGTCGTACACGAGTCGGGTTCGTTTCAAGAATCAAATATCGCATGCGCTCGCGCCGCGGTCGAGTCGCTCGGAATCAAATCCGAAAAAATTATTCCCTTTCTTGCCTCCCTGCGATCAGCTCCGGGACGTATGGAAAAAATCGATGAAGGGCAGCAGTTCCAAGTCATCGTTGACTACGCGCATTCTCCCGAGTCTCTTCGCGCGTTTTTTGAAAATCTTCCTCGAGTGACGATAGGAAAGGTAATCGTCGTCTTTGGCGGATGCGGAGAGCGCGATCCCGCCATGCGTCCCGTGATGGGCGCAATTCTTGATTCACATTCAAACACCGTGATTGTCACAAATGACGACCCGTATTCTGAAGATCCCGAGTCGATTTCGGGACAGCTCCTCGACGGCATCGTGAACAAAGAACGTGATCGCGACCTATTCGTAATCCTTGATCGAAGAGATGCCATCAAAAAAGCGCTCCTGGCTGCACACGACGGGGACATCGTCTGTATTCTGGGCAAGGGCGCAGAACAGTGGCAGGTATTCAAAAATAAAAAAATTCCCTGGGACGACCGTGTGGTCGTCAGAGAACTCCTTCATGAAAAAATCAGCCAGCCGACAACGCTAAAAGCTAACGGCTAAAGTTTCATCCCCTTGCAAACGTAAGGACGATTACCCGCTGCGCGCCACCGTTGATCAGCGCCTCGGCAGCTTCCTGAACAGTCGCGCCGGTGGTGCAGACATCGTCGACGAGAATAATGGTTTTCGCTTTCAGCGCCGCGGCATCGCGCACTGCAAAAACATCCTCAACGTTTTTCAGTCGCTCCTCGCGGGAGAGCTCCACCTGAGGACGCGTCGGTTTGGTGCGCGCCAGCACATGCGGCGCACAGAGAAACTCATTTGATTTCGCAAATGCTCGTGCAATATACTCGGCTTGGTTGAATCCGCGCTCCCGCAGCCGATGCGAGTGAAGGGGAATGGGCACCACGAGCGAGGTTTTGTCTTTGTTCCCGATTTTTTTCCACAGAGAGCTGATCTCCTCCGCCATGAGTTCTGCGATATCTTTGACGGATGCGTATTTCAAGTGAATGACGATTTTTTCAACCAACTCCTGCTTGTAGTCAAACGCCGCCGCCATCTGGGAAATTTTTGTTTTTGCCTTGCACTCCTGGCAGAGAAAACCGCATACGGTCGGTATGTGGTGACACCATGGACACATCTCGGGGTGGAGGGGTTTCAACGTTTTTCTGCACTCATCGCACAACCACACCCCCTCGCGTTTGCACCCAAGGCAGAATTTCGGAAATAGTAGATTGACAAACTGATCCAGAATTTTCTTCATATATCATATCCTATCTTAATCTATTGCCACACAGCGCTGTCAACAAGCCAGACCGAGTCTTCCTTCACAAAGCTCAAGACCAAATCCTGGTTATACACCTTAAAATTCGTCGCCGAACCGATCAGTTCCTTGCGCTGAGTTGCGACGCGAATCTCCGCACGCCCCTTTTTGGTATCTATAAAGGAAACGGTATTGGAAAGAGCCTTGGTGGTCACTCCTTTATAGAGCGTCGGGGTGGGCTGTTCTTTCGCCGACGAGATGCGCTCGCTCGCCCACTGTCGCATGGACACGCTCATAAAACCCAAGAGATCTGAGAGGTTCTCGTAATTGCCCTGGTTGGAATAACTCCCAAAACGCTCGGCAAACGGCAAGGCAAAGGAGATGAGGTCGGCGCGTTCCGCGGGACTTGCGTCGCTTGAGGGCTGTACGGGCGCGACTTTTCGCACCGGAATCTTCTGTTCAGGTACAGGAGCCGATCGATCGACTTCTTTGAAAAATCCGTCCTGCTCCTGGGGAGATTCTTGGGGAATGTTCTGCTGGAGGGAGGACGTCTCCTGGTTAGGTTGTCCGGTTTGCTTCTTAAAAAATCGGTACAGCCAAAATCCGGCGGCAAATACTACTACGACCGTTACGCCAATGAGCATCGTCAGAATGATTTTGAGTCTCAGTGTCATAGGCTATTTTGCGTCTTTATCTTTGGTTGCGTCGTCAAACTCTTTTTTCGCGCGTTCGATTTCCAATAACTGGCGCGGGTCTGTTGTGATTAGCTGATCTTCGGCATACGACGCCACGACTTTAATCGCGACATGCTTGGAGCCGGCAAAGAAGATCCCCTCGCCCGGCGCGTTCTCCAAAAGTAGATATTTCTCACCCTCGGTCAGAAGAAATGTTTTCTTGACCAGGTCGATGGAGGCGGGCGACTGTTTGAGAAGAATTTGGATGGCGGAGTTCGTCAGAATCGCCTTGCCATACTGCGAGGTCAGAAAATCATTCACGTCCTGCGTGATCGTGGTGACGCCGAGGTAGTATTTGCGGCAGCGCTTCACCAGCGCGAAGATAAACCGCGCGGAGTCCTCATGCTGCATCAGCCACCACGCCTCGTCGATCACCAAGATTCGGCGCTTCATTTGCGACCGAACGACATTCCAAATATAGTTGACTATGGCGTAAATGGCAATGGGCCTGAGCTCATCCTCCAGATCTCGGACCGAGAAAACCACGAGCTGGTTGCCCATCTCGACATTGGTCGCGTGATTGAGAAGTCCCGAGAAGGTCCCCTCGGTATATTTTTTCAGTTTTTCTGCGAGGGAATTCGCCCCCTCCATGCCCTCCAAGACGTCGAGAAGGTCTTGCATGATCGGCGGCTCGACAGTCGAGAGGTCTGAGGTCGCAATGATATCTTTTTTCGCGTACGTTTCGATCAGCGCGCGATCCATGATCGAGTCCTCTTCTTGAGAAAAGTTGCCGAGCATCAGCCGCAGCAGACCTTTGAGGGTAATGACTGCGCTCCTAAGGATGTCGGCAGTCGAGGTCTGCTCCCCCACCGGCCGTGGAAGGTCGAACGGATTAATCCGGGACTGTGACGAGAGCGAGATGTTCACATACGTCCCGCCGACCGCTTCGGAGAGGTGCTGATATTCCCGTTCCGGATCAATAATAATCACATCAACGCCAATCATAAGCGAGCGCAAAACTTCGAGTTTTATGCAATATGACTTTCCCGCGCCACTCGTTGCGAACACCGTCTCGTTCGCGTTTTGCATAGAGAAACGGTCGAAGAGGATGAGGCTGTTGTTGTGCCGATTGATTCCGTACAGGATCCCCGTGTCAGACGTGAGGTCCGAGGAGATAAAGGGAAACGCCGCTGCCGCGGGCGAGGTGTTCATGTTGAAGGCGATCTGGAGCTCGTCGTTACAGAGCGGCGTGGTTGAGTTGAACCCCTGCTCGGACTGGTAGAAAACGCGTTTAGTGTACACGAGCTTAGTTGCAAACATCCCCTCGATGTCCTCGGTGAGTTTCTCCAGCTTTTCGACGGTGTCAGCATACAGCGTCATGTACACGGCGACGGAAAAAAAGTGCTCGATTCCCTGCGTGAGGTCGTCACGCAACTTTTCCATGTCGCGAAGCGCGGTCTCTGCGGCAGGATCGCGTGGCTTGCCCTTTTCCTGTCCGGCAGAAATTGCGGACTCCACGCGGCCGACCTTGTCCCGCAGCTGTTTGAGGACGATCGGGGTATCGAGCGGCGCAAAGAAGATTGCAATATCAAACGACGCGCTAAAATTTATGATCGGCGCAAACCATCCGACGGATATATAGCGCGGATACCCCAGCACAAAAAGTGTTCGGGCAAATCGCCCGCCCACGCGCACGTACGAAGACTGCACTTCAAACGCCGCAGGCGCGATAAAGTCGCGGATCGTCGCAAGGCCGCGCCGATACGCGCGCTCCTCTTCAATGACATGTTTTGACTCGGAGAGTTTCTTACTTTCCGCATCGTCGACCGCACGTTTTCCGGTTGTATGAACTGGTTTGAAAGCCATGAAATAACAGAACTCAAAACTTAGATCTCAAATGTCAAAACCATAACGCAAAATCTTCAATCTATCTCTTACCTTTAAGGTAAGTATACTTGATTTAATAAATAAATCTTTAATAAAGTAACTTATCTGTGATGAAGCTTTCATTACCACCGCTGCGGAAGAAGGTCTGAACATTTTGTGAAGGTATCCGCCGATACGAGATCGTGATGTTTGCGCATGATATAGGGAAGGCTTCTTATGCGCGCGCCGGGATAGATACCTACTATTTTTCCATCTTTGTCAGCTACCGTGATGATCTTTTCCTTGTCAATATTCATGCCTGCATCGCGAAGACCGTAATCAACAACCTCACCGATATCTTTATAGCCGGAAATCCACCCGCCGAGACATTCCACGAAATATGCTCCGATGCCGCACGATGCTCCGATACACATATTTTCATCACCGAGGGAATACACATAGAATTCTGAGCCTTCGGGCACTCGATCATCTGGCGGTGCCCAACCAGTTGAATCACCTGCTTTCTCCGCTGCAGACATGCCAAGTGTAATCGTTTTATATTTCTTAACTCCAAAGGGATACTGATGCCACGCGATTGCACCGCCAATAATTACTATCAAAATAATGAAAATGAATGCCTTTGCATATAAGGAGATCTGAACACGCATACTCAATCGACAACCTCCAAAATACCGACGCTTGCGAAATCGCCCTTTCGAGCTTTAATGAGCGTACTATAAATCTCCATCCAGCGTTTTTTTTCAATGATGGTAATACATCCAAGTGATCTACTCCCCGTATGCAAATATCGTTCACCGCCATGTCCTATCTTAAACCATGTTTTTGCTCGTTTTGCTTCTGGATATCGAGCACCGCCAGGATGCGCATAATCAGGCATCTCAATATCATAAAATCCATTTTCCCATTTTGCATCTGGATAATCTGTTGTTTTGTACTTTTTTCCATTTAGGAAGAACAATTTTTTCGAAACTGAATATTGGGCTTGAATGAGAGGTTCAAGATGAATATTGGCTAAAAATTGTGACGAACCGTCATCATTCAATTTCACAGAAGCCCGCATACCGCGATATGAACCCTCAAGAATGGTAAAGTATTCTCGTTTCCCGTCAGCACGATCAATTTTCACTTCAAGAAAAGCTGGCAACTCAATAACTGACTTTGTATCTTCTCGAACCACTCTCAACCAACCATCTCCCTCATCAGGAATAGAGCGAAGAGGATCTGAAACTGATGCTTCTACCGTAAGTGTAAAAAGCGCGGTTTTTTTGCCCCATTGTTTGCCAAAGATTGAACGAGCTTCCTTAAGTTTAACATCAAAAGCAAAACGCTGCGGTTTTTTAAGCCTCGTATCAACACGAATCGTGCCTTGCGCACTTCCTTGATCATTGAATAGTATGTCTTTTTCAATGACCGTGATATGCACGATCGTTTTGAAAATCTTTTGATCGGTTTCAAAACTGCCGATATCCTGCCCTAGTGCTACTGACGTACCTGCTTTGATTTTTCTATCTATCCTTAAAGGTTTCCCGAGTATTTCTAATTCAATACGGATATCATCGCCTATTGCATTGCCTGAATATCGGGCATTCACTAGTTTTACGATAATAGCTTTGAGCATAGTGTCAGAACTAAGTGAAATTTGAGATTTTTTCAGGTTTCACGTTTCAAGACTCAGCTTATCTGTTTCAGCGAGTTTCTGTTGGGGCGAGGTTTCGGGGTTGTAGAGATTATAGAAGATCTCCATGAGGCTTTGGGTGTCCACACGCACCGCGTTGAGGCCCATTCCCGTCAGCGCACCCGAGACGTTGTCCGCGCGCTGGTCAAGGAAGTGTTTGCGGCGCAAAAACTGCTCCCGTTTGAGGGAGATTTCAGCAGATGCAGAAAAGAGCGCCCCGAGCTGTTTGAAAAACCCACGACCGGTATCGGCAACCGGATCGTAGGGAATGACGACATAAAACCGCTTGTCCATAATCTGTCCGATCTGGACAAGTTCGGAGATAAACTGGCGGTAGTCGGCAATCTGAATGCGCAAGAGATCATTCTCCTGGGTCTGCTCGATTTTTTCGAGCCGCTCCAAATATTTTGAAATATCAAACGCGCGCGACTGCACCACGACCTGCAGCGGAAAATCGAAGGTGTTCAAAAGCTGCATATACGCCTGAACGATCCCCTGCTGCTCGTCATCGGACTTGAGGAAAAAATTCAGTGATGAGACCAGAAGAACCGCGCGCAGCGTTCCGTCCTTCATGATGACGGTGTCATTGCGGAACTCGGAAATCTCGATGTACTTCTGGGTCGAGGGCGTTCCCTTTGTCGCTTTAGGCGCGTGTGCTTCTGCGGTTGTTTTTTTCTTTGCCATTGCAGTGATTAAAAAAGCTCTTCCCCCTTTTCGTTTTGTCCCATGTACGCTCCGCCCGTATCCACGATCAGCGCGAGAGTGGAGAGTTTTCGTCCGGCAAGGTGCGGATGATCGGGGATGGGCGCGTCTCCTTCATCGATATCATCGATTGCGGGTTTTGTCTTTCCGTGGAAGAAAGAAAATCCACCCATATCGATCGTTCGGCGCCATACGCGCAACGAGGGTTTCTTGAGTGTCTGAATGATATGGAGGATGAAAAAATGAAATGGCTGTCCGTTGACCTTGAGGAACCCGAAAATAAAGGTGCCGCCGCCGATCGGAACACAGGAAACGATAAACACAGAAAAGTCCGCGATCTTGTACACAAGAAACAAAATAATCGCGGCCACAAACATAATCACAAACTGCCGCACCGTAATCGGCCCGAGAATCTTGTCTTCACTCTCAATGAATTGGGGAACGGTTACTTGGTCCATACTGGAAAATCACAAATCACAATATCCAAATCTCAAATAAACCACCAATACCGAAATGGAGTAAAACTATACTTTAATGATAGCACTTTTTAGGCTTTTCTCTAAAATACTGCTTAAAATTTTCTTCAGCTGCATCGCTTCGTCCAGAAGAGTATTCCCCTTCTCGTCAATTCCGGAATTTGACTCGATTATGAGGCGCAGCCAGTAACAAGTCTCCTTCGCTTCTTTTCTCGATATCTTAATCCGCATCAAAAAATCTTTCTTACTCAGAGCCTCATTTGCTTCAATATAATTTGCCCCAACGGAGCCCGAGGATCGAATAAGTTGATGTATATGTTCTTGAGTTGCAATATTTTTTCGTAAACCATTACAGAAGAAAACTACATCTTTCGCAAATTGAAATGTTCTTTCTTCAAGATCAAAAAGTTTCGACATTTGAAAATTGTAGTTTATTTGGGATTTGGATATTGTAATTTGGAATTTTTTGTTACGTCCTCAGCATTTCATTGAGTTCTAAAAGCGCATCAAACTCCGCTTCAGTAAGCGCTTCCTTTCCTGCCGCGATTCGATCTTTGATTACTTGGTCAATTGGATGTCCGGCACCGAAGGACTCCTCGCCCATCTCGCGATATAATTTTGAAATGTCGTTTTCCTTCCATGCGTCGATTGCCGCGCTTTTCTTCGTGTAGGATTCTTTCTCCAGAAGCTGGATTTTAGTGTAAACCTTCTTGATCGCCTCCAGGGGATCGGCGGAAAGTCGACGAAAATCCTTGAGCGTCATAATTCGCAGCTCTTCTGCGGTATCGACAAGTTTTAGTGACGGCCGAACATCCGTGATGGCGACTTTTGCGGGCTGGGAATTGGTCGCACGAATAATGACGGGAATTGGTTTTGCATCCGCCAACGCCGGATGCCTTGATGGCTCAGTGGCAATCACCGTTCGAGAACCCTGCGGAAGTTGCTGTGGTTTTTGATCAGCTACCACCGGTACCGGCTGAGGTTTTGAAGGTTCTGGCTTTTGTGGCTCCTGCGTTGGCGGCTCTGGTTTCACTAATTCTTGCTTCCATGGTTGCGGTCTCGGTTGTTCTTGCCTTGGCGACTCTAGCTTTGGCGGTTCCGGCTTCACATCAACTGATTTTATTTCCTCATGTACTTCCCGCTTCTTACTTTCACCTTCTTGACCACCCCCCACACCCCGACCTCTTACCTCTAACCTATCACCTATAACCTGTCTTTCCACCAACATTGGCAATCCGTCGACCTCCTCAATCGAAAGAGTAGGTGGCTCATCCGCTTTTTCCTCCTCTTCCTCTTCTGCTTCCTGGATCTGTTCGGGCAGAGAAACGATCGGCTTTGCCTCGCTCACCTCTTCATACTCCAACTCCTCCAAGGGCGGAACGAACTCCCGATCAATCGTCGGCACGCGCAAATCCTCTTCAACCGGCACCGCCTTCTTTTTTATCTCCTCATACCGACCCGATGCTATCAGGTCTGCAAGCTCGCTCGCCTTAAAAAGAAGCGCTTCCGCATCCTCATCCGAAAGCCCAATTCCACCCATTTTTTCCGATCCCAAAAGTTTTTCTTTCGTCTCAACAATCGTCCTGATATTTTTAATTCGTGTCATCAAAATCTGCCGCAGCCGCGCCTCAAGCAATGAGCTTATACCCGGCAAGGTCGCTTCTTGAATAAGAGTGTCAGCAAGAGCTGAGTATTCTTCTGTAGTCGGAAACGATACCGGCCCGCTCGGTACCGCGACTGGCGACATCAACGTCCTCCAATCGATTGGGGGAGGGTTAGAGGTTAGAGGTGATAGGTTAGAGGTTTTAGGTTCGGATTCTTTATCGTTTTGTATTTTTAATTTAGCAGTATCGTCCTCCCCGACGACATGAATGCTCATCGCGGTGTAGTACGACAACACCGGCTCGAACACGAGCCGCATCATCGCATCCTTGATCTGGCTTGCTGTTTCCGGGCTGACCTTGCACTCTTTCTTGATTACAATGGGGAGGTCGGCAAGGGAGAAGTCGCGCACCGCCGCGCGCAAGATGATCGTTTCAAGATCGACTCCGAACTGTGCCTCGATCGCGGCCCTCCCTTCGCGAACACTCGCTGACGTAAGTTGTTTTTTTACCTCCTCGGGCAACTGCTCGAATTGCCGCAAGAGAAACAGAAGCGATGGCTCCTGTCGATGTTCGCCCTCATTGGCCGCAAGCAACTCGTCAGACTCTTCAAAGTGCCCTTGCGTTCCGGCAATGACCGCATCGGCAAGATTGCGGTAGTACTCTGCCCAGTGATTGTTGAGTTCTTGATTGCCGATTCGCACCTCGATACTGTCAATCAGATACGATCCGGCATCGGTCGGGAGTCCGGTCTTCAATAGAATCCCCGCGACGCGATCCTTGAACTGCCGGTCATAGATTTTTTCAAGTGCGCGGTCGAGGATCGCTTCGATCAGTTCGCCTTGAACGTCCTCGCCAATGTTCTCGAGCGGCGTGTCGGCAAGAAACTCACGTAAGAATGTCTGGAGCTGCCGATGAGGCGAGAGTAACCGGCGCGCTCGCTCTTGGTACAGCGATACCTGTGCTCCGGCTACAGCAAGCAGCTCATCCACGCGTCCGAGAAAGTCCTGAAAGAGCAGAAAATAATTCCCCAATAATTCGATTGAGATTTTTTTCGCCGTACTTGCGTCAAGCCCAAGTCGCGAGACAAGAAGATCGGGGAGCGCGGACGGCACAACGCGCTTGGTGAGGATGTCGTTTTCCAAGAGCATCAGCGCCTGCTGCTGTTCGTCCGAAAAGGCGAACTGGCTGCCGATAGCGATATTGACGTCAACATACCCGCTCGCGTCAAGTCGCTCGCGGATAAGGACGGGGAGTCTTTCAATCGAATCGTAGGGCATGGGTAGCAGGGTTCACTCTTTATTCCGTCGAAGGATCATACTCCTCTGGCGGAGACGTGGGTGGCGGTGGTTGCTGCCGAGGCTGCCGTGGTTGTTGTTGTCGTGGCGGCACATTAAGCACAACACCACCGCGCGTTACCGCAGGATCAGCACCCTCACCGGTTACGTAACGGGCGTTGGGAGGTGGCGCGGTGGCGGCAGGAGCGGTGGCCGGAGCCGAGGCGGGAGTAGCCGAAGACTTGCCTCCATACCCGTGCTCCGTTTCGAGTTTTCCAAGGAGCTCAGTGGTAGCAGCTTCCGAGTAGACCGGAAGACCGGTATAGGTGTTATCTCCTTTTGCCATACGATTTGACGTCGCGACCTGCCCCTTCTTCCAATTATCATAGATCTCTTGCGCCGCTTTATGCTCTCCACTACCCTCTCCATGCGTTTGCTTTGCCTGTGCGACGTTTTCCAAATGGCCCCTTGCCGTCTTCTCGAGATGTTCCGGACGGTACTCGAGCATCTTGCGCTCAAGCTCTTTGTTCACGGCAACGATCTTTCTCTGCTGTTCCGAGCTGTATGCCTCAAGAAACGCCTCCATTGACTCTTTGGACGCACCGGAGCCTTTCCAGTCCTGATCCTCGAGTTCGTCCGCCTGGAGTCGATCGTGGGATATTTGCATTTTATAAGACTCGCCCGCATTCTTGCCGACTTCTTTGATATGCTCTCGTTCGCCATCAGTTTTAAGTGTGGCGAGTTTATCTTCATGACTCATCCCTCGAAGCGTCTCGGCATCTATCCCGTAGCCTTCGCCTTGAAGAATCTCTTCTAACCTCGCTTCTCCGCGAAAGTCATAAATGTCTTTTGTCCTGCCGTCAGCGGATACGTACTGGTTTTGCCGCGACACGCCGTGCAACAGATTCCGGATCCGCACATCCCGAATAGTCTCTGCACCGCCTTTTTCTTTGCCGTTCTTGTTCATGTCGTCAATCAGCTCGCCGGCTGAGAACTTGATCGCGTCTTTCTTCTCCGCGTCGCGGTAGAGCGCCACGCGCTGCGCGTATGCCGCCTTCCAGTCATTGTTTTCCGACACGATCTTCCAGATGTTCTTGTTCCCCGCGGACTGCTTGTCAATGATCTTGTAGAACTCGTCGCGCTTGTCTCCCTTTGAGAGGATCTGTTCACGGAAGAGGTCTTGCTGTTTTTTGGAATCCTGAAGTCCGGTCATCTCGTTGCGCTCCGAGCCGGTCAATGTCTTTTTCCCTTCCAGCTCTTTGAGTCGTGCGTTCCTCTTCTTGCCCTCTTCCGAGTCCTTATCAAAATCAGTGTCCGTATCGAATGCGAGTTCGTACGCGCCCTTTGAACGAGCAAACGCGATGCGCTGTTCGTCGGTCACGCCCTTCAGGAGAGAGGTGTTCTTCTCCAGTGCGCGCCAGGTGTTGGTTGAGAGCCCGGAGATGATCGTTGAAATCTGCTTGGCATCCTTCATGCCCTCAACCAGACGGTTGCCCAACATCTTGTGGCCGGCCATCTCATACGCGGCGGCTTGCGTGTTTCGATCGGCGCGCTCTGCGTTCTGCGCTTTATGATTGAGAGCGGAGGCCTGCTCTTCCGCAAGTTCGATTTTTTTCACTTCCTCCGGTGTGAGCTCGCGGTCGTTCTCAGCCTTCGCTTGGTCCCTAATTTTTTGCGCAGTGTCTTTCTTTTCTTGAGATTGGGCTCGAAGTCCCTCGATCTCTTCCTTTCTGGCGAGCTTGGTGTTTGAATAGTCGTCGAGTTTTTCCTTTTGCTCAAAGAGATCCCTCACCTTCTCCTGATCTCCTGCCTTTACCGCTTTCGCAATTTCCTTATCAAGACCTGCGCGCTTTTGTGTAACGGCCGCGTCTGCGTCCGTGTTGTTCTTGGTCTCGAGCGAATGGAGCATCTCGTCGGTCACGGACTCGCTTGAAAATTTGCCGCTCTTGAGTTCTGAGAAAAATTTGTCAATCGAAAGCTGGCCGTGCTCGTCGTTGAACCGGCCCGACTGAAACGCAGCGGTGAGGTTTGCCTTCTTGATTTGGTCATCAAACTCCACCTGCATGTGTGCGCCGCCGTTCTGGTCGAGAAATTCCGCTTGGTGCGCGATGAGAGCGTTGTCGCCCTTCTCGTTGCCAAGCTCACCGCGTTTGTTAATCTCGGAAACCAGCGCGGCCCTGCGCATCCCATTTTTCTCTTTTGCCAGTTGGTTTCTGAGCTCTTGGGGGGAGAGTTTTGCAAAGTCTCCTGCTTTTGCGAAGTTATCCATCTTGCGCTTGGTGGTCTCTTCTTTGTGTGCTTCGATTCTGGTCTGCGCTTCGGCGCGGCCGGCTTTGGTGGGCGCGAGTTTTCCGATTGTGGAGTCCGCTACGCGCGCGCCGACCAAGCCCAACCGCTCACCGCGCTTTTTCCAGGTATCCATCTGCTTTCCCTCAAACGTGTTCCATGCTGTGCCAGCCATCGTGCGCCAGGGAACGAGGCCGCGCTTGCCGGAGAGGACATCGCCGATTCCTCCGACTGCCGCGCCGGCCATTTTGCCGCCGGCAACCCCGAGCTGTTGCGCGATCATGAGCGTGCCCATCAGCATGCCGATGCCGAGGATGTAGTTGAGCATGCCGGATAGAGTCCCGACCGCTGTAGTACCGACATCCGGGTCCACATTAACCGCCTCCGCCTTTCCAACGTTTGTGTCTGTATTTTTAAATTGTTCTGACTCCTTATCAATAAGCTGCGAACCCGCAATACCGGGTTGTTTTGTGATGTTTGCGGTATTATTCGTTTTTGCGACCACGGCGAGCGAGAGCCATAAAAAGAACGCCATGGCCGGGCCCACGATCGCGTAGTTGGTGAACTCGCTCCACCACTGGCCGGCATACTTCTGCGCAGCGCCTGGCATAATCGAGAGTACGAACGCGAACGGCGAGAGTACGATGAGGAACCACAGCATCACGATGCGCGCGATCAGGACCATGAGCATGACAAATACCACCACGTCCGCAATCGTCACGAACACGGCTATCAGGAGGAAGGTCGCGATTGCGACACCGAATCCGTCGCCCTTTTCCTTTGTTACCGTTTCCCCAATCCCGGTAACCACATTCCAAAGATCGTAGAGTCCAAGAAGCGCAAAAAAATTCCCTCCTGCCGCGCCGGAGAACGCCCCGACAAAGGTGAGCATGACCACCTGCGCCGCATCAATCAGGATCCCGCAGATGGTCTTGGAGAAATTAATCATGATCGCCATCGTGATGAACTGCGGCAGGAGCTTTGAGTAGTGATACTTCTCCTGCTGCAGGATGGTGCCGATCGCGATAATCAAAAGAATGAGGACAAAGAACATGTTACAAATATCGCGCACGATCTTCCAGCCCTCTACTACGGCGGTCGCACCGATAAAGTTGTTGATCCCTGCAACATAAATGAGTCCTTTTGTGAAGAGGATCAGTAGCCCTCCGGCAAAATAGATCCAAAGCGAGAGCAGGAAGCCGATAACTATGTTCACCCCGGCACCAAGGGCATTGCTGGTTGCGCTGCCAATCTGACCAAATATGTTTGGAGCGGCGGCGGGAGCGGCGGCAACGGTTGCAGCATACGCCACCGTTGCCGCAACCCCGATCAGGAGTGCGGCAAGCAATACGGCGGCGAAGAATGTGCGGTTTATATGAGGCATGGTCCTAAAATATCAGGGTGTCGGGAGTAACGTTTGTTTTTTTACCGTCACCCGAGAGCGATACGGGATTCTGGATGAACGTACCATCTGGCTTTACGGAAATGTTCGTACAGCGCTTCACGCCGGCCTGGAAGTTGTCGATCGCGCGCACGCACACCGTGGTGTCGGTATTCAAGAGCTTGTCCAGATCGTACAGGTGAGTGAATTTGAACGGGAAGAGTGGCCTCGTATCTGCACCTGAAGTCGGCCTAGGTCCTTGCTTGTCATCGATTCCTCTTCCATCGCCAGCAGGATCCCACGGATGGGTCTGAATCGTTGTTCCATCGCCCCAATCAACTTCAAGAAATCGGATCGGCAGCTGATTATCATCGGTCACATCAACCGTATACTCGATATCGACCTTCTGGAGCTCCGAAGAGGTCACCCGCCCGCCCGCATCCGCCGCCGCCACACTAAACTGCGCCGTAAGGACCATGGATGGAACCGTCGGCGGCGTTGCCGCAATTTTCTGGTCATTCCATTTTGAATCAAGAATCGCTTTTTTTGTCGCATCGCTTCCGCACGCCCCATTCCCATTGCCATCAACCTGAGCAAGACACGCATACTTGGAACCATCCCACTGCCAATACTCATAGAGCCTGGCATACGCGTTTTGGGTAATTGTGTCGGGTGTGGAATTGCTATATCCACCAGCCGCTCCCGGCTGATTGCGCCAACTGGTACCGTCGGGATCATTAGTAACTCCGGATTCACTGCTTGCCGGCGAACGCTGACGAATATATGAACTCGAATTCTTTCGGGATGTGTTCACATTCTCCCACTCTCGATACTCTTGGCCTATGGTCAACCGCGCAGTCGCGCCGGTTCCGGCGGGCACGGACCCAATCGTGTCGGTGAGCGGAGTCGCTCGTAGTTTTGCGTCCCACCGCACCTGCCGCCCCCCATCTCCGATCAATCGAACGAAGTCGGTACAGAATGTCCCTCGCTTCTTCTGCCATTTCGTAAATGTGCGATTGTAGGCAAGATGAAGGGTGACCTCAACAAAGGCGATCTCTGCATTTGCACTCCCATCAGGGTCACACATACGAAGATGCCATCCTTGAAGGGCTTTCCCATTTTGTTCTTGATTATCTTCCCAGCGCGGCTTAATCGCAAAGAAGTTCCTGTTGTGATCACACACATATCTCCCTTCGACTGGATAGCCGTCTGTCCCTCCAATATTATTGATTTTATCAAAAGCATTCAACCTCGTGACGGCCGGTTGCAAATACTCTTTTCCTAGAAGATCTGTCCAGCTTTTACGAATCGTTTGCTTCTCATTTTCCCGAGCATCCGCGTCACGCTGTAGGTAGATAAAATGATGGGTGCTTGCACTACTTTTTACGTATATCTGCTTGTTTGCGTCTCCGGTGGTTCCTACTTCGTTTCCACTTCCGTCTAGAGAGTTCGCGCAGATTGTATTATCGCACGTCTGCTTGTAATCACCATTTAACCCGTTACCGTTATCTCTTGTCGCATACGTGAGCCGATATTCGATCGACTCTATATCGTCAAATAAAATTCCTGTTTCGTCTGAGTTCAGAGGCACATCTTCCCATTTATCAAGATCACTTTTCCCGCGATCATCATTTGCCTGAGTGTCAACGGTTACGATGAGATTACCGGGGTTAATCCTCTGCAAATCCCACATACATGTTCTGCCGTCAGTGGTACACTTCGGTCCCCATGCCGCAGTGCTAAATGCTACTGGAACAACACCACTGCGAACCGGTCTAACTTCTTTTATGTTTTCGCTGCACGCTGTTGTGGGAGCGACATCCACGCCGGTTGCAGACGTAATATTGACATCGGGGCTTGAAGCATCACCAATCGCAGCCCCAGACGCATATTCTGAACGATTCTGGCATGCAATTTGCTCATCAGGGTCTTGAAAGCTACCGACAAGTACACATTGATACAAAGCGGCGGTCGATGGATCTCCAAATGGATTCCCAGTACCTGCCGGGTCCCCTGCTAGAGATGGCTGGTTGGCGATGCGGTCGATGGGGTGCCAGTTTAGGCAGAAGCTCCGGTAGCCGCCGGTGCCGGGATTGGTCAGTGCAAGCGTGCGGTAGTCGGCAAGGGTACCCGGGAAGTACTTGGGGTTGGGCTCCAGGCAGTAACCGTAGATGCCCCGGTACTCTGCCGGAGTGAGTCCTTCCTTTGAGTAGTAGCAGGCGTTCACAAAACTAATTGAGTTTTGATTTTTGAGCTGTGCGTACGACTGCCGTTTGTCCGGCGAGTCTGCCCGCGGGTACACGCGGCAGGAGTTTAGAACCTTGTCGTTTGCTGTCGACGAAAAGTTTAGCGTTCCCTCGTAACCGAAATAGGTGGTATACCCGCCGCCCGAAATTGTTGCGACCCCGCCCTGATTCCAGTTGAACGTGCCGTTATGCCCGCCTTCAATAGGAATCGATGCCGTAGACGTTGGCGATTTGAAAACAAAATTCGGCCGCGAGAGTCCCGAGAGCGAGAGGAAGGAGAGATCCATGCCGGTCGATGTGCTGTTTGTCGCATAGAATTTTTGAGGCGCGTCAAATGTGCCTTTCAGCTGTCCTGCTCCGTCGCCGGCAACAGGGAGCTTCTTGGCGCACGCCGAGTCTTGGCTCGTCTCGCATGGCCTACGTTTGTAGCACACCACATTTTGATTGGCACCACCTCCGGAGAAATAATCGGTGCACGCGAGAGAGGTCTTGCACTCTCGATCGTAGCGGGCTTTGAGCACAATGTTACTATCCTTCGCGGCAGTGCCTGCATCTGCCTCGCTCACGGACTGGGCTTTTCTGTCTTCTCTCCAATATTTTGCGTAGTAGTTACTTGATACAAACTTATCGGTCGTCGCGTTCCCGATTGCCGAGTCGTGGAACAGCAGGCAACCCTTCTCCACGTCCACTTTTCCTTCGCAGCCGCGAGTGCTCACGTCCGACCGGTAATAATAATCGGAACGGCAGGAAATGCCGGTGTTGCCTTGTCCGTACTGCGTGCGTAAGACCGTCGCGCTCAATTGACATGTGCCAGACTCGGCGCCAGTGACGGCGGCAAAGTCGGCCTTTAGGCACGCGCCGGTGAACCTCGACGCATCTGAACACTTCTCGTCTTTATTCGCGACGGTGCAGGCGATTTGAGAGACCGTGAACTGCCCGCACTCGGGATCGGTGATCTTTCTGCAGGTATCTTCCTCTTTCTTGCAGCCGTAGACCCACTGAATCTTATTGGGATCTGCGTCGAGTGTCGGGAGTGTCGATGTTGGCGCCGAACCGCACGACACATCTTTGTTACACGCATACTCCTTGCCATCGGACTTGAGGCCGCACTCCGAGTTACGCGTGCAGGGGATGTCTTTGCTGGGGCTTCCCGCTTCACACACGCTCTTTGTCCACTTCACTTCGCCGCCTGCGTCGTTTGACGCGCAGACATATCCGCCCGGATCGCGGAAGTATGCTTGTTTTGTCGCCTGCTCTTCGCCGTACTTGTCCTGATACGAGTATTCCTGACAGCGCAGATGCTGCTCGCGACACACGCCATTCGTGCCGGGGAGCGTAAATGCAATTTCTGCAGGAGTGATCTTGAAGGTCTTCTCGCTCCACTGCTCGACCGTTGATGTCGCGCTCCCCTGGCCAACCCTCTTTACTTGCGTTTTGATCCTCCCCGCAGCGTCCAGATTTGGCATGCCGTATGCCGTGCAGCCGGCCTCAGTCGTCGGGCAGGACTTTTTAGGATCGGCGACCAAATACAGAGAGTTCTGCACTAAGTCTTCGGTGAGAATAATGTCATCGAGCGCGAAGGAGTGCGCCCCTTTTGCGCCTGACGCCAGGATTTTTATGTACGCGCTCGCGGTATCCGATGAGAATGCGATACCGGTTGTTGAGAACGAGAAATCTTCCCAGATCGCGTACTGGCGGTCGATCTTGTTGTACTCCATGAGCGCCGGTGACGTCTGTATCGGCGCTGCGGGAGTGAGGCTGCTTGTGGTTCCTCCGGTGAGCGCTGTAAGAATCTGCACGCTGACAGCCTTGAATCCTTTTTCCCCTGTCGCCTCGCGCGCATAGGGACTCGTTGTTTCTTTGAATCTCAAAGTGAACTTGTAGGGTGTGTTCTTTTTAAGCGTCACGGGCCGAACAACGGATACCGACCCTGTCGTTGCGCTGGTGGTTCCTGACGCCTCCAACACATCTGCCGTTGATGTAACCGTTGACGCCGAGTCAGCGGCCGTCCATGAGGGGAAGCTGTATCGATCCGCAAGAACGATCTTTTTCCTGGACGAATCCGCAAACTCTCCGCATCCGACCATCTCGATCGGGCAGAGGCGACTGAACCCCTGATAGGCGACCGACGAACCGCCCGCCTCGGGCTTGTACTGCCGGCACTCATACTGATAGGTGCCATACTGGGGGGCGTACGGAGCGAACGTCCCCTCGTTTTTGCACTGATCGCCCGAGACGGTCCA
>JBBTRP010000038.1:0-49323 GCA_038065125.1 Patescibacteria group bacterium
ATCACGCTGGTCATCATGGATGACTGGAAGCTCTGGATCGGGGTGATGATTGGGCTTCTCTTTCTTTTGGGAATGCTCTTTCTCAAACTCCCAAAAAACCAAAAAGTTCCCTGGCTGGTTGCCCCGTGCTTTATTGTCGTTCTCTCGCTCGCGCTCTCTATCATCCACTTGCCGCGCGTCCTCCCTCTGCCGCTTGCCGCTCAGCCGACCTGGAAGACGAGCGTGAACCTTACCTGGGAAACACTGAAACGCGCACCACTCTTCGGTGCGGGTCCCGGCAACTTTCTGACCAGCTATACGCAGTTTCGCCCGCAGGAAATCAACTACGAAAACTTCGCTCGTCTCTGGACAGTGCGCTTTGATCAATCCAGCGCGGCCGCTCTCACAAAAATTGCCGAAACGGGCCTGGTTGGATTTGTGGGTATGGCGGTTCTGTTCGGAATCGCAGGTTTTTCGACATTCCGGCTCCTCAAACGGAAGGAAGAAGTCGGCGAAGAATCGCTTCCGCTTATTGGTGTTGCGGCAGCGCTCCTCTCGCTCGGATTTTTCTGCCTGACAAAACCGACAAACATGACGGTCGCACTCCTTTGGTGGGTGTTCCTGGGAATACTCGCCTCGTTCACTACAAAGACAATTGTCACGGTTTCAGCGCAGAACAGTAACCGGTTTCTCATCCTCTCATCCGGCATTCTCTCCATCATCGTTGTTGCGGGACTGATCGGTGGCACATTCGCGTGGCAACGCTTCTCGGCAGACGTTGCCTACGGACAAGCTCTTGAAGACGATCGGCGCCTTTCCGGCCTCATCTCCTCAAACCAACAGGTAGAACTTGCGGCAGTCGATGGACTCATAGAAAAACTCAACGCCGCACGAGTCAAAGACCCTCTCAACGACACGTACCTTCGTACGTTGAGTCAGGCGATTCTCTTTAAGATCCAGATGCTGGTGAATTCATCTGATCAGTCGCAGGTTCAAACGATTCAGTCGCTCACCTCGAGTGCAATCGACATCGCAAAGCAGGCGGTCGCCCTGAATGGACGCGACGTGCGAAATATTGAAAATCTTGCCGGAGCGTACCGCGCAATCACTCCATTTACCAACGGCGCGGAGCTCTTTGCGGAAGAAAGTTTTATCAAAGCAAGCCAACTCGACCCGCAGAATCCTTCCTTGAAAGTCGACCTTGCAAAAATGTACCTTGACGTTGCGGGAGTTGCCTTGCGTCGAGCGGAAGTTGAGAAGGGAGATGCGGAAAAGCAGGCAAAGAAAGCTGTGGCGATCCAAGCAATCGACAAAGCGGAGAAAGCGCTCTCCGAAGCGCTCACTCTCAAAACCGACTACGCACAGGCGCACTACTTCCTCGGGCTCATCAAGGGTCAGCAGAACAAAAAAGAAGAGTCTCTTGCAAGTCTTTCTCGGGCGCTTGAGATAAACGCTTCTCTCGCGTCGGTCCAAGCGGTGGACCAGCAGCTCTTTGGACTTATCGCTGCGGCGTATGTGAGTATAAATGAAAAAGAACGCGCACTGGAAGCCGTACGGCTCTCCCTCAATCTCAATCCTGATGACACGCAGTCACTCTGGCTCTATGGAAACCTTCTTGCCGACCTCGGGAAAAAAGAGTCTGCGCTGGAAGTGATGAACAAACTTCTCTCACTGCAGCCCCAGAGCACTCAGGTACAAGATCGCATCAAAGAAATCCGCGGAGAAAAGCCGACCACAAAGACTGGGAGCGAAAAACAAAAATCAGAGACAGAAAGCACGTCTACTCCATCAGTTGAATCATCGGAAGAAACTCAAAAAACCAACGAGTCCACAGCGACTCCGGCAGAGGAATAGAAATACACTCGTTTCATAATGAAAAAATCCATGATCGTTCATGGATTTTTTCATTCGGGGGGTAGAGGAATTCCGCTCTCCCGACGTCCACTGGACGTCAGTCGTTTGTACTGGGTGTACTCGGAGTGCCGCCGGCACTCCTCGCTCGCTCCTTGGATGCCTGTGGTCTTCGTCCTCGGCATCCGTTCGCTCACACCCGTTCGATTCCTCTCTCATTACATGAGAACAGAAAACCCTACTTCGTAGGGTCCTCTGTTCTCATTCGGGGGGTAGAGGAATCGAACCTCTCCTAGCGGTTTTGGAGACCGCCGTTCTACCGATAAACTAACCCCCCAAGAAAAAAAGGTTATAGGTTATAGGTTATAGGTTATAGGTTAAGCAGTCAACGAGGCTTTTGCAGCTCTCACGACGTTGTCCAAGAGGCATGCGACTGTCACGGGGCCGACGCCGCCGGGGACGGGGGTGATCGCGCGAACTTTGTGCGCAACCGATTCGAAGTCTACATCGCCGACAATTCCGGCGTCTGTTTTGCTTACGCCGACGTCGATAACGATTGCGCCCTCACCGACCATGTCTGTCGTAATCAAACGGGGTTTCCCGACGACAGAGATAATAATTTCCGCAGTGCGCAGATCATCTGATTTCAAATGCTCCGCTTCTTTGATCTGCGTCACGTTCGCTCCATTATTTACGCAGTGCCAAGCTATCTGCGAAGCAAACAGCCCGCCCCCGACGACCACTACAGCGCGTCCTTCAAGGGTCGTGCCCGCTGTCTCGATAAGGAGTTTCACCGACTCAGCAACTGGCGGGCGGACTTCACGACTTCCGTTTTTTAGACGCTCGAATGACAGCGGATTAAGGCAGTCAACATCTTTGGCCGGGGCGATTCTTGCCCGCGCCGAATCCAGATCAAGGGTTCGAGGAATCGGAATCTGCACAATGATCCCGTGAATGGTTGGATCGGCATTGAGTGCCTCAACGACTGACGAGAGCTCCTCATTTGTCGTATGTGTGTTGAGTCGTGAAACGTCGCACCTCATGCCCAACGCACGCGCCTCCCGCTCTTTGATGGATACATATAAAACCGATGCGGGATCCTCCCCGACCAGCACAATACCAAGACCCGGAGTCATTCCGCGCGTACGAAGGACCGAAACCTCATCTCGCAAACGCGCAATAATCCCATCTGCAATTTTTTTTCCATCAATAATCATATCAATTTCATCTCTCCCCAATTCTGCCCCGTTTTCATATCAACAAGAACCGGAACAGAGAAGGCGACCACCCCTTCCATTGTTTTTTTGATGAGCGGCGCACACTCGGTGAGTGAGTCCGGCGTCGCCTCAAACAACAACTCGTCGTGCACCTGGAGAATCATCCGAATTGGGGGATCGGTCGGATACCGTTCGTGAAGAGTCTCGTGCACGGCGATCATAGCGAGTTTCATAATGTCTGCTTCCGCACCTTGGATGGGCATATTCACCGCAGCACGTTCGGTCGCGTTTCTCACCTGGGCGACCCCTGACTGCAGTTCGGGCACATACCGCCGTCTTCCAAACAGCGTCTCAACATATCCGGTTTTCCGTGCGGTTATGATGATACCATCGAGGAATTCACGCACTTTTGGATATGCGGCAAAATACCCCTCGATAAAACTCTGTGCCTCTGTAAAGGATATGCCCGCACTTGCCGAGAGTCCCTGCGGACCCATGCCGTAGAGAATACCAAAATTGACTTCCTTTGCAGCGCGGCGCATTTGCGGGGTCACGTCGATGAGCGGCACGCCGTTTACTTCAGCCGCGGTTGCCGCGTGAATATCGACATCGTCCCGAAACGCGGCGATGAGCTTCTCGTCGCCTGAGAGATGGGCAACGATGCGCAGCTGAACTTGAGAGTAGTCGACAGACAGAAGCGTTTTTCCCGGTGCCGCCACAAACGCCCGGCGAATCTCGCGTCCCAGCTCTTGCCGGATCGGAATGTTCTGTAAGTTTGGGTTGGAGGATGAGAGCCGTCCGGTTGCAGCGACAGTCTGATTAAACGTCGTGTGAACGCGCCCGGTTTCGGGATTGATGAGATTGGGCAGAACGTCCACATACGTATTGGAGAGCTTGCTCAGCTCCCGATACTCGATGATGCTCCCAATGATCGGGTGAAGACTCTTCATCTTTTCAAGTTCCGGGGCGGCGGTCGAAAATCCGCTTTTTCCTTTTCGAATGCGCGCGGTTGAGAGGTTTAACTTTTCAAAAAGAATTTTCTTGAGCTGCAACGGAGAATTGATATTGAAATCTTGCCCGGCAAGCGCGTGGATGCTCTGGGTGATCTCTGCAAGACGCGCATCTATCCGCGTAGCAAGCTCTGCAAGATACCCTGTGTCAAGAAGGATTCCCGCCTCTTCCATCTCCATCAGCGGTTCGAGAAGGGGGAGTTCGAGCGTGTCGTGTACCTTCAAAAGTTCGGTGTCCTCGAGTTGCTTTTTTAGGACAGTGTACAGTCGCAGGGTGAAATCAGCATCTTCGCACGCGTAGGGGGCGATCTTTTCCAGGGGCACGTCGGCCATGGAGATCTCTGCTGTGCCCTTGCCGATGAGCGCGGAGATCGGAATTTTCTGATACCCGAATTCAGAAAACGAGAGCGCGTCAAGACTGTACTCGCGAACACCGGCATTGAGAACGTAGGCCGCAAGCATGGTATCAAAATGAATGCCTTTCGGGTGAACCCCCGCGCGGTGGAACACCTCCAGATCGTACTTGATGTTGTGGCCGACTTTTTTTATCTGTTCATTTTCCAAAAACGCCGTGAGTTCTTTTTTCCATTTATTTCCCGGCGTACTCCAGGGCATATAGACGGCCGTGCCCTCGTGTGAAGAAATGCTCACGCCCACGAGGTCTGCCTGGATCGCGGTGGTGCTGGTTGTCTCCGTGTCGATACTGACCAGCTCATCGTCCGCATGTGTCGACAAAAAGTCCAGAATATCTTGCTCCCGAGAAAGGCAGTGGTAGCGATCGTTTTGAACGTCCTGCAGCGACGAGTCGTCCTTATCAAATCCCGGGAGTCCCGACAGGCGTGGAATGAGCGACTTGAACTCAAGCTCATGGAAAAGTGTGACGGTTTTTTTTGAATCGTATGAGCCGAGTTTGCACGCTCCAAGCGAAAAATCGAATTCCACATCATGAACCATCGCAACAAGCATGCGGCTTTGACGGACCTGCGTCTCCTGGGGTAGGAGCTTGTCGATGGTTGCGTTTGTGAGGGAGTCATTCACGCCCTCTTTGATCGCTTGAAAAAGCCTGTCGATCGTCCCGTATTCTTTGATCAATGTGATTGCGGTCTTCTCGCCTATGCCGCGCGCCCCGGGAATGTTGTCCGACGTGTCCCCGCGGAGCGCTTTATATTCAGTCAATTGTTGAGGTTCCAAACCGTCAAATCGCTCTCGCACCTGTGCTTCGTCATAGAGCACCGTGTCCATAAGGCCGCGCTTGGACGCATACACTTTTGTGGTGGCGTCAACGAGGGCGAGCGCATCCATGTCGCCGGTGACAATAATTTTTTCCATCGAGTCTCCGACGCGACTGCAGATAGTTGCGATTAAATCGTCTGCTTCAAATCCGTCCTTCTCGCATCGGACAACTCCCAGCGCGTCGAGAACCTCCTTGATGCGGTCAAGCTGCTGATACAGTTCATCCGGCTGCTTCTTGCGTTGTGCTTTGTATTCCGCAAACGCCTCATGGCGAAATGTCGGGGCGCGGCGATCGAACGCAACGATGCAGTGCGTTGGTGAAAGATCCTTGACGGCTTTCAAGAAAATCGTGATAAAACCGTAGACCGCATTGACGATCTCACCCTTCGCGGTCGTGAGCGGCGGAAGCGCGTGCCACGCGCGGTGGAGCACGGCATTCCCGTCAATAATCATGAGGCGTTCTTTGTGCATTGCAATATCCCAAATCCCACTCTCCAAATATCAAATAAATTTTAAGCTCCAAATTCGAATCCTCGAAATAAATCGGGGTTATTTTGTTTTTTTAATTTGGAATTTTTCTGGTGCTTAGGCTATTGGAGGCCTGGGCGGGAATCGAACCCGCGCATCGAGGTTTTGCAGACCCCAGCGTTTCCACTTCGCCACCAGGCCGAAAGTAACTATCCTATTTCTTAGGCACATTTCAGTGTATCAAAAACATCCAAAAGAGAAAGGTCGGCAACTATTGGCGCGTGGATGCGCGCCGATCTCACTTCGTGGCCAGTTGGTCGACGACGACCTCAAGGGTCGTGCGCTTCACGCCGAATTGCTTTGCGGCTGTGCGCGTCTTCATCCAGAGGTCGATTCGACCATTCCCATAGCGTGCGTTCATGCGATCTTGGACGATAAATACGCGGTCGCCATACAACTCAGGAAGTCTCACGCGGGTGCCGAATGCCAAATAATTTGCCGCGATCACGTTTTCGCGGTTATGAGTACACACGTTAAATCCGTTTGCGGTGGTGCAGGGGTCGCTGTCTGTTTGATCAGGGGTGCTGGAATAGGCGGTTGCAACGACCGAGTGGGGGCCTCTCTGGGAGTACGTTTGACGTGGGCGAGCAACAAATTGTGTTGTGGGGCCTGTAATATGTCGTTTGACCGCGGCAGTCCCCTCGCGTTCGCGCTCAGAGAGTCGGTCGTATGAAACGTCAATATCGCTCTCGCCTTCAATGAGCTCTAAGATTTCGGGAGGGACAAAAGGGATCGAAAAACTCTCGTCTGCAAAAACTCCTGTGGGATTTCCCAGGAGTAGGCTCGCTGTCATAATAAGTGCCCCAACAAAATGGGGGAGTGAATGGTTTGGTTCTAAAGGGTCCACGGTGGTCAGGATTTCCCCTCTTTCGGAGCGGCATGGATGCCCGAAATCGTATTATTCCTTATGATTAAAATAAAAAACCCTTTTTTCAGGGTCACATTAGTATAGCACAAAACGCCCAAATCGTCAAGGGGCTGATGGGTTTTCTGGTAGTGGGGTTGGAGAGCTACGACCGATACTCATCTGGCAAGGCCTCGCTGCCAAACAGCTCAACAAACTGTTCTTTTATATCGTAATAGTGCCTTCGAGCCTGTGCTACCTCGTCTTTTGAAAGTGTTCTCTCTTCGTTTGCCATATCCGCTCGACGGTAGCCCATCAATTCAAGCATGCGATCTTTATCGCTCGCTAAGAACTGCGGTTGTCCGCTCGCCTCTTCCTTAAACTCACTGCTTTCGACAACTCGATCGACCCTATCGTCAAAATGCTTTTGAAGTCTGTCCGGCGGAAGATTTGAGAGCTCGTCACGATAGTGATCTCTGGAGTCTGGGGTTCCTTTCATACGGTTGAGATTATTTTGGAGCGGGTAGCGGGAATTCCGTAGTCGCATCAGCCACTGGCTGATACTCCTGTGTCCTGGGTGTACTCGGAGCGCCACCGGCACTCCTCGCTCGCTCCTTTGACTCCTGCGGCATTCTGCCTCGGAGTCAGTTCGTCAGGCAGAGCCTGATCCGGCTTCGCCGGACTTACACCCGTCCGATTCCCGAATACTATCTTTTTGAACAAAA
The DNA here is from genome assembly GCA_038065125.1 of Patescibacteria group bacterium. Lineage (GTDB taxonomy): Bacteria > Patescibacteriota > Patescibacteriia > JACQRZ01 > JACQRZ01 > JBBTRP01. The sequence goes on from JBBTRP010000038.1 coordinate 7,388, forward strand.
CTACCCATCCTTTCGGATGGACACTTTTGTTCAAAGCGGGTAGCGGGAATCGGACCCGCCTCTGCTGCTTGGAAGGCAGCCATAATAACCACTATACGATACCCGCGTTACTTTTTTTCGTGATGGTCGATGCTGCGATAGGCGGTGATGAACTCCCGAATTTTTGCCTCGTCGAATGATTCGAGTGTAAGTAGTTTCGTCCATGCGGTCAAGACGATTGGGGAGGGAAGTTCGGGCTTGATGTAGGGATGCAGTAAAATTTGGTCGTCATAGGTTCCCATGAGACCTTTTAATTTTTCAATATCTTTACTCGCAATTCTAACGGGATCGTAGTTTATGATAATCCCTCCGTCCTCCATGTTGTGTACGATGAGTTCGTCCGGAACCTGCACCTCAGCAATTCCCCAGGGCGCTATGCGTGGCAGGTGGGGGCCGGATGTTGGGGGAACGGAGTTGTACGGCTTGTGCGGCGTCGTGATCTCGCGGACGTGCTCATTTCCGAGATCCTCAAACACCGTGCCCGGCCGCGGTTTTGCTTTTTGCTTGGAGATATAGAGAACCGCTCCTGCAATAAGTACAAGGATGATACTCCCTGCAAGAACCGTGAGAATACCCCGAATGAGGATGAACTTACGCGCCATAGTTACTGTTGGGCGGAGTGCTTTTTGTACTCCTCGAGGCACTGCCTGATCGCCTCACCCGCGGGCCGCAGATGTACGCCCGCGCTCTGAAGTTTTGACGTGTCCAGAACGCAATTCGATCGTCCGGTTTTTGTGAGTCCCGCTGACTGAAGATTCTCTGCGGGAATGATGGTATACGCATGACTCGGATCAACAATCTCAGTATACCACCGCATGATATCCAGGTGGCGTACCGGGTCGGGATTGGTCATATTAAAAATCCCGGTTGCTCCTTTCATCATCAGCTGCGCGGTGCCCGTGAGGAGATCGGCAACGACCGTGACGGAGTTGATGGCATCAATCACGTGCGAATATCCTGCAAGCTTCGTGATGAGATTGCGCTGGTTGGGTTCGGTGTCGATCGGCATGCGCAGCCGTAAAATGAGAGCGGGAAATCGTTTGAGAATCTCGTCGGCTTCCGCCTTTGTCCACGAATAAAAGCTGACCGGGTTGGGGGAGTCTTCTTCGGTGAATCCGTTCGGTCCCGGTGCGGCCCCGTCAAAGATACATCCGCTTGAGAGATGGGTGAGGTGAATACCGCGATCCAGACATGCGCGCAGAAGAACGAGCGGACCGGTAATGTTACTGGAGACGGTCTCAAGTTTGTGATCCTCGCACCAGTCGATGTTAGGCCGTCCAGTCTTGCCGGCAGTGTTGAGAATATGGGTTGGCTTAACACGCTCAAGCTCCGCTTCAACCGCCGACCGATCGGCAATATCAACACGAGACACCTCCGACGAGAGATGACCCCCGAACTGCGTTCCCAGCCATCCTGCCCCAAAAATTAGCGTTTTCATAGGGATGAGCGTACCACAGTCCCGAGGAAAATAAAAGAGTCCGGTGACACCCGGACTCTTTCTCCTACTCTCGGCTCTCGAGAGAGCGGACTACTTCTTCGTATTTCCCCACGCTGCGTCTGCTCCCGCCATCATGATCGTCATGCCGGCGTTCGTGAGCTGTGCGCCCGCAAGGTCGCCACCGAGCTCCTGCGCAGACTCCTGGTCGACAAGACCCTTTTCCGCCGCATACGAGATCACTGCCGCGTTGTCTTTAAGGTTGAGATCCGGCGGAGCAATCTTATGCCCTTTGAGGACGTCGCGGATTGCTGTGCCGATCGTCACCGGCTTTGCGCCAATTTCGCGCAGTTTCTTTGCACTGTCAGTGACGTCATTGAGAACACGGTTGAAATCTTTTCGCGCAACCGGCGCCGTGGGGTTTTTATCAAGTCCCGCGCACACCGACGCCTTATCATCGACAAGACGTTTTGCGGAAGCCAGAAGCGGATCGCCGACATCAAGCGATTTGCAAGGAGTAATTCCCTTTGCAAACGCTTCTGTCTTTGATTCTTTCTGGATCGCCCCAAGAGCTGCGGTGAAGCCCTGGGCTACCGCTTCAATCGCCTCGTCAGAGTCTGACTCGACAATCGCGTCAACCAGCTCGGCGGTCGCATCAGCTGCATGTCCTGCTGCTGTCGGAGCAAAGAGGTCTCCTTTGATCTTTTCGTTTGCCGCCTCAAGCGCCGTAATAGCTTCGGGGGAGACGTCACCGGCCTCTTTGAGTTCGCTGATAATTTCTTCGAGGTTTCCCTGCTCATTGACAACCTCCGCGTTCGCGATCAAGAGGGGTGCTTGGTGTACTTGCGGAGCCATTGCCACGGTCTCCGCTAATCCGACCGCCGCCTGGGGGTTTTGCGCTCCCACATCGGCAAGGGCGTCTGTCGCCTCAGCGCCCGCCTGTACCAATGCGAGCTTGAGATTCGGCGCAACGCTCGGGTCGACCGCGCCCGCAATCCCATTGAGTGTCTCGATGTCTTCTTCCGCGCTTACTTTATTTTCTGAGCCCGCACCGAGTGTCGCGTCAAAGGACTGTTTCACGTCCTCCGGAACATCATCAAGCGAAACTCCGGAGTCGGCTGCAATACCCTCAAATCCATTCCAGAGGCCCTCGCCTTGTGCGGTAAGTTTTGCACGCTTTGTCTCGTCTTTTTCACCCTTCAGCGATGCGTTGATCTTTTTGATCTCACCGACAAGCTCTCTGCCGCGCGCCTGGAGGGACTTGGCAAGCGCCCCGACTTTTCCTGCGACAAAGCTTGCCGCCGCCTCCATGCCTTTACCCATGACCTTCACGTGATCCTTCAGGTCTTCCTTGGCAAGGGCGGTGTCGACTTCCAGTGCTTTCTTTTGGGCCTCAGCACCGAGCTCTTGCTCAAGTGCGTACAGCGCGTTCTTTTGTGTGGCGTCCTCGGTTTTTCCAATCTCTTCGATTAGGGCCTTGTGCTTTTCCGTAAGGTCGGAAAGACCCTGTGCCGCTCGCGAGGCTGCGCCACCCTCTGCTTGGGCCGCCTGAATCCGACGATCCCGGATGGCGATTTTTGAGTTGGCGGCTTCCACGTCAGCGTTAATGCGCGAATCGTTTGCAACAACACCTTCCGCAAGGACCGATCCCCACTGATTTTGAGAAACCTTTTTCCAGTTCGAGTTTATTTTTCCCGTGTTCCCGGAGTCGTTTGCAGCCCCAAGGCTTTCAACGTTCTTCTTCACGTCCGAGAAGCTGCGTTTCATAGCCGTGGTACCGTATCTTTCCATGAACTCTCCAAATTTCTGCGATCGCTCACTGACGTTGTCGATAAACGCACCGCGGCTTGCTGAATCGTACGCCGAATCCAGTTCTCCTGTCTGGAGCGCGATCTCCTCCGCTTTTGGCGCGTACTTCATCATGGTTTCCTGGAGCTTCTTGCACTCGTCAGACTCCGCGGCATCACCCTTGCACTGGCTTTTGAACTCTCCCGCTTTTTCCAGAGCGATTTTTGCAAGACCCGCACTGGAATCAAAGCCTACCGGAGGCATCGGGGGAGGGACGCCCTTTCCTTGCTTCTGTGATCCTGGGGTTTTGGACGGCTCGCGCTGCGTGAAGAAACGCGCGGACTGTTCGACTTGTCTTGCGATCACGTCCGAGACGGCGGTTCCCGCCTGCTCTGCGGCTGAGCGGACCTTCTCAAGAACCGCTTTCAGCGCATCCAACGATTTTCGCACGAGATCGAGGTTCTTTTCAGAGAAAGGCGCGTTTGAAAACAGCGTTCCCATATTCTCTCCTACCGTACCCCGATCCTCTGCGCTCATTTTGCCACCCAAAAATCTCAATTCGTTCTGGACCCGGTGAAAATCATTCTGGGCGTCAAACACTGCCGGGTTGAAAGTGGTCGCTCCTCCCTCGGTCTGACCCTGGGTAGCGTCTTTTCCCTGCGGCATTTCCGGCTTTCCTTCGCCACTCTTTGACGGCTGCTCGCCCGCAAGACCTTTTTCTCCTACTCCTTCGCGGGATGTCACGGCAGACGTCCCTCGGTTAGAGGATCGACGTGAAAAAAACCTTGCGCTTTCGCTCGGCTTTCCTTCCTGCTCGCTGAAATTAAACTTCTTTGCAACGTCTGATTTCTGCGCTTCAGACATCTTAGAGGGATCAAAGCCCTTCATGAAACAAGGCTTCTCCGACGTTGGCTCCTGGCCCTGGGCGCACTCGGACATCTGTTTACCCGCCATGTCCTTGTTCATCATCTCTTTCTTTGCGCCCTGATCGCCCTTTCCATCCGCAGGGCACGGAATGTCTTTACCTTCAGGATTTTTGCAGAAGCGCCGATCCTGTCCCTTGTGTTCACCTCCTGCCTTACAGGCGGCGTTGTTTGGATCTGTCTTACAGATTTCCTGCGCTCCGGTCATTCCGGCGCCTTGCTTACACGCTGGGGTTTCTTTGTTCTCTGGCTTTGAGCAGTCTGGCATCGACTTATTATTCTGATTCTGCGCAGGACAGGTCTGTCCCGCAGGGCAGGCTGCTTGTTGACTAGTGTTTGCCTGACTCGTTCCCTGTTCTGAAGCTCGTTTTGCGGCATCGGCGGCGTTACACGCATCCGGCGTCATCATGGCTCCTCCTGCAGATGCGCAAGAAATCATTCCGTTCGCCGTTCCCGCTCCAGTGTTTCCTGCCACTCCGGCAGCGCCTGCATTCGGGTCCACAAAGTTGTTCACTGGTTGGCTCCCGACATTATTGTTCACCACGTTGTTCACCGGCTGAGTGTTCACCGGAGCCACAAATCCTCCAGCTGGAGGAACAAAGCCTCCTCCCGGGGGCATCATCTCGGCAAAAGCCGTGACAGGGGACATCAAGTTAATCACCATGCTTGCGATGGTGATCATCTGTATCGCCCGATTAGATCTTTTCATCATACTGATCGATCAGATTTATTAATAAATTCGCTCATAAGTATAGCATGCGATTCCTGCGATACCTGTGTATAGCGGTAAGATCCTAATAAGACCCCTGTCTCATGCACATGGACGCCATTTCGTCATGGAAACGTGAAGAGAGGTTTCCGTCCGTAGAACTACCATGAGGGCCCCGTGATCATCTTTCTAACCATAACGCCATTTCGTATGACGCCAATGAACACGAGACGCATCAGCGCCATTGTCATTGCCTCGTTTCTTGTTGTGTCTCCCGCCCTTGCGGAAGGTACCTGCGTAAAGGTTCCGCCCGGGCACCTCATCACAAAAGATTGGGTAAAAACATACGGCAATCTCCCGCTCTGCAAGCCAATCCCTCCCGGCATTGCGAAAAAAATTGCCGACCTTAAAAAACCTCTCACTCCCCCCGACCGAAAAGCCCCTGAGCTCTTCGCTGCAACCGTCACAAACGTGACGCAGACGAGCGCGACAATCTCCTGGATCTCAGATGAGCTCTCCACAAGCGTTGTGGCATACTCGACCATCACACCGGTTCTGAAAGCTGCCTCTCTGACGCGTATCGCATCAGACATGGAATATGTGACCTTTCACTCAGTTACCCTGACCGGGCTCTCCTCGGATACCACCTATTACTTCCGCGTCTACTCGCGTGACCGGGCGGGCAATCAAGGAAAACTTTTAGACCACTCGTTCACTACCGGCGGGCCCGATGTGACCACACCACAGATCTTTGCGCCAACCGTCACCGGCAGTGCGCAGACCACAGCTACAATCATGTGGCTCACGGACGAGGATGCGAGCGGGAAGGTGTACTATGGGACGACCACGCCTTTAAACACCGGTGCCGCATCAACCCAAACGACCTTTTCGGGTACACTGGAAATGTTCCACACCATGACGCTTGCAGGACTTGCTCCCGGAACAACGTATTACTATATTCTTGAGTCCGCTGATACACGCGGTAACACCGGTAAGGTAGCAGAACACTCGTTTACCACACTGGGGCCTGCGGGCGACACCACCGCGCCGACAATCACCGGCGTAAATGCCGCCACTCTTGCAACGAGCGCAAGGGTCGGCTGGTCAACCAATGAGCCGGCAACCAGCAAAATCTACTATGGGACGACCACCCCGTTGAGTATCGGCGGCCCCACAACGCTTGTCGCGTCTCAGAATGCCTTTGTCACCGCTCACGCGCTCTCGCTCAACGGCCTTACGGCAAATACCCGGTACTTTTTCATCGCTGAGTCTCGCGACGCGGCCTCAAACTCCTCCTTCTCCTCTGAAGCAAGTTTTGTCACGAGTCCGCAGTAACGGTCATTGGACCCACTAGTCAACGCCTCAACCCCTTGAGGCGTTGATTTTACTTGCCACGAACAAAGGTATACCCCGCGTAGGATACCTCTGGCTGGTCGTTAAAATCCTTCCAGTAGACGCGCTTACCGGACGGGAGATCGCGGGGAAGAAGATCGGCCCTTTCAATCTCTTCGTAGTCAATGGTGTTTGTAACGATCATGAGTGACTGAACCGATTGAGGAACGTGGATCGTGTCCCCGTATTGGAATGCGAGCTTCGAGTGGTTCTGAATTCGAAAGTATTTTTTTTCTTTCCAAAAAAGTTCCACAACATCAACGCCCGGCAGATAGTAGCTCATATGTCGCATATACTCTTTTGTATTCTTGATCCACGGGGCGCCGGGCTTTTCCCGATACCGGAATCCTCGTTCGGTAATGACTACGAGGGAGCGCGGATCGACACCTTGCGCGTGGCGCACCAGGCCACCAATATCTGAATCGCTCTTGGCAAGCTCTGTGCGCGTAAAAAATCCATACCACCAGCTAACGCGCTGAAACGAGCGCGTGAGAGTGGGGGAAGCGCCAAGGAAGAAAGCAGCATGGAAGATAATAAGCGCAACGAGAAGAACGTTTCGATGCGGAATATGAACGATCGCGATCCCGCCCAATAACACAAGGGCCCCGAGAATAGTCATCACATATCCTGCTTGGCCCAAATGAAGGAAGCCGTACACGAATAGAGAAGGAGCGATCCAGAGCGCAAGGATCCACAGATGATGCGAGGGAGTTGTACGCATGCGGGAGTGGAGGAGAAAAAGAGGTGCGAACGCGATGAAAATAAAAAATGATGATCCTGCGGCAATCAAAATCTTGGCGAGGAGTTTGAGCTGTGAGAGTGTCGCGCCCCACGGCGCTCCGGCAAAAATCGAGGTTGTCTGCGCAGACCGCAAAAGCAAGAGATCGGTGATGTGTGTATACGGCCCCCATCCGCCCGCCAATGACAAAAGCGGCACAAACCAGATTCCAAATGCACTCAGCCCCAGAAGCGCGCCAATCACACTGTCTTTTCGCGAGCAGAGTCGGCGGGTGATCGCCACACCGATGGCAAAAATAAACAATGGTGCAAAGAGCACGAGGAGGCTCTGCCGAATCCCGCCCGAGAGAAAATACAAGAATACAAACGAGCCGAGATATTTTTTGTCTGATGTCTCGTAGAGACGCACGGCGCACAGTGCGAACGCGAGCGAGAAGAGGAGATCAAAAATATAGGCGGTCGCCACCTCGCCATAAAACCACACTGCGGGAAGAGAGAGGAGGGCGAGCGCGAACAAAAAGGAAAAAGCGGTGTCGCGAAAGAACGCTTTTGCAAGACGGAAAAACAAAACTCCGCACACCGCTGCTGCGAGGATACTTATCGCAACAAACCCGGCGTTGGCATCCGCACTCAGTGCCGCAGCGATCTTTCCCAGTGCAATATAGAGGATATATCCAGGCGGGTGGGGCTGGTGCGTGGCAAGGTTAAATTTCTCAAGCGCCAAGGCGAACTGCACCGAGTCCCAGGTATACAAGTAGTGCGTCTGGAAGGGGATCCGCGTCGCGAAGACAAACAGAATCAGAAAAATCTCGTGCCAGTTCGCTCGTGCGCTGCGGAGTATATTTGAGATCATGGGAACAGATACGCTCGCTTCTCGATTGCCGCGGTGCATACCGGCCGATCGCCCTTCTTCAGGCTGGGACATAGGGCGCGCGCTTCTTTGAGTGACCCGTGATGATCGATGAAAAGACCGATCAACCCATCAAGGCACGGCTCCCTGCCTGCACTGGGGGCGTTTTTACAAACTGCTACGGCGCGAGTCGGCTCAGTGATAAAATGCTTTACCGCCTCCCCGCCAATACCGGCAAAACACGGCTCCTGTACTCCCTTGTCAAGCGTCGCACACCAGCCAAGAGCCTTCTTATAGTTATTTCTTTCTAATGAGAGGGTATATTTCGCGGCGTACAACACGCACGCGCTTCGAAACTTCTCGTCAATTTCAAAACAGGGGTAGGCCGGCTCTCCAGGCCGCAGATACGCTGTTGGATGAACAAGTGTGTCGCTATTAAAATTCTCCATAAACGCGCCGTCAGCACAGGTGACCTGCTCAAACTCGCTGGGGTACTCGTTGCAGAGGCCAAGCGACTGAATCAGATTGTTTCCGGTGTAGTACATAGTGCCGTGCCCGACGCCATGGTAGCAGTTCCACTGGCCGAACGATCGCTCTTCGTACTTCTCGCATGCGGTGCGGATGCTTTCGATAATATCCGATGAGTTTTCAAACGACGCCTCGATCACTCCGTGAGTATACCCGGAAATGCAGAGCGGATCACGAAATGCGATTGCTGCAGAAAAGTCTTCATATTTTTTGAGTGCCTCGCGACCAAGAGCATGTACAAAACGATGGCACTCCGCCGCGACGTTCCGATCTTTCTTCATGAGCTTCGAAAGGCGGATGAGCGCTGTTCGCGGATTTTTTTTGTAAAGCAATGTGATCAGTTCTTTTTCTGTTTTCGCATACGCGGCCTCTGAGAGATGGGGAGTCTGATGGTTAGTCGCCACATCGCCAAATGCAGCCGGTACAACAGGTCCGCCCGCGCCGGTAATAAGGAGAAAAAAAATTAATCCAAATATTCTCTTTACTTGTCGCATAGAATGTCTCATCTGGTCGGGCTGCTCCCGAATTCCGCTCTCAGGACCGTCCACTGGACGTCAGGCGTTTGCCCGGGGTGTACTCGGAAGTGCCACTGGCACTCCTCGCTCGCTCCTTTGGCTCCTACGGCTATTCGCCTCGTGCCAGGTCGCTCACACCCGTTCGATTCCCTTTCAAATCCATTAGGGACATGATACTCCAACTTCGTTGGAATCTCATGTCCCTATCGGGCTGCTGGGAATCGAACCCAGTCTACTTGGTCCCAAACCAAGCGTACTACCGGTATACGACAGCCCGTCATCGTCGCAAGTCTGTTTCTCATCGTAGTTGATTTGAGACTCACAGACAAGGAGGAGCTGAACCGTCTATGTGTCGCCCGGCTTTCCCGCTTCACGCTCGAGGGAGTCGATGAGCGTTCGGGTATACTCATTCTCCATAAGAAGCGGCATACTCTTTGTTTTCTCCAAAAGATCGGGGATCGCCTGATGCAGTGGCGGGCGCGTCATCCGTCGAACCGCCTTGACGACCCAGAACCGATCAAAGGACGCAAGCACCTCTTGAGGGTCATTTTTTACAAGTCGACTCACGAAATGTTGTAATTTTTCTTCGTTGTATACCTTGCGGCCATCAATAGTAAGAAGGTGCTCAAAAATCACTCCGACCCCCTCGGGGGTCCACCCTTGGGTTTCAAACACGTGCTGAAGAGCTGTGGTCAAGTCGGTGATTCGTCGTTCGAAAACATCGGCAAGGACGGGATTTTCTACCGTAATGAGCTGTCCACCCTCTTTATTCTTTTCACGGAGCTTGATGACCCCGATTCCGCTTCCGCCTTCTGCGCGAGAAGATACCCGTAAAAGCGGATATACTACTGCGGACGGTTCAAAAATCACCTTCCCGCATGATGAGAGCCGTTCTCCGAAGCGCGTATCCTCTCCTTTGCCGACCGTCGGGATCCCGTCTGCGAGCGCTGTTTGGTATGCTCGTGCCGACATACTCGGACCGACGGTTTTTGCTTGCATTTCAAAGGACTCATGAGGCCGTGACCGCTGGTGGAAAAGAGCGTGGTGATACGCAAGAATCAGTTTTTTATAGAGCCCCTGCAGATGCTTCAGCCGAAAAAGCTCGTCATCAAGGGCGTCTTTGTCGTGCTCCATAATCACCTCGCCGGTCACGCCGATCGCATCCGGTCTTCGGGTGTACGCGTCAATGAGATTCCTGAGGTAGTCGGGGTCAAGACGCGTGTCAGCATCAGTGTGAGCAACAATCCCGTTGCGGTCGATCTCAAGAAACCGCTCGATTGCCTCTGCGGTTCCTCGATTTCGCGCGCCGCCCACATTCGCGACCTCCTCAGGAAGCGTCTTTCCATCAGACGCCTTATCGACAATATGCACCTTCACGCCGTGTTCCTTTAGTAAGTCAATCGCCTCTCTCTCGTCATCAGAGAGGTCACTGCTGGCTGCTCCGGTTGTGATGTGCGCAAGGATGGAAAGTGTCTCTTGGTTGTCCTGCCGTGCCCGCAGGAAGTGCTCGCAACGGGAGCGGTACACAGTCTCCGGTTCGTTCTCCAGGCGCGTTGGTGCATGCGTAGGATTATTGACGACAACAATCGCCTCAAACTCTTCGGGGGAGGTGCCGCGCTGCTCCGCAAGAGAAGCGAGGAGTCGAAACACATGCTCGCGTTCGCCGTAGGCGGGAATGACGAGCGAAAGAACGCACGCGGGGTCCATCGGGATCCCGATTCGCTCTTCAGTCTGAGGAAGATGTTTCTCGACGTATTCGCGAGCGGTCTCTTTAAGGCGTTCCTCCTCTGGAATCATGCCGTCGTATCGGGCTGACATATCTTTAACGCGGCAGTACGTCAGAAAGTCGCGCTGCCGCAAAGCGGATGTACTTTTTTTGATCCGCGGCCCCAGTACGAGAGGAGGGCATGCGGGATTTGCGAAAGACAATAATCGTCATAGCGTGGCATGACGAGGTCGGTATCTCGGGATGGGACAATCAATTTTTCGCTTCGGCGAGTAGTCATGGTGGTAGTGTATCTTTCCTATCCTAAATGATTCACGCGTCTCGGACAAGAAAAAACCTCCTTCGGGGGAGGTTTTTTCAATGCCGAGGGCGAGGATCGGTCTCGCCTCTCGTCGCCTCCCGGCTCCTCGGGCTGACCACCGCCTCGCGGTCCGGCTCGCCACTCTGCGTCGCCGGACATCGCTCCGGCGTTCGATCCCCGACGCGATCCAAACTGTTGGATCGCTCCCTGGCATAAGAAAAAACCTCCTTCGGGGGAGGTTTTTTCAATGCCGAGGGCGAGGATCGAACTCGCGACGCAAGGATTTTCCTTCTGCTTTCTTACGTTTCCGTAAGTGTTGGACTATATCATCACCCTTCTTTCTAGAGAAAGAAGGGGTCGAGCGCTTATGCAGGAATATTGTTGAGGCTCACCTGCTAGTCTCTACGCCTTCCAGAAAAACAACGCTCTTTCTGGCTTGGCTCGGAGTTATCACAATTTGACTGGAGACTTCTCCGAATTCACCCGATTTTTAATCACACTTTACAGTGTGATGGACCGAAAATTCAGTCCTTCGCTCTACCACTGAGCTACCTCGGCAAAGTGAAAAATAGTATACCTTATCGTTATAATCTTTCAAGTATAATAAATCGAACTCGTGGTATAATGAACTTGTACTATAATGATATGAACGAGATAAAACACCAAGCAATCCTATTGAGAAAAGAAGGGCTTTCATACAATACTATATCGAGGCGACTGCATGTTGCTAAAAGCACTCTTTCAGGATGGTTGAGCACGGTGCCTTTTTCGGAGAATATCAAAAGAGAGAATAACGAAAAAAACAAAAAAATACAAGCAAAAAATCTAATTGCATTTAACAAAAATCGATCGAGATTGATCAGGTTGGGATGGATAAAAACTCAAAAAGAAAGCTCTCATGAAATCGGAGCTCTTACGGAAAGAGAGCTCTTTCTAATTGGAGCTTCGCTATATTGGGCGGAAGGATACAAAAAATCAAACTGGAATATGGTCTTTTGTAACTCTGATCCGAAAATGATTAAACTCATGATGCATTATTTCCTGCACACATGTTCCGTGCCAAGAAAAAAAATAAAGATCCAAGTCCAACACTATTCCAATCAAGACGAACAGAGAGTCCTACAGTACTGGTCTCGTGTTTGCCGTCTTCCACTCAGCCAGTTCAATAAGCCAATTTGTATGGTCAGTAAAAGCAGCAAACTAAAACGCGGTTCGACGCTTCCTTTTGGAACGATTCGGATTCGAATTAACGACGTTACTCTTCTCAATAGAATGAAGGGATGGATTGAAGGAATTGCCGATTCAAATAGATACAGACGACAGAAGTGAATCCGTCGGCTGGAAGGGGGGGGCTCTAAACAGATCTTGGTGGGCATGGGAGGACTCGAACCTCCGACCTCTTCATTATCAGTGAAGTGCTCTAACCAACTGAGCTACATGCCCATTAACCTTTGCAAACAATGGAAAAATACTACACGGGAATCGTCTCTTATGCAAGGTTGCTGACAATTCGTCTAAGATACTCCCCGTAACCGTTTTTACTGTGCTTGTCGACCGCCTTGAGAAGGGTTTTGGCATCAATGTACCCCAGGGTGTAAGCGATTTCCTCAATGCAGGCGATTTTGAGACCTTGGCGTTTTTCGATAGTGGCGATAAACTCGCTCGCTTCCAAAAGACTCTCGTGGCTGCCGGTATCAAGCCACGCCGTGCCGCGACCAAGAAGTTCAACACGGAGTTTTTTCTGCTCGAGGTAGGTCCTATTCACGTCGGTGATCTCAAGCTCCCCGCGCCAGGAGGGCATAACTCCTTTTGCGATCTCAACCACCGAATTATCATAGAAATAGAGGCCGGTTATCGCGTAATTCGACTTTGGTTCTTTCGGCTTCTCCTCGACAGATACCACCTTTCCGCTCTCATCGAACTCCACGATGCCATATTGGTTTGGATTCTGAACGTAGTATCCAAAAACCGTTGCTCCACCGTGAGTCTCAATATCGGTTGCCGCCTTCCTGAGAAGTCCGGTAAATCCGTGACTAAAAAAAACGTTGTCTCCAAGGATCAAGCACACCGAATCGTCTCCGATAAACTCTTGTCCGAGAATAAATGCTTCAGCAAGGCCGTTTGGCGCGTCTTGCACTTTATAGAAAAAGTTCAACCCCAGATCAGAACCGTCCCCGAACAAATCCTGAAAGCGCGGCAAGTCTTGTGGAGTGGAGATCAAAAGAATATCCCGAATACCCGCAAGCATAAGTACCGAGAGCGGGTAATAAATCATGGGCTTGTCATAGATCGGCAGCAGCTGCTTGCAGACCCCCCGAGTGATCGGGTAGAGCCGCGTCCCGCTTCCACCCGCAAGAATGATTCCTTTCATAGTTTTTTTTGAATAGAAAACAGATCCATTGAAGCATTGTTTTGCCCGATTGTCTACTCTTCATTTGCACATACCTGCCGGGGGAGCGTACACTATAGTGAAAGACTTCATAATCAACACCTCTATGGACCTCTCTCATCGTGCACAGCACGCATATACGCAGGAACTCGGAACCTTGGTACTCCTTACGGTCGTGTCCTATGGCACGTACCCGCTGTATTGGTTTTATCGCAATTGGACACACCTCAAGGAGGTCAATGGCCTCTCACTTCGACCGGCCCTGAGAACGCTCGGGCTTCTTGTTCCGTTCTTGAATATTTTTCTCATCGCCCAGCAACTGCAGCAGATCCGTGAACTCTCCGGCACCGCAGAGCAGAAGGTATATTACCCGTCGGTATGGGTGACGATCGGTCTTCTGGCCCTGGGGTACTTGTGGGTCGGGTATACGATTGTTGCGATCGCGATGTTCTCAAGCGAGGTTCCCCCGACAAGCCTGGAGGCAGTGAGCGCACTGGTTATCGACCTATTCATGGCACTACTTGTCGGACTCTTACTCGCCGCGCCTCAGCGCGCGCTCAATAGCTATTGGCACACTCATCATAAAGATCGCTCTCAAGCGTTAGGCTTAACTCCCGGTGAAATCGCATGGATTGTCATCGGCGGCATGGTCTGGACACTCTCCCTCGCGCAAGGATTTCTCTTTGGCTAACGCTCAACCCTGTTGTTCTGTCATAGAACCTGGTAAAGAGTTACCTCGCGGTTCTGATACACATTTTTAAGAAAGGAATAATTCTCGGGAGAAAAATCACCTGGAATTTTTTCATAAAAAGAATAGAATACGTAGCTGATTTTTTCTTTTTTGAGAAATTCGTGCATCGTGTTCTGGCTGTCACGCCCTTCAAAAATTGCGTACGCCTGCTTTCGCTTTCTGTCCAAATCAAGCGTCAAAAGCCAATGCCCGATAAATACTCTTCGATTAGAAAAGTATGGAATAACATTTCCGTTAACCATTGATGAAAGAATGATGCTTTCATTTTTTGTATGAACCGACAGCCACCGCATCGCCTCGATATTTCCGTTTGGCAAAAAGGGGCTGCTAACGCGAGTCGCGTCGCTGTGATAGCGCACAAGGAATCTTTTCCATGATGCGACGGCGGGACCCGCGAAGATTCCAACAACCACCAGTGTGATCGCGCTGACAAGAACCGTATCACGCATGAGAGATCCCGATCGATTTCTCCATCTCGTCAGTACCTCAAAAAACAGGCTCATCCCGTAGCTTGCGCCAATCGCGACCGGCAAGATAGTTGTCGCTTCAAAAAGACGTGTTTTCTGCGCGATCGGCAGACTATACATGAGGAGCATGCCGCACGCGAGCGTACACGCGGATGCTCGTCCATCGTCATGCCGCTGGAGCGATCGAAATCCAATGATAAAAAAAATCCATAGTCCTCCAAAGCCCGTCAGAAGCTCGGGGATACTATATGCTCGTAGCACGCCGTGCTGAGAAATCGCCAGGGGATGATCGGAAAGCCCGATCAACGCCATGACGATAAAAGATGGCAGAGAGATCGCGAGGAAGAGAAACGCATGAAGCGCGATTTTTTTTCTCTCGCTCGGCAGAGACAGCATGCGCTCGACAACCAGTACGCCGGCAAGGGCAATGAGAAGAATTGAGTAATACGGCAACACGATATTTAGGAGCGCCACGCACATTCCAGCAACTGCCATGCGGAGACATCGCGTCTCTCTTCCGTACAAAAAACAAAGGGTTGCCGCGAACACGAAAAGGCTGTGCGCCAACATAAAGTGTGGGAAGTCGGCAAAACGAAGGAGCGATGTTGTGCCGGGCCAGACACGTACAGCGAATGGCACTATATACCCGATCCCTCCGGCAAAAAAAGTGAGCAGATATGCGTATCTGCGTACGCGCAACGAGCGAACGAGACTCCTAGTGCAATAAATCGAAGCGGCCATGAAGAGTAGTCCGAACGCATACCGGGCGATGTGGAAGGTTTTTTCAATAGAGAGGCCGGCGATGCGCGAAAGATGCCCGAGCGAGAGATAGAATGGATGATAGAACAACGGCGAATGCTCTTCCGTGGTGAATGGGTCGACGGAGAGCCACTTCCCCTCAAAACCAGCGCGCATTTCCGTGAGGTAAAAGGAGAAATCCATCGAAATGGTCGGAAGACCAACGTATGTCACATCCTCAACTGGATGCGTTGCTCGATAGAGATCTGGCGCGAGATTCCAGAGAAAAGCGATCAACGCCAAAACGATTACGAATTTTTTTTCTGAAATCTTTTGCATAGACTTCAATTTTTACATACCGGTTGCTCGTCCGCAACAAAAAAACCACCCAATAAAGGGCGGTTTTTTATCTTTGACTCTTAAAAGCGATCCAAGCCTGAACTCAACAGCTCAATTCCGGTTTTTTTACTGAATCTGTGTGTGTCGCTTTAGGGGCGACTCATACAGCATCGACCAGTGTTGAAACACGATTTGTGAAAACCGCATTTCGAATTCTCCCTAGAAAGGAGGTGATCCACCGACAGCTTCCGCTACCGGTGCCTTGTTACGACTTCACCCTTATCATCGATTTCACCCTAGTTCCCCGAACGGGGCGCTTCAGGTGCCACCGACTCTCTTGGTGTGACGGGCGGTGTGTACAAAACCCGAGAACGTATTCACCGCCGTATAGCTGACCGGCAGTTACTAGCGATTCCGGCTTCATGGAGGCGAGTTGCAGCCTCCAATCCGAACTGAGACCGCTTTTGATGGGATTTGCTCCGTCTTGCGACTTTGCGGCCCATTGTAGCGGCCATTGTAGCACGTGTGTTGCCCAGGGCGTAAGAGCCATGCTGATTTGACGTCATCCCCACCTTCCTCCTGGTTGACCCAGGCAGTTTCTTGTGGAAATTAACACAAGATGAGGGTTGCGCTCGTTAAAGGACTTAACCCGACATTTCACAACACGAGCTGACGACAACCATGCAGCACCTGTGTTCACGTTCCCTTGCGGGCACATCTCCGTTTCTGGAAACTCCGTGACATGTCAAGCCCTGGTAAGGTTCTTCGCTTACCGTCGAATTAAACCACATGCTCCACCGCTTGTGCGGGTTCCCGTCAATTCCTTTAAGTTTTAGCCTTGCGGCCGTACTTCCCAGGCGGGATACTTAAGGGGTTACCTTAACTAAACGGCACTGAGAGGGTCGACACTCCCAATACCAAGTATCCATCGTTTACGGCGTGGACTACGCAGGTATCTAATCTGCTTCGCTCCCCACGCTTTCGTCCCTGAGCGTCAGAACTGTTCCAGCATCCTGCCTTCGCTTTTGGTGTTCCTGTCGATATTAGAGCATTTTACTGCTACACCGACAATTCCAGATGCCTCTCCCAGCCTCTAGCCTTCAAGTATCTCATGCGGCCCTGATGTTGAGCATCAGGATTTAACACAAGACTTTAAAGGCCGCCTGCGGACCCTTTACGCCCAATAAGACCGGATAACGCTTGTGCCACTCGTATTACCGCTGCTGCTGGCACGAGTTTAGCAGGCACTTATTCCTGGGGTACACTCATGACTTGTTCCCCCAGAAAAGCAGTTTACGCCCCGAAGAGCTTCTTCCTGCACGCGGCGTCGCTCCCTCAGACTTTCGTCCATTGGGGAAGATTCTTGACTGCAGCCACCCGTAGGTGTCAGGGCAGTGTCTCAGTCCCTGTGAGGCAGGCCGTGCTCCCACACCTGCTACTCGTCGTCGCCTTGG
Organism: Patescibacteria group bacterium; assembly: GCA_038065125.1. GTDB lineage: Bacteria > Patescibacteriota > Patescibacteriia > JACQRZ01 > JACQRZ01 > JBBTRP01. Next base: position 24,470 of record JBBTRP010000038.1, read on the forward strand.
TAGGCCGTTACCCTACCAACAAGCTGATGAGCCATAGGCCCCTCTCGAGGTAGATTGCTCCTTTCCATAGGAATGACTTTCGTCCCCCCATGTATATCGGGAATTAGCACCGCTTTCGCGGGGTTATGCCCGTCCTCGAGGCAGGTTACCAGTGTGTTACGCTCCCGTTTGCCACTAACTGCTCTATGTATTGCTACACAAAGAAATCCGTTCGACTTGCATGCCTTAGACACGCCGCCAGCGTTCATCCTGAGCCAGGATCAAACTCTTAATAATGAGTGTTGATTGACTCGATAGTTTATTGGAATTGATCTATTTTGTTCCATGGAACTACCCCAGTAAACTGGGATAGCCATGTGGCTTGTATCGCTTTTAAGATGTCAAAGATCGCCTTTTCTCTTCAGTCAGAAGAAAAAAGAGAGAAGTCGTCTCAGTGGATAAGATGACCTCACTCCTTTTGCTTTTGTCTTGCCGATGAAATGATTACTTTCTGTGTATTTGAAAGCAATTCAGGACTAAGAATACAATATGTCCATCCTAGAGGAGACAGAATCGTTTGTCAAGAGGAGGTTGGGGGGCATTCTATCAACAGTTTATCCACATGCCCACAGGTCTATCGACAGATGGGGGGTCATTTTCTTACAGTCTTTTTTGCGCGCCACTCACTGATCTTTTTATGGTCTCCGGAGAGAAGAATTTTGGGAACCTTTAATCGGCGAAATAGTTCCGGTCGCGTGTACTGCGGATACTCTGCCGCGCCTTCTTGCACGTGCGACTCCTGGGCAAGGGATTCCGGATTCCCCAGGACCCCGGGAAGAAGGCGGCTGACCGCCTCGATCACCGCCATCGCCGCAACCTCGCCGCCGTTGAGGACGTATGGCCCGATTGAGAGCTCTTCGTCAATGAACTTTTTGATTCGGGCATCAACGCCCTCATAGCGACCGCAGACAAAAATCAACTGATCGTATTTTTTTGCAAAGGTGTTCGCGCGCTTTTGATCGAACTGCTTCCCGGCAGGCGAGAGGAGAATAACGCGTGATTTCTTATTTCGCTTGATAGACTCGAGCGCTTTGACCAGTGGGTCGATCTTCATGAGCATCCCTGCTCCGCCGCCGTATGGCTTGTCATCGACGGTTTTGTGTTTGTCGACCGCAAAAGCACGCAGATCATGCACCGTTATTGCAATGAGTTTCTTGTCCAGCGCTTTCTTCAATAAACTCTCGCTCATGAACGAGTCAAAAAGCGTGGGGAAAATGGAAATAACATCAAACTTCATACGCATCTCAAGTCCCATGTCGCACTTCCTCTCATTTGTTTTTCCTTTTTAGAATATAGATGGGCGCCCATTTTTTAAAACAGTCGGTGCCGTAGCGTATGTTCGTTATCTCAAAAAAACGCGACATGACTTCTTCAGCAAATGCTTTCAAGGGAATAATGAATGCGGATCCTTCGTGCTGCCATCGATCATAACACGCGTGATACTCTGCTTTTGAAATTTTCTTTTCGAGGAGCTTTTCTTTAAGAAGATGGATCATCGCGGGGTAGTTGGCATTATCGTTGAGAAAATCATAGCAACACATATACAGAGGCATGATATTTGCCGTATAAAAATGCGACTTCGATCCGGCCTTTCTATATGATTTGAGTATTGTGTCAACAGATCTGTGCGCGCTACTGGCGCGAACCCATGTTCGCAACATACAGACACCGTCTTGCGAAAGACTCTCTTTAAGTTTTTGCAAGATGGTTGAAATATCTTCTTTTTGAACAACATTGAGAACCAGATCGCCAAGAATCAGGTCATAGCGTTCTTTTGTGTGCATCCTTCGCCAGTCCTCCTCTCGGACATGTTCTGTACCTCGGTATTTCATTTGCTGACGAGAAAGGATCGCGTAGTGCTTCTTGCTGAATTCAATGACTGTTACATCAAGTGAATATTTATGACACAAAGAGCGAAATTCAACTGTCGACCCTAAAATAGCAACCGTGACGTGACTCTTTTGTTTTTTCAACTTCACAATACGCTCTTCGTATCGCTTTAGTTCTGATCGAGAGGGACGAGCTGGAATAACATAATTTTTCCAGTCGTACACTTTGGTTGATTCCCAGCTTAGCCGCTTGGTCATAGGTGCTTTCGTTCTTTTCTTACATCTATTGCAAAAAGTATAAACCATTAGTCGAATAACAAAAGAACCCCCTTGGTGGGGGCTCTTTTGTTTGATTGATGTTCTATATCTTTAGGTCGTCGACCAGTGAGGTGTCCACACCGGTGTCCCAGCCTGAGGTTGCCATACTCGGCGCCTCGCTTGGGCGGTGGCCGCGGGTTGATCCTTCCGGTTCGTTGATCTTGAGATTGACGCGCGCGGAGTTCTTGGCGCCGACAATCTTGAGGAGAGTTCTGATCGCGCGTGCGGTCTGGCCTTGCCTGCCGATCACATACCCCATATCCTCGGGGTGGATCGACAGCGTGATGAGCACGCCGCGCTCATCAATCTTTCGTTCTGTCTTCACGTCTTCGGGGTGCGCTACAATTGCTTTGACAACTGTCTCTACAAATTCCTGATCTGACAATTGAGTCATAGTCTTTCGAGTTCGGTTACATGAAATATCATCTGTCTGCTCGTCCGGGCCTGTCGACCAAGGTCTCCAACGAAAATACCCCCTGAGTATATCATGGGGTATTTGGTGGTCAATCTATTTTTTTTCTGCTTTTTTCTTTGCTTTTGACTTTACGATTTTCTTCTCGGTGATCACCTTCTCTTTGACGAGCAGGTTGTGAACGGACGGGGAGGCTTGTGCCCCCTTGGAAAGCCAGTAGGTGATGCGATCGGCCTTCAGTGTCACGGGCTTATCTTTTGCGGCGGGGTTGTAGGTGCCGACTTCTTCAAGGGCGGTACCATAGAGATCGCGTGATTTCTCTGATACCAGGAGCCGGAAGAACGGCGCATTCTTTTTTCCTCGCCGAGCGAGACGAATCATTAGCACAGGGTTTAGGGTTTAGGGTTTAGGGGATAGTGAGTAGAAACACTATCCTGGGAGCCGTCATGATTGGCTCATGGTAGCACCGGCGTTGGCAATGTCAAGACTGAGGACCTTTGAAACGCCGTCATCGCCCATGGTTACCCCGTAGAGCACCTGCGCGGTGTGAATAGTCACGCGGTTGTGGGTGATGATGATGAATTGCGTTTTGGACACGAGCTCGGAGATGATGTCGGCAAACCGATGCGCGTTTGAGTCGTCCAGACTCGCGTCCACCTCGTCGAGAACCACGAACGGCGCAGGGTTACTCGATACGATTGCGCAGAGAAGCGCAATTGCGGTCATCGCCTTCTCGCCGCCGGAGAGAAAGCTGATGTTCTTGAGTTTCTTCTGTGGGGGGTTACAGTAAATCTCAATTCCCATGATCTCGTCGGCATCCTCAGCTGGAGTGCTTGCCTCCTCGTCCTCGTCCTCCCCGGGCTCAGCCGGTTCCCGCTTGAGAACCGAGATGCGCGCCGATCCCCCGGAGAAGAGAATCTTGAAATACTGATCGAAGGTCTCGTTGATGCGGATAAGCGCGTCATCAAAACGCTGTCGGACGATAGTGTTCAGGTCGCGGACTGCGACGGTGAGCGATTCGCGCGCTGCCTCAAGGTCGGCAATCTGGACGGTAAGGAACTCATAACGCTCCTTCGTGCTCTCGTACTCTGCAAGCGCATCGTCGTCGACGCTTCCGATCTGCTCAAGTTTCTTTTTTGCTCGCTCGATAGTGACCCGCATCTCCTCCAGATTAATCGGCTCGGGGTCTTTTCGAAAGCCCAGTATGGAATACACCGTCTCGGTGGCTTCGCACAGCTGAGTTGAGCGATCTGAGTCGAGGGAGAACTCTTCGCAAATCCGCAAGAGAAGCTCTTCTTGATGCGCCTCTGCTCGTGCAACCTCAAGGCTCACTACGGTGTGATTCTCTTTGATTGCATCAACCACTGTCCGGGCCGCCGTCACTTCTTGAGAGAGCGAGAGAAGCGTGCGCGCGGTCTGTTTTTCTTTTTCATAAAATCCTGCTAGTTGGGAGTCGGCATCACGGAGCCTTTGAGAACACTCCGCGAGTTTTTGATCAATGCCCTCTTTTTCTTGTTGGGCGACCGCGTGCTGATCCGAAGGCTCGTTCGAAGAAAAGTACGCGCAGTCGGCTCGCAGTTTCTCTAGCTCCTGTTTCCTTCGAACGATCTCGGCCGTGATGGTTTGCAACTGTGCCCGATCAACACCGAGCGCGATGCGCACCTGTGCAAGCTCTTCGCGGAGACGTCGCTCGCGGTCTTTCTGACCCTCGCGCTCTCGGTTCGCACTCTCCGTAGACACAGAAACGCTTCTGCCGATACGCTCAACAAGGGAGTGTACCTGACCGATCACCCGTTCAAAAATCGCAAGTAAAACGTTGACAGAATCTGTCGGCGCATTCTCCTTGAGCTTCAGGATTTCGAGAAGACTCTCACGAACGCCCGCAAGAGTGAGTGCTTCCTGTTGCGGCGTCTCAGCGCTTTGTGCGCACACCTCCCGGAGTCGCTGCTCTTCCCCGGAGTGCTCAACAATTCTTTTTTCAAGGTTGGTGGCTGCCACTTCCTTTTCGGCAAGCGCGTCGCTTGCAAGTCGCTCTTGTTCAAGAAGCCAGGAGAGCTGAACCTTCCCGGTCTGCTGAAGCGCGCTTTTCAGTCGCCCCTCAATCAGGGCCTGCCGTTTGAGAAGCTCTTGCTTTTCCGTGCTAAGTCGCGCGTGTTGGGCGGAAAGCGCAAGGAACGCGTCGTCTTTCTGCGGCTGAAGACCGTTTTTCTTTTTTTGGAAGTCCGCGTCGAGCGCGTCTGCACTCTTTTGCGCGTCGTTAATTTTTTGCTGTAACTGCGCTTGTCGATTCTTGGAGTCACCAAGCCCCCGCAATCCGTTCTGCCAGAGGACGTTGTAATACGAGCGCAAGTTTTCGCTCAGCTCCTGCTCGATTGCTGACCGCTCTTGGAGTCGTTTCATGAGTCGAGAAAAAAACCGGATTTTAGGTTCAAGTTCGGACACGAGAAGACGCGCGCTGTCGAGATTCTCGCGGGTACTTTTGAGTTTTTGGAGGGATTGGTCTTTTTTGAGGTGATACTGCTTCACGCCGGCGGCCTCATCAAAGTAGTCTTTCCGTTCTGCCGGCGAAGCATTAATGATCGAGTCGATCATGCCCTGACCGATGACACTAATGTTTTTCGGACCGCACTGAGCCTGCGCGATGAGCATCACCACATCGGAAAGTCGTACCTTCACACCGTTAAGAAGAAACTCGGACTCGCCATCGCGGTACAGCCGCCGCGTGATCACGATCTCCGGCGCGCTGCCGACAAGCGTTCCATCTTCATTATTAAAAGTAAGGGCCACTTCGCAAAATCCCAGCTGACTCTTACGCGCAGACCCAAAAAAAATCACATCTTCAGCCTTCTTGCTTCTGAGTGCGGTTTTTGACTGTTCGCCCAATACCCACCGAATCGCGTCGGCGACATTACTTTTTCCGCTCCCGTTGGGACCGACGACACCGGTGACGCCCCGCTCCCCGTCGCGCGGAGGTGGAAATGAAAAAACCGTTTTGGCGGCAAACGACTTGAACCCGACTATTTCCAGTTTTTGTAAATACATGTCTCTAGTATACGGATCGATCGGGGTGCGGGCAAGAGAATGCCTCGTCCCAACAGTGTTGAGGCGAGGCGAAATAAGTCACTCCACCGTTTCGAGGAATCCGCCCAGGGTGTACCCGGGCGAGCGGTAGAAGTACCACCGTCCCTGGAGATACACGAGGTTTGCGGTGTATGACTGGTACCCGGTCCGGGGGAATACAACATTATTTGAAGAATCTGTGAGGTGGATCCGGAACGACGCGGTCACGCGGTTTGTTTTACCGGGGACCATGTCGATGAAGGTGCGCGAAAGCTGAAGGACTGGCTGCAGCCCACTTTCGCGAAGTTGCCCCACGAAGTACGCGTAAATGAACTTGATAACCGCGTCTCGCACTTCCGGAGTGACGCTCGTCACTGCTCCTGAGTCGCGATCCTTGGCAAGAGTAAGAACATCCTCGGCGATCGAGGTGAAGTACTCCGTGTCAGAAGACGACTTTCCGATCGCGAGATCCAGATGCGTGTACCCAGACCTCATACGGACGCCGCGAACCCATTTTGGCGCGCGTGCTGCCGCGATTGCGAGGTCGACAGTCCCATCAGCGCCAAGGTCTGCGCCGGGCTCTAAGCCAAACGCGTCCTCCACGCGCACCAGTCCGTCGTTGCCCGCGCTTTTCTTCCCGCTTGCCGTGGGAATGAGGGGAAATATCGATCGACTGATCCAACGGAGCGCCGCCTGCTGCATCTGAACGCTCGTATCCCCGGCGACCGTCTCAATGCCCTTGTCGCGCACATAGCGCGCAACCAGATCGTCGTCGCTCTCGCGGATCTTTTGGTCAATCGCGCCAGCATGCGCGAACACATGCGGCGTGTCTGCGCATCCGACAACCATTTCGTATCGCTTGATCGCTTCGACCTGGTTGATCCGTGCCTTGTTGTCGGTGGTCCGCATTCGAATCGCTCCCTTCACTCCGGAGACTGCCGCGAACGCCGAACTTGATTCGGGAACGAGAAGATTGTCGCCCTGGTTAAGGATACCCGGCAGCGGTACGCCCTGAAGGGGTCCGAACGAGAACTTCGTGACGAACTCCTTGTCCGGAATGCCGAAGGACTGCTCATGGCTCGCGAGCGAGACGAATCCGTCACTGTAGAGTTTGAGAAGTTCAGTGACATAGTCGCTTACGCGCTTTTTGAGGCGCAGCGAGCGCATCCCGCCGATGAAGTTGTTCACGACGATCTGATAGAGCACCGTGAAAAGTGTGGGGTAGGGAAACGTCGAGAAGGTGCACCCCATGAGTTCGGGGACAGCGAGCGGCGATCCGTTGTGTGGCGTCCCAAGAGTCACCACCCCGCCCGCGAGTCCCTCCTTGAAGAGATCGGCATACCCGCACCGGCTCAGCAATCCACCCATGCTGTGCCCGACAAAGTACGTCACGCGAGGGCCGTAGGCAGCGCGTAGCGCACTCACCATGGCACGGGCGTTGGAGTCGATCGCTGCTTGCGAGTCGTACCGCCACACGACGATCACGAACCGCTTGAGGAACTCATCGCGGAATGCGGGGTTTGCCTTGAGGAACGCGAGGAAGTTTTCCCAAAGGTGGAAATATTCGCGATTCTCAGATCCTGCCCCGTGCACGAACACGAGCAGATCCTTGGTCCCCGTCACCACCGCATCGGCTGGCGTGATAATGGCGTGGCTGATGTACTGCGCGCGGAACGCCGAGACGGCAACGGGCGGCTCATCAACAAATTCAGGAATCGCCTCGAGTCCTGCATTTTGCACGTTCGTACTTACGAGCACCACGCTGTCCGGAATGTTGGTGCGCTCAGCTGTGATTGCAAGATACCGGCCGTTCCTGGATGGAATAGCCCGCGAGGCCGCAACCGAACTCACGGAGCGCTGGGGGGATGTTACCGGCACCCAGTAGTCGTGCTCAGCGGCCGTACTCGCATTTGAGACAAACACACGCACGTCGCTGGCCTGACCCTGTCCCAGAATTGAGAGGCCAAGCGGTTCGCTTGAGCGCTCGTCAACACCGGAAAGCGTGAACTCGTATCCACCCTCGGAGAGGAGGGGAGAAACAGGCGCGATATCGGAAACAACCGGCGCGACCACGTCTCCTGAAGGCGCGGCAACCACAATCGGCATTTCGGGAGTGGGTGTTGGGGTCGGCGTCTGCACGAGAGTCTCTCCACCGGGTGGAGCGGTCGGACTCACATCCGGTGACGCCCCCAAAGGCTGCGGCGAGGTAGAGCCGAGTGGGCTCGTCTCTCCCTTTGGAGCGCGCGGAACCGATGGAGGGCCGACGCACGCATCAAGGATGCCAATAAGAACTGCCCAGAGAAAAGAACGGCGATGCATCATGACTCCTCCTTCCATACTCGTCATCGGGAAGCCATTACAGCCTACTGCCCGTCAAGTAAAATGAAAAGTCCAAAAGAAAAGATCCGTCGTTTGGACAGATCTTTTCTTTTGGACCTAGCGAGAATCGCCAGGCAGAGCCTGGTCCGCCTTTGGCGGAAACTCCTAATTACAAAACTTTCAATGGACCTACCGGGAATCGAACCCGGACCTCAGCAATGCGAATGCTGCGTAATACCGTTTTACTATAGGCCCACCTACAAACAAACGGCGGTGCACCCCAGTATACTAAAGGGGGGCTTCCCGCGCAACCTCCCTTGAAAGCAGCGACTGACCCTGCTAAGATTCGCCGCATATGAAATGCATTGTTACCGGCGCAGGGGGATTTATCGGAAGCCATTTGACCGAGGCGCTCCTTGATGAGGGTCACACGGTTATAGCGCTTGATCGATTTACTCCCGGTAAGCGAGATAATTTGAGTACGGTTCGCGATCACGAGAAGTGCACGATTGTCAAAAAAAATATCTGCAACGATCTTGCTAATATTTTCGGATCTGGAGACATCGACGCCGTGTTCCATATGGCTGCTATGCCCAAGGTGCAATACTCAATTATCCACCCGGCAGAAACGCATGACGCAAACCTTAACGGTACCCTCAACGTCCTTGAGGCGTGTAGGACGTTCGGCATAAAGCGCTTCATCTTCTCATCCAGTTGCGCGGTGTATGGAGAACAGAACGAGGCGCCATTCCGCGAGTCGTTCCACCCGCGACCAATCTCGCCCTACGCGGTCCATAAGCTGGTCGGGGAGTACTATGCAACGCTGTATTTCAATCTCTACGGAGTCGAGACAATAAATTTGCGGTACTTTAATGCCTTTGGTCCGCGCCAGGACCACCGGGGAGACTACGCAAACCTCTTTGGCCGGTTCATCACGCGCATCGCGCGCGGGGAGCAACCGGTCATCAACGGCGACGGAAGAAACACCCGCGACTACGTGCATGTGTCCGACATTGTTCGAGCAAATATTCTCGCGGCTCAAACCACCAGTGGCGCGTGTTTTGGGCAAGTGATCAATATAGGTTCCGGCCGCGCACTCTCAGTGAACGATATCTACAACCATATCATGTCGGTGCACCCTGAACGGGTCGAGCCCGTGTACGGCCCCGCCGTTGTCGAGATCAAACACGCGGTTGCCGACATCAGTAAAGCGGGGAGTCTCCTTGGCTGGGCTCCACAGAAAAACTTTGACGAGGGCCTTAAAGAAACTTACGACTATTTTATAACGCTCCCGCAATCAACGGCTCAACCGGCTTAGCCATTAAAAAAAAGACCCTTTCGCGCGCGCTGCACTACAAGAAAAACACCGCTTTCAAGACGGTGTTTTTCTCAATACCCCCGAGAGGAATCGAACCTCTATTTACTCGTTAGGAGTGAGTTGTTCTATCCATTGAACTACGGGGGCGTGTTCCATTTTGTCCGCCTTTACGCGGCGTCGCCGCGCATTGTCGGTTCCGGTTGGACGGCGACATCCTTGGCGCGACTCAGTGCTTGGTAGTAACGCTGCTCCGGTTCGCTGAGCTCGAGGATCGCCCCATCGCGAACGGTCATTTCTCGATCAGTCATCCCAACAACCTGCTCTCGCGCAATCAAGTAGGTCTGGCCCGAAAGTGTTGGGGGGATAAGCACGCAGAGAATGCGCCAGGGCGGCCGCACTCGATAGTGGGTGACGAGGTGCGACTCCGTGTCCAGGGTAATGTCACACACGCGTCCTAAAAAAAATCCTCGCTTCGTGACGACGCGGAGTCCAAGTATCTGTTTTTTTGAGAGTCTCATACCCTCACTTCTTTTTCATCACCACGAAGAATACTTTTTGTTGGATAACGCTGACAAGGGTCTGCACAAGAAAATAAAGTCCCAGACCGCTCGGGAACGTATAGCTCATAACGCCGGTCATGAGTGGGAACACATACAACATTTGCTGGTTCATCGCGGACGCGATGTCTTCTTTTTTCTCTTCCGTCTTTTTTTCGTTCGCAGCCGGTTTTACCGGAGTCATCATTTTTGTCTGGACAAACTGCCCGACGGCGTTTAACACGGCAAGAAGAATATTATGGCTCTGCGTAAGTGAGAAAAGTCCCAGAAGAGTCTCGTTAAGCTTGCCCGGGTCTGCAATAAACGGATAGAGAATTTTTGCATGACTGCCGCCATTCTTGAGTCCCTCGGAAAGAACGTAGAAGAGCGCAAAGAGAAACGGGAGTTGGATCAGCAAGGGAAAACACGAGGAAAGAGGGTTAATCTTTTTTTCCGCGAAGAGCTTCATTTGCGCCTGCGCGAGTGCCTGCTTGTCGTCCTTGTGCTCGTCCTTTAACCGCTCAATGTGCGGCTGGAGCTCCTGCAGCGCGGCTTGTGCCTGCACCTGCTTCCAGGAAAGCGGGAGGAGGAGCACCTTCACGATTACAGTGAGGAGAATGATCGCGAGTCCAAGGTCGTGATTGGGAAGCACGTTATACAGCCACACGAGTAGATTAAACAGCGGCTGATAAAAAAGTGTCGTAAAGAGTTCCTGCATAGGTGATTTTTATGTTTTGTGTACTACCGACCAATCCACCCCAACCTAATTGATAAAATGTATGATTGTGGGTCGGATTCGAAGTCCCTGGAGTCGTGAAAAAACAAAATCGTATTAAAAATACGATGAGGATTTTTTGCGATGAAGGGCGAGAATGCGGCCAGAATCATAGGCTTTAGCATTAGGTTGGGGTGGATTGGTCGGTAGGTCGATGCCGCCTCGGTTCCATGGGTTACATCGCATCACGCGGTGCACGGACCTCACCACCGCAATGGAAAGGGAGCTGTTTTCAAATGATTGGCGGCAGTACTCAGAACAGGAGGGATGAAAACGACAATACCCGTATGGGTACAAGATCCGAAGGGGACCGTGATCAGGAGAGAGGCTTTTTTGATACAGGCGAATTGCTCCGCCGATAAGCTGGCGCACCACTGGGACGAGGGAGGCGAGCAAGAATGCTCTCCACATCTCCTTTGAGCGCATCAAATGACGCGGTCGCGCTTGGCGCTTTTGCAATGAAGGCATAATCTGCGTCTTGTCGGAACGCGTCCGTGCGCTTTCGAATGATTTCTCGGAGTCTCCGCTTGATCGTGTTGCGAACCACGGCATGTTTGGATACTTTATTGGAGACAATAAACGAAAAGCGGGGAGGCGGCGACGCCTTTTGATTCGCGCGAAGCGTGAACAGCTGCGTAGAAAGACTGATCCCGCGCCGCACAACCGCGCGGACATCCCGCATACGCCGCAAGCGATTGGGGGCTGACAGCATCGCCTACACGGTCAATTTTTTTCGTCCTTTTTGGCGGCGCCGCTTCAGCACGTTCCTTCCATTCTTTGTGGTCATCCGTTTTCGGAAGCCGTGCTCTTTGGCGCGCTTTCTCTTTTTTGGCTGATAGGTTCGTTTTGGCATAGAATAATCTTACCCATGATGGGCTTGATCATACCGTCTCGCGAGCGGTTCGTCAAGCGCCCCACCTCACCCCGGTACACTCCACGGGTTGTACACAGCTTATCCACACTTTGTCACCAGGTCACACCTTTGTAACTCAGATATGCCTGTGATACCATGACCGGATCCGTCATTTCATTATTCGTACCCCTTATTTAAGAATACCGCTATGAATACCGCGCAACTCTGGCAATCAGCGCTTGGAGAGTTGGAGATTTTACTCTCGCGTCCAAACTTCTCCACCTGGTTTAAAGAGACGAGTATCCTATCTTACGAGAATGAGCGCGTGATTGTTGGGGTTCCGAACCTCTTTACAAAAACATGGCTGGAGAAGAAATATCACACGATGATTATCAAGGCGATCCGCAACGTGGCGTCGATCAGTATTAAAGATGTTGTCTATAAAGTAGAGGTGCTTGATGCCGCTCGAAAAAAGGCGGTCCAGGCATTTCCGTCGACACAAGCAACATTTGTCGCGTCATACGGCGCGGACACTCCACGCCCAGGAATCGGGGAGTCTCCCCATCCATCCGGCCTCAACCCGAAATACACCTTTGAAAATTTTATTGTCGGTAAATACTGCGAACTTGCCAATGCCGCCTGCCTCGCGGTTGCCGCGCAACCGGGCGAGGTCTACAACCCGCTCTTTATTTACGGCGGCGTGGGCCTCGGGAAAACCCACCTCCTCCAGGCGGTCGGCCACGAGATTCTCAAAAAAGATCCGTCAAAGCGCATTCTTTTTGTTACCTGCGAAAAATTCACGAACGATTTTATCCAGGCGGTTCGCTCCGGCCGCGGAAAGGAGCTCAAAGACACCTACCGGACCGTGGACGTCCTCATTATCGACGACATTCAATTCCTTTCCAGTAAGGAGGGGTCCCAGGAGGAATTTTTTCATACCTTCAATACTCTTCATCAAACCAACCGCCAACTCGTCATCGCGTCAGACCGCCCCCCAAAGGCAATCCCCGCAATCGAAAGCCGTCTTCTCTCCCGTCTGGAGTGGGGGATGATTGCCGATATTACCTCTCCCGACCTTGAAACACGTATCGCGATTCTTGAGACGAAATGCAAAGACAAAAACGTCGAGCTCTCCTCTGAAGTGATCAACTTTATCGCGACCATGGTACACTCTAACATCCGCGAGCTTGAGGGCGCGCTCAATCGGATTCTCGCGTTCATGCAGCTCAACGCGACGCCTCTGAGTTTTGAGAAAATAAAGCAAATTCTCTCTTCAATCACGACTAGCTACGCAAAAAAATCCATCACTCCTAAGCAGATAATCCTGATTGTGTCGGAGTTTTACAATATCGAAGTTCCTGATATTATCGGCGAGTGTCGCAAGAAGGAACTCGCGATGCCGCGGCAAATTATTATGTATCTGATGCGAGAGGAGATAAAATGCTCCTTTCCACTTATTGGGACTGAGCTCGGTGGACGCGATCACACCACCGCGATTCACGCATACAACAAAGTAAAGAGAGATGCCGAACAGAGCCCGAAGGTAAAACAGGATCTCGACCTTATCCGGCAGCGTATTTACAACATTTAACAGGGTGTGAATAGACCTGTGGGTGAGGTGAGGATGGTATGTTGAAAAGTCTAAAAAAAATTACTTACTCACATTCTCTTCAATAATTACCCACACATCTATTTTTTAAAAAATTCGATTTTTATGTGTAACAAAAAGAATAAAAAAATCTTTATCCACAATTCACACCCCCTATTACTATTACTAATATATATTAATATCTTTAATTAAAAGATATACTGTGTGAAATTCTCCTGTCTTCAAGAAAATCTATACCGAGGACTTCAGATAGCCAGATCAAGTGTCGGGCGCGAACAAAGCCTTCCGATTCTTTCTCACATCCTTCTCACCACAGAAAAAGGAATCCTCTCCCTAACCGCGACGAATTTAGAAATTGCAGTCCACGCCACTGTGCGAGGAAAAGTTGAAACGGAAGGGAGTATCGCTCTTGATGCAAAAACACTGGTTGAGTTTGTAAGTCTTCTCCCAAAAGAGAAAGTTGATCTCACTACATCATCTCAAGGAATTCTTTCAATTCAGTGCGGGGGATATTCAACAACACTTCACGGCCTTTCATCGGAAGATTTTCCACTTATCCCAAGCGTTGAAAAAGAGAATCCCATAACTTTTTCACTAAGCGATATTCGTGAAGGTCTTTCCACCACACTCTTTGCAGTGTCTCTCCAAGAATCTCGTCCGGAACTTTCGGGAGTACTTTTTCATAGTGATCCGGTAAAAAAAACACTCACCATTGTCGGAACTGACGCGTATCGTCTTGCGGAAAAAACAATTCCTGCGGAGGGGGAGCTTTCACAAAACCACGACGTTATTATTCCACTTAAAACCCTCCAAGAGTTTCTTCGGATTACCCAATACGGAATGGGTGCGCGCGGAGAGTTGGTGATTACCGACCATCAACTCCTCTTTCTTTGTGATAGTGTTGAGTTGTACTCAAAGCGAATTCAGGGTACGTACCCTGATTATAAAAATATTATTCCCCCTTCTTTTTCCACTCATGTCCGCATTCCTCGACAAGAATTTATTCAAGCGATTAAAGCGTCAAGCATTTTTTCAAAGGCGGGGCTTCACGATGTTCAGTTGACGGTGACCCCAAAGCAGGACGGCAAGGGACTTCTCTCACTCTATGCGGCAAACGCAAGTGTTGGGGAGAATACCACCACCCTCGACATTGAGATGAGTGGAGGAGAGAACACAGTGCTACTCAACTACAAGTATCTTCTTGACGGTCTTTCATTAATCACGTCACAGAACGTGACCCTCGATATTGTTGATAGTGTAAACCCGTGTGTACTCAAACCGGAAGGTGGAGAGGGGTATCTCTACCTTGTTATGCCGATACGGCAGTAGGGGTTAAGAGCGGGTGAATACCGTGTGGTCGGGTTTATTTTTTTATCACGAGAAGATTTACCACGACACTCCCCTGCTGAGTGTTTCCGGTGAGGTCGGTCACCCTAACTTTCAATGAGCGAAACCCGTTATCCTTCAATTCAAGGGGGTAGGAAAGGTTATAGGGCGCCGTGGGGGGTGAGGCGATAAGCGCGTCGTCGAGAAAATACTCAACCTTCCCAACTCCTGACGGCGCGGATACTTGAAGGGTCGCGGTGAGTGTGTCAGACGCGATTGTTTCATTCTCCTGTGGTGTAAGAATTACCAGTGTCGGCGCCTGGCTGTCACTTGAAGGGGTGGTAGTCGGCGTGAGGACCCCCTCTTCAATATTATTTTTTTTCACCCAAGCACGAACCCCCTTCTCCCAGACGGAGTATTGAGGATCTTGTTCGGGGTGGTCAGGGGTAGTAACGGCCCGTGGGTTATTTTTATCGAGGAGATGAAGAATGGTATGAATTTCGCGCGTAATCCGCTCCTGTCGCAACTCGGGCGGCGTAAGGTCGGTCGCAGGCTCTCCGGTCGTGCTGTCAATCATTACTTTTTTTTCATTAGCATATTCCCCGTCTAACACCGCGACACCGGTTGTGAGTGGAAGCGGCTTCTGGAAGGGTTCGACCGGCATCCCTGCAAGACTTGCGCGCATATATTGGTTCCAGATCGGTGCTGCAATCTTTGAACAATCCGCGCCGCGCTTCATGGCGGTATTGTCGTTATTGCCGACCCAGACACCCGTCACCAGTGAAGGGGTGTAGCCGATCGTCCATGCGTCGCGGTAATCGTTTGTGGTACCGGTTTTTGCGGCGACCGACCGACCGGGAAGCGTGAGATGGTTCTTTGCGCCAAAGATATACGTTCTGGCGCTATTATCGGAGAGTATATCATTGATCTGGCGTGCAGCCTCAGGGTCAAGTGTGTCGGTGACCGCGGGCGTGCGCCACTCTTCAAGCGTTGTTCCGCGACTGTCTTGGACTTTTAAAATCGAAACAGGCGTCACCACACTCCCCTCGCGTGCAAAGACCGTGAAGGCGGCCGTGTGCTCCAGAAGTGTCACCTCCGCGCCTCCTAACACCAAGGCGAGGCCGTACCGATCGGGATCCTGAAGCGACTGGTAGCCAAGGGTTTTTGCGAGCGTGATTACATTGCGTACCCCCGCGAGGTACAGCGTTTTAACCGCCGCGATATTCAAAGATCCCGCCAAGGCCTTTTTCATAGTCACGGGACCATACTCCGTGTCGGTGTAGTTATGGGGCGTATAGTCCTTTTGACTTGGGTCGGTTGAGAAGTTTGTGACCAGATCAAAAATAATAGTCGAAGGGGTAAAGCCGCGGCTAAAGGCCGTTGCGTAGACGATCGGCTTGAAGGACGAGCCGGGCTGTCGTTTCCGGAGAACTACATTGACGTTGCCGTCGATGGATTCGTCAAAGTAATCCTTCGACCCGACCATCGCGAGAATCTCGCCGGTATGCGCGCTCAGTGAGACGAGAGCGGCGTTGGACGCGCCAAACGACGCTGCGGTTTTAGAACCTTGGGTAATCGCTTTTTCAGCCGCAAGCTGTTTTTCAAAATCCAGAGCCGTGGTGATTTTGAGGCCACCCTCCTGCACGAGCTTTTCTCCGTACGTCGCGCGTAACTGTTCGCGCACGTAGTTGACGAAGTGAGGTGCCAGGAAAACCCCCCGCTCTTCCCGGAAAGTCAGTTTTTGGTTTTTTGCGTCCTCTGCTTCGTCGCGCGAAATAATATCCAGTGTCGCCATGCCATCGAGGATACGGTGCTGTCGCGCGATGAGCTTGTCGCGATTCGCGCCCCAGGGAGAGTAGTAGCTTGGCGCGCGCGGCAGCGATGCGAGCAGAGCGGATTCGGCTGTGGTGAGCTCTGTGATATTTTTTGCAAAATAGAGCTGCGCGGCAGCAGACACGCCATAGGCCGTCGAGCCGTAGGGAATCTCGTTGAGATAGAGTTGGAGAATTTGATCTTTGGTGAAGCGCTTTTCAATTTGGTATGCAAGGATTAACTCGCGGAACTTCCGCGTGAAGGTTTTTTTGGAGCTCAGAAGCGCGTTTTTGATGAACTGTTGCGTGATGGTCGAGCCGCCTTGCGCCTTTCGCCCGGTGAGAACGTCGACTACGATTGCGCGCGCGATACCGCGAAGGTCAAATCCTTTGTGCGAGTAAAAATCGCGATCCTCCGCAACGATCGTCGCCCACTTCAGGGCGCTGGGCACGTCGGCAAGCGCGACCAGCGAGCGCTGTTCCTCGCCGTGCACCTCGTAGAGGAGGTGCTGTCCGGTGCGGTCGTAAATTTTTGTACTCTGAGAGACGACCCGGTCCATGAGCTTGTTTGGGTCCGGAAGGCCCGCCGTGAGCCAGCCGAGTGCCCCAATCAAAATAAGCGTACCCACCGCACCCAGAAGTGCGAGTGCAAGCAGCGCTGTTTTTCCGCGCGATTTTTTCCTGCGGGGGGAGGGGCGTGTCACTTTCATCGGGAGCACTTTCCGCTTGAATCCGCCCGCGCCTTTCTTGTACGAGTAGGAAATTCGCATATAGTTTATTGGAACGCGACTGCGTGTGAGCAGAGCGCGATTGCAAGCGCGTCTGCCGCATCGTCGGGCCGCGGTCGTTCAGGAAGTTTAAGAAGGGTTTTGACCATCGACTGAACTTGTTTTTTGTCGGCGCCCCCATAGCCGGTAACCCCCTGCTTCACCTGCAAGGGCGTGAGTTCATGAATGCGTGCGCCGAAGCGGCGCGCAAGAAGAACAATAACTCCGCGGACCTCCGCGACCGCCATGACCGTTTTTGCGTTGTTTGCGAAAAAAAGTTTTTCAATGCCGACGATTGCCGGTCGATGTTCTTTTAGAAGGGCCTCGAGGTCGTTTGCGAGTTGAAGTAAGCGCTCGTCAAAGGGAAGCGTTTTTGGCGCGGTGAGACAGCCGTGGGCGATGTGGCACGGAGCGGCGTGCACACCCGAAATTACGCCATAGCCGAGTCGGTCAAAGCCTGGATCGAGCCCGATCGTGATAGTGGAGCGCGGCATCATGAGTCGCAATTGGAGTAATGGGCCGTGACGTCGTTACGCTCATCAAGCTCCTCCACGAACTTTTCATATGCGGCGTGAACACCCTCGTTAAGGGCGAAGGGCGTTTTGGGAAGGTAATCAATTTCAGCAAATGCCGGGGCGATGCCTAAAGCCTCAACAGCGGCCTTGAGGCGTAAAAAATCTTCCGGCTCGCAAGTGATTGTGCTGCCATCCTCGCCCATGTGGATGTCTCCGGCCCCCGCCTCAATAAGGGAGAGCTCAAGTTCTTCCGGGAGGGCGGTATTCGGGATTCCAATCAGTCCTTTTTTTTCAAACATCCACGACACGCTGTTCTGTGCGCCGAGCGCCCCCCCATACTTTGAAAAAAGATGCTTAATTTCTGAGGATGAGCGGTTCCGGCTGTTGGTGAGGACATCAATAATGAAGGCGCAGCCACCCGGGCCATATCCCTCGTAGCGAATCTCTTCGAGGATCTCCCCCTCAAGGGTTCCGAGCCCGCGTTTGATTGCGCGCTCGATGTTGTCCTTGGGCATATTGACCATTTTGGCCTTTTCAACGGCGAGGCGCATGGAAAAATTCGTTTCCACGTCCCCACCCTTCTCGCGCGCCGCGATCGTGATAAGGTTTGCGATTCGGGTAAAGACGCCGGCGCGCTTTGCGTCAACGACGGCTTTAGCGCGTTTGGTGGTCGCCCACTTAGAATGTCCAGACATAGAAGGATTGACTTAGGTGACACGATATGATAGCATTATATAGCTTTTTACATCAAGAACTAGGGCCTACCCTTATTTATGGTTGTTTCGACACTTCTTTCCGCACTTCGGTTTATCAAAAGAAAAAGTATTCGAGATATGGTTGTTGGTAAGACCTCCAAAGTATTTCGCAGGCTCGCCCTGCGCGCGGCCCACCGGTAAAGGAACTATGAATATTGGTATTGTCGGCCTCCCCAATGTCGGCAAGTCGACCCTTTTTCACGCGCTTACCAAAAAACAAGTCGACATTGCAAATTACCCCTTTTGTACCATCAACCCGAACACGGGCGTGGTAAAGGTTCCTGACGAGCGGTTGGAGCTGCTCTCTACGATGTCTCATTCCACGCAGATTATTCCCGCGGCAATCGAATTTGTAGATATCGCGGGGCTGGTAAAGGGCGCCTCGCAAGGCGAGGGGCTGGGCAACAAATTTTTGAGTCATATCAGGGAGGTGGACGCGATCGCGCACGTGGTGCGCGTGTTTCCTGGCACAGACGTCGTGCACGTATCCGGCGCGACACATCCGCTTGACGACATTGAGGTCATCAATCTCGAGCTCATCTACGCAGACCTCGCGACACTTGAGAAGAAGATCACATCAGTTCGTGGGCAGCTCAAGAGCGGCGGAGACCGCACGGCCACAGCAACCCTTGCCGTATGCGAGCGACTGAAAGAGGTTCTTGAGCGCGGGGTGCTTGCTAATACGGTGGCCCTCTTCCCTGAAGAAGAGCCGTTAGTTCGCGACCTTCACCTACTTACACGCAAGAAGTTTTTAGTTGTTCTCAACACCGACGAGTCCGGCGCGGTTGATGCGGCCGTGAGCGAAGGAATTCGAGAAAAGTGCGGCGCGTGCCCCCAAATCCCTCTCTGCATCAAACTTGAAAGCGAGTGCGCAGACCTCACGGCCGCCGAGCGAACCGAGCTCGTCCTCCCCCCATCGGGACTCGACCGCTTCATTTGTGCCGCGTACGAGACACTCTCTCTCATCACCTATCTCACGACCGGACCAAAAGAGACGCGCGCCTGGACGATTCAGACCGGCACAAAAGCGCCTCAAGCCGCGGGAGTAATTCATACCGACTTTGAACGAGGATTTATCCGCGCAGAAGTAATTAACTGGAAAGACCTCCTCGACGCCGGCAGCGAAACTGCCGCAAAAGAAAAAGGACTCATACGACAAGAAGGCAAGGAGTACATCGTCAAAGACGGCGACACGATCGTATTCCGGGTCGGAGTATGAAGCCACTGCCAACAACCTATATCTATACGCAGGCGATTTGCGCAGCCGGCGTCGTTCTTGAGAAGGAGGGAAAGATTTTGATGATCAAAGAGCATCGCCCCGGGAACGCTGACCACGGCAAATGGAATTTTCCGTGCGGTTTTTTAGATCTTGGCGAAGATCCGTATGAGACGGCGATACGAGAGACGCGTGAGGAGGCCGGGTATGACGTACGACCGCATGCGCTTCTTGGTATCTACTCAGTCGCACGCAATGACATCGTGAAGGGCAATGCCATGCCACACTACGTCGGGATCTACTATATTGGCGCGCCCTTGAATGAGGTGCCATATGAGCA
Source organism: Patescibacteria group bacterium (assembly GCA_038065125.1). GTDB lineage: Bacteria > Patescibacteriota > Patescibacteriia > JACQRZ01 > JACQRZ01 > JBBTRP01. The sequence continues at coordinate 44,268 of JBBTRP010000038.1, forward strand.
CGATAGTGAAGTGGCAGAGATCCGCTGGCTAACCCCAGATGAGGCGCTCGCGTTTCCTGACGAGCTCATGCGCAGCAGGAATATAAAGATAGTCATCAAAGATTACGCCGCCGGCACGCGATACCCACTTGAGGTGGTGCACCATATGGACCAGGTGCAGTGATTCATTGTCCTGTACACATAGGGGAGCGGAACGTGTAAAAGGATTTTGAGCCTGCGCGCCATTCGCGACAGGCTCTTCTTCATACTGAACCTGGCAACACTCAACCTTGAGAGGTCATCTCCAGAATTTTTTGAGCAGCTTCTAATGGAGAAAGTTGGTCGGTATCAATAATTGGGGGGTTGTATTCTGTCAGGTGCGGAAGTGTTCCTCGGGCGATATAATCATCGAGCTCTACTTTGGTTGTTGATTTCGTCGTTCCCTTGCGTGATGGGTGAGCGATTCGTTTTAAAATTGTTTCCATTGAGCAGCGAAGTTCAAACGGGAAAATACTTCCGTTATGGGATTCCACGATCCGCACCCAATTATTCACAATCTCCACTGAGCGCGGGCCCGCACCGGAGACGGTAGTTATGAGCCCCGGGAGCTGTGCGCGACACGCCCCCTCAATTAGGAGGTTTCTTATCTCTCCTGAAATCTCCCGAGAGAGCGGGTGTGACATCGGGAGAACCTTTCGAACAACATCGAGCACGCTGTGATTATCGAGCAGCGGAAAACCGGTGATTTTTTCCAGCTCCAATCCGACAGTTTTCTTGCCCGTGCCCGGGTATCCGAAAAGGAAGACAAATTTCATGTAGTCTTTTTCAGTACGAACAGTTCTCTGCCCACGTGTTGTCCGGGGCGTGAGACAAAGATTGACCCTCTGTCTGAGAGGTTTCCGAAGTCGGGAAGATCTTTTGTGTTAAGCGCCGAGACAAACCCGAGACCAAGGAGTTTTGGGAGGAAGGGGATGCGGGTCTTTTTCCTTTCCTCGATCCAAAACGGAAGCACGATGACTAGGGGTGCGCCTCCTTTGAGGGTACGGTGCGCCTCGTGAAAGAAGGCGGTATAGAGTTGTTCGAGTTCGCGAAGAATTGCAGAGAGATTTTTTACCCCCGATCGGTGCACGGATGGGCCGAGGTACGGCTCCGTCACGATCGCATCGACTGAGTTTGCGGGGAATGTGCTCGAGAGCTTTCGCGCGTCACAGGAAATAAGTCGCACCGCGGCAAGCGAGGCGCCCTTCTCATTTGAGAGCCACGCGAGATTTTTTTTTGCGGCGGCGAGCGTAGATTCATTGATGTCGCACCCGACGAGACTTGAATATCCCACCATAAGCGCCTCTTGGATGATGGTTCCGAATCCACAGAAAGGATCCAGGAGCGTGCCGTCTTTTTTTACGCCGGCAAGATTGATCATCATGCGCGCAAGTTTTGGCGGAAGGAGGCCGACATCCATACTGCGCTCCGGCCGTGAGTAGTCGCGGAGAGAGTACTCCTCGAATTCTTGAACCGCATCGGTGAGCGCAACGCGAGTGACATCACCCTCAGCGAGAAGTAAGAGCTCAACTCCGTTTTCTCGCGTAAGATGGTTTTTTTCAACCTGAACGGATGTGAGTGTGTCACCCAGTTGGGGTGCGACAACGCGGACAGAATACCCCCGACTTTTCAGGACTTTTTTCACCGCCAACCCGAGCTGGCGTACGCGGCGGCTTGCTCGGTGTTCTCGCAAAGATTTTTGTGATACCGTATAGCTACTAATGCCGATCGTGACGCGTTTTGACGAGTCCGTGATGCGCATTTCGACACCATCTGCAAGGGTTTCGGCGTGCACATCGTGTATGTGTCCGGAAAGAGACGTGTCACTCAAGGTTCCGATTTTAATGCATCCCCCGAGCTCGCGCATAAGTGCGACACAATCGACCGGTTGCGTGACGGATACGCTCAAAGCGTCACGCGTGAATGAGCGAATGGTAGGAGTAAGTCCTCGTGCACTGAGCACCGAGAGGGCCTCCGCGCCGGAGAGCTCAGGGACTCTCCCGAGAATAAAACAAAGTGTGTGCGACTGATCCATGGGAATATTATTTTTCATACTGGTTTTTTTGGGGTTCGGCGCGATTGCGTGGAGATCTCTCCCCACTGCGATCGCGGTCCTTCTTGCCGTTCTTCCATTATATACTGTCCGTCTTTCCATCGGGCCGCTTCCTACCACGCTTCTTGAGGCATGCGTGCTTGCGCTGGTGGGTGTGTGGCTGGTGCGCGATGGCCGCACGGCCCTTCGCGACTGTTCCGTTCTCGTCAAAGAGCGACATCGTCCGAAACCCGCAGCCCTACTCTTTTGGAGTGGCGCGACAATTTTTTTGCTCGCGTCTCTTATTTCGATCGTGATCTCTCCAAAGCCGGTTCAGGCGCTGGGGGTGTGGCGGGCGTACTTTTTGGAGCCGGCGCTCGTGTTTGTGGTGCTCGTCCGAACGATCTCAACAGTGCCACAACTCACCCGCTGCGTGCACGCGCTCCTCATCTCCGGAATGGCCGTTGCGAGTATCGCGATTATCCAATGGTTTACCGGATGGGGGCTTTCTGGGGCGTTACTCCTTCAGCATCGAGTCACGTCTCTCTATCCCTATCCCAATGCCGTTTGGTTGTATCTTGCCCCGATCATTCCGATCATAGCGTATCATGGCCTTGCTGTCAGGCGATCGCTGTCTGGCAGTGGCCACCACGTCCGCCACACGTTTATCTGGGGCGGGGCCGTCAGCATGATGCTTCTTGCAATTTGGTTTGCACAAACGGAAGCCGCGATCGTCGCGCTTCTCGTGGTTGGGGTGTTGGGCATGATATTTTGGAGTGAGACAGCGCGCAAGCGCACGATCATAATCACGATTCTCGGTATTCTTGCGGTGATGGTCGCCAGCCCGCTCTCGTCCGTTGTTTCAAAAAAACTTCAACTCAAGGACTGGTCGGGAAAGGTGCGTAAGAGCATCTGGCAGGAGTCTGTCGCCATGCTTTCTGACCGCTGGCTCCTTGGAGCGGGCCTTGTGGGGTATCAAACCGCGCTTGAGCCCTATCACAAGGCGCGACACCTGGAGATCTTCTTGTATCCGCACAACGTGATCCTTAACTTCTGGAGTGAGACAGGCCTCTTCGGGGTTCTGGGATTTTTTATCCTTGCTGTATCATTTTTCTGGTTTTTTTCGTCTTATAGAATAGGCCTCAAGCAAGGCCGTGCAGGCCCTGATTTTGATGTGACGCGCGGTTTGACGTTTGGATTTGTCTCAAGCATGGGAGTTGTCCTTGTGCACGGCCTGGTGGATGTTCCCTATTTAAAAAATGACCTTGCGATATTTTTTTGGTTCCTCCTTGCCGCGGCCCTGATCATGCATACCAATTTTTATACACCTCACACCCTTGAGTCGCCCGACACCGTTAAGGCAAAACGAGTGGCTTCACAGCCCGTGCGAAAAAAGAAGACCCCCACTGCCTTGCTCGCAGTTTTTGTCGTCGCCCTCCTCGGTGCGATTTCATGGGAGCAGACCAATGCCGGAGCGCTTCTCCAACGAAGCGCGCCTCGTGCAGAGAGTGTGGCCGTCATTCCTAGCCACCAGTTTTTTGAGTGCGGCATCACCTGGTGTCTGACCGCTCAAATGCTCGCGGGCGAGCCATTTCAGTCGCTGGTAGTGGAGTGGCCTAAAGAAGCATTTCTTGAGGCGCGAATTTTTGATTCGGGGCGCTGGACTCCCTGGACGCCACTGGTGGGAGAGTCGGACGTGCGGGATGGAGAGCCTTCGGAGGAGAACGCGTTTTTCTTTTCTGCAAACAGCGGTACGCATTTTCAACTCCGCGCACCAGCGGGCGCACCAGCTCTTGCGACCGTACGCATGTTCACCGTGCCGCCCCTGTCAGACGAGCCGGCCGGACACGATGTTCGTATCTCGTCGCTTGGCGACAACGAAGGCCCAACACTCCTTTCACGGTCGCAGTGGCTGGGAGATCTGGCGCTCTCACGGGAAAAACTGGAAAGCCTCTGGCCGCCGGAGTATGAGGAGGTCAAAAAAATTATTATTCACCACACCGCCAGCACCGTACGAGACGTGAACGGGGACGGAGCGCTCGATGGAAGCGACTATCGCGAGCTGGTACGCGCCATTTACCACTATCACGCGAGTTCAAAAAAATGGGGTGATATCGGATATCAATACATCATCGATCCGGACGGCACGATTTATGAGGGACGCTTCGGAGGCGACGGGGTGGTCGGCGGCCACGCCTATCGCAGTCGCGCGTGTACCAAGTTCGGCCCCTCCAATATGCCCTTCAACAAGGGGACGATCGGCATCTCACTATTAGGAACGTACCAGGATCAATCCATCTCGCTTCAGGCGCACGAGGCGCTCACCACCCTGATTGCAGAAAAAGCATGGGAGTTTGAATTTGAACCGTCGGGATCCGGATTTTTTCAGGACCGGGTCTACCCGAACATCATTGCACATCGGGATGTTGACTGCACCTCGTGCCCGGGCGACACCCTCTATAACACGCTCTCTGAAATTTCAAACATCAGTCAGCAGAAGTTTGACCTCGCTCGGGAGACGCGTGCAAGGCTGTATCATGCAGAGATGATCCCGGGAAGCGTGCCGACACGCATCACCCTTATTCCGGGACAGCCGCAAACGATCACGGCGCAGTTCAAGAATACGGGTACGGCGACATGGCGGGCATATGGCTCGCAGAAACTCAGTCTTGCACCATCAAACATTAAAGAGCGTCTCGCCTCGCTCGAGTCGGTCCGCCTCGCGGCGCTTAATGACGCACGTGAAGAAGGAGGACGCGATCTAACGACAGCGCCCCTACCGCCCAAAGAAGACCCCTCGATTCGTCTCGTACAGCCGAATGTGCGGCCCGGTGAAATCGGCACTTTTGAGTTGACCGTTCCCGATCCGCCACCAGAACTCGAAAGCGAGCAGTCCTATGTGCTTACACTGGGAAACCGCGGATGGTTTGCCGACGGGCAGATTTCTTTTGAGGTGGAAAACGCCGGCCTCGAGTGGGCGGGGACGCGGGTGCTTGACGAGGGAGA
>JBBTRP010000039.1:0-5412 GCA_038065125.1 Patescibacteria group bacterium
GGAGATCCGATGTCATATCGGACTCAAGTGTATCAGCGAGTCCGGGAAAATACCACTTTACACCGCCTCGCCGAAGGCGAGGAGCGGGATGCCGAGTCGCTGCCTGGCATTCTCGCCGGTAAAAAGTTCGGTGTGTCGCGATGGCAGGTCTCCACGCCCCCCCGCGTGCGCGCCCAGTCGCTGTGCGTGAAAGCTCGACCCCGCAAAGACTGTGTGCTTGCCGAATTTTTCAGACAGCGCATCAACGCCGTGGTAGAGTCGCGTGAGTTTTTCAATTTCAAGGTGGCTGCCGAAGAGGTCGAGCTGCGCATTCACGTCGTCAGTGAGCTTTGAGAGCACTACACCGGTTGCGCGATACAGCTGCCGATGGTCAAAACACTCGGCAAAGAGCTTCTCGCACGCGTGAATCACCTTATTAGAAAACGCAGTCGCTTTAGAGAATCTCACACGCAAGCCCGTATGTCGGAAGTCCTGCGTCCGTAAAAAGATGGTCACCTCAGCCGCGGCAAGCCCATGCCGCCGCGCTTTGATGCACGCGTTCTCGATATTTTTGGAAAGCTGGGAGAACACGAACGCCTTGCTGTCAGACGGCGGCGTGAAGGTCTTGACCTTCTGGATCGAGACGGTGTTTTTCTGCGGCTTTGTTTCAAGCGGAAAGACCGGCTCCCCGCGCAGCTCCCGCCACGTCTCAATAAATGGCTTTGAGAGCTTTTTTGTAACCCACGCCTCGCTCAACGAGGCAAACGCCAACGCGGTAAACACTCCATACTTCTGCAAATACGCAGACGTCTGCGGCCCAACACCCCATACGCTCTCAATCGGGATTGTCGCAAGGTACGTGTGAATCTCTCGAGCGGGAATCACGGTGAGGCCATGAGGTTTTTTATACTTGGACCCGATTTTTGCAATCACCTTTGTCGGTCCCAAGCCGACCGAGAACGTGAACCCCAGCTCGTCGCATAAGTCTTTCTGAATTGCCGCAGCAATCTCGGGGTAGGACATCCTCAACGGCGCACGCATACCGGTAATGTCGGCAAAGCACTCGTCAATGCTGTACTCCTCAAGCGCCTCAGTATACCGCCTCACGATCGAAAAAAATCGTTGCGAATACAAGCTATACGTCTCATAATCGGACGGCAGAATCACCACCTCGGGACAGACCTGTCGAATCTCAAAAAGCCGCATCCCACGGGTAACCCCGCGCGCCTTTGCCTCATAGCTCATGGAGGAGGCGATCCCCCGCTCCCTGCCGGTTACGACCGGCCGTCCCGCGAGGGCAGGATCGCGCGCCTGCTCGCACGAAGCAAAAAACGCATCGCCGTCAATGTGGAGAATCGCTTTTGGGAAAGATCGTATTGAAAAAGGCTGATTGGACATAAAAAATTTCAAAAAACTAGCGTGCGTACTTCCGTATCACCGCCCGAACGATTGCTCCGACTTTGAGCTCGTGACACGGCGTGATGGCCGGATATTTGCAATTCGCGGGGATCAGAACCGTTTTGCCGTTTTTTTTCTGCAGGTACTTCATGGTCCACTCCCCGTCCACAGACGCAATCACGATGTCCCCCAGCCGCGCCTCTTGTCCGCGCTCCACCAATACCATGTCGCCGGGCATGATTCCGGCATCGATCATCGAGTCCCCTTTCACTTTCAGCATGAAGGTCTTCTCGCGGTTCTTGATGAGGAACTCATCAAGGCTTAAGGTATCTGTGAGCTCCTCCTCGGCAGCGGTCGGGAAGCCCGCCTCAACTGTTCCCAAAATTCTCACCTCGCGAAAGAGCCTGCCGGGAAGAAGTTTTCCACTTCCATCCCGCTCCACCAACCCCGCCTCCTCCAACTTATCCACAACCCTCACCGCCGCGTTCTTTGACCGAAAGCCCAACAAATCAGCAACCTCCCGAAGTGACGGCATCCGCTTCTTTTGCTCATAAAACCGTTGAATTTTGTGAAGATATTTCTGCATATATTTCCTCGTTCCATGTCATGTGTTACTCGTTCCTTCCCAGTATAGTGTACGATCGTACACCTGTCAAGAGCCCTAGGGGAAAAATAAAAGAGGGCGCCACGCTGCTCGTGACTCCCTCATGAGTTCCTCCTTCTTTTTTGCTATTCTGTCCAGCTCCGATACCCGCAGGTACGCGCAAGCTCGGGCTCGAACTTGATCATCCACTCGTCCCAGTCGAACACCGCCGACACGACCGGAATGCGATCATACAGATCGGGAAAGTGGGCCGCGAGAAAACCGTGGGTAAGATCCGCGATCCGCTGCGACCGCCTGATCGCGTTCATACGCCGATACGGCTCGTGCAGCGTTTCCGAAAACGTCTGACAGGTGAGAATTGCGCCAATGCGGTTGCCCACAGCCTCGAGCGGAACCGCCAGGTCGGCGATAAACGCACCATGGTGATCGCCCAGCACATACACGTTGTCCTCACGGCGAACCCACGGAAATCCCTTGCCGACCGCGAGAATTACCCCGGGCCGAAGCTGGTGCTCCGACAGGGGCCCTCGTCCCTCATGGCTCCGAAGGTATTTGATCTGTTCCTCTAGGACGTATCCCGCGGCGCCGATTGATGCTGCGGGCATATCCCTCCGGTCACCGAAGAAATCCTGGACAGCCCGCAGGATCCCGGATGAGTCCATCCCCAGAAGCGCCTCAGCGTGGATTTGATCATTGCCATTAAACATCGTCCACGCGCTGGTCCTCACGTCGATGCTACACTCGATAGACACGAGTCGCCGCGTTCCGTCGGAATTCCGATACGGGCTGTAATCCGCATCTTTTTCCGCGCCGAACCGCTGGATCGTCTCACGCGCGCGAACTGGGTCGCCCTTGTGCCCCGCGCAATCGGTGTGCCAGAAGTCGAAGTATGTCGTGCACGGCCGCTCGCTGCGATGGGCGTAGTGGAGGTGGCTTTCGATGCGAGACTGCATTGGCTGCTCGCCGGCCCAGAAGTTCGCCCCGATCGAACGAAACGGCTTAACCCACCCAGGCACCAAATCCTCGGTGCACAAGTTTGGATCAAATCGCCGGTCGGCGCAAAAGCAGAATGCAACCTCGCCATACCGCTCGCGCACATATGCCCGCTGCCGCGCGACGGTCGGGTCGTTGTGGATCGTCGATTGAAGCTCACACGAGCTCACAAACGGATCGAGTGTCACCTTGATTTTTGGGGACGAGACCGCCAACAGCGAACCGGTCGTCAATTTTAGTCCTCCTTAGACTGTGTGGTGCGTTTGGAACAACCTTTTTATGATAAAGCAAACTTTGAAATCGTCAATGGACTCACTTTTCAAACATCATATCCCGCCACGATAAACGGCAGGAGTGCGATGGTCTCCCGCACCAGGCCTGCGAGCAAAAATACGGGGACGATCCGTCCCTCCAGGAGCGAGTCGGTCGCGGGTTTTCCCGGCCGGTACAGCTCGATCGCGCGCGCTCGAAGGCGCATCATGGCACGAGCCGTGCCCTGTGTAATGTCGGGAATTTTTCTTTCAAGATAGTGGGCGAACTCATCCTCGCTCATCGTCATCCAGGGAAGCGTTGCCAGGTCGGACCAATCGGCCTGCCGAACCGCCTCGCTGTCGGACCTGACCACCTCCAGTCGCTCGAAGAAAATAACCGGGACCGGATTTTTAACGTACTCCTCATGCGACCCATAGAGCTTTTCCACGAACTCCCGCTCGGGTTGCGACATGCGGCAACTTTTACGATTCGCGCGGATCAGGTCCGCGGTCAACTTGATACTTGCCGACAGCGTTGGATTATATGGATCGATCGAAAACGACCGCGCGATCGAGTAGGGCCCTTTTTCCGAATACGTCACCGCGATCACGCTCTCGTCGTGCTCGCTGTATCGATAGTGCGGCTTTTGGTTATTCAAATAGGCGGTAAACGCGTTTGCCAGTAGAAACACCGCGCTTTGACGGCAGACGCGCGCAAACTCCGTATTGGCGTACTGTGGATAGGCTTTTTGCAATCGCTCCTCAAAAAACGGGACCAGTTTCGGCGCCATCGCCTCAATCGCATTCCAAAACCGCAGCGAGCACTCCCGATAGCGCCCCTCGTAGTCAAGTTCGAACTGATATTCAGTGAACAGAGCATGGAGGTCGGCATTGCGCTCTTCTTCGACAATCGCATGGACAGACAACACTCTCCCCTCGGCAACGAGCGTGGCGAGCATCTCCTCGGTAAACCCTTTTGCTTGTACCCGCGGATCGTCCAAACACTCGTCAAGACCGGCAAAACAGTACCCCGTATGCGGATCGAATGAGGTCTGGATACTGTAAATCTGCTTCTCGCCCCGGGTGGTCTTTGCGACAAACTCCTCAAGCGCGCGTTTCATCTCCCGTTTCCGCAGCACGTCTTGATAGAGGCCCGCATCGGCAAGGTCATGACCCGCGCGGTCTGACTCTTCTAATTTCCGTGCCGCGCACCCGACATGGCTGTCAAAAATCTCAAAAAGCTGGTCGGTGCCTTCAAGCGCTTTCAAAATAACCTCGGCAATGTGCGATGTCGGCGAGAGCGTAAGATGCCCGTCAGATCGCCGCGGGACAAACTCTTTCACGTCCCCGGCCGGCAAACGCATGGAGTTGCCATGGAGTCCCGCAATGTGTTTTGCAAGTACGCGGCCGTCCACACAGAGCACCAATTTCGGCCGTCCATAGGGAAAGAGCCGCTCTTTGATCTCAATCGTCTTTTGAATCTCGGGAGAGGCGATGTCTGCAGTGCGCATCTCTCGGGACGCCAAAAACCCACCCAGCACGAACTCCAGCGCTGTGATCTCGCGAACTTGGTCGTTGCGCGGCTGTAGCCGATGATCGTTGATCTCGCGAAGAGCCTTGAGATAGTTTTCAAGCTGCTCGTGAATGGGTGCGTCAGTCTCAACCGCTGTTCGGGACGCTTTAAGTTTTGTTTTCATGTGAAGTGATCGCCGTAATAAATGAAGTGGGTCTGGGTGGTATGGAAAGGTCGGCATTTCCCTATTCTACGCGATCGCGTGAAATAGGGATATCTGCATGTTACTTCTTCTCTGTATCGGTTTGTGTGTCGGAAGTGATGCTGATTGGAGGATGCCCTCTGTGCCTCCACTTACGCGCAACATGGAGTCGAGCGAGTTCTTTTTCCATTTTTGCGGCAATGGTTGCGTATTCCGACGCGTCGAATTTCTTCTCTTCCAGAAGTTTCTGTGCGGCCTCATGCGCGAGCCGTGCGCGCTCCTCAATAATCTCTTCGACTCGCTCGGCGGTGTCCGCAAGAATGGTCACCCCCGTCTCGGTCACACGAATCATACCACCAGACACGGCAAACGGGATAACCTCACTCCCCTTTTTAATCACCAACTCGCCGGGTTTGAGAACGCTCACCAATGCAATATGATGCGGCAAAACCGTGATCTCGCCATCCTGCGT
>JBBTRP010000040.1:0-11513 GCA_038065125.1 Patescibacteria group bacterium
TTCGCGCCGGGCATGGACACGCTCGTGTCGATGGGCACGCTTGCCGCTCTTGGATTCAGCCTGTACACGATCGGCGTTGGTGGAAAAGATTCGTATGTGGAGACGGGAGCAGTGATCACAGCATTAATTTTGTTGGGTCGCTTCCTTGAAGCGCGAAGCAGGGGAGAGGCGTCCCGCGCGATTGAGAAGCTCATCAAGCTCGGGGCAAAAACTGCCCACCGTATTGATGAGCACGGCAAAGAGCGCGAGATTGCCATCGAAGAAGTCAAGGTTGATGATCGTATTCGCGTGCGGCCGGGAGAAAAAATACCGGTCGACGGCGTTATCGAGGACGGCAGCGCGTCAGTAGACGAGTCGCTTCTGACCGGGGAGAGTATGCCGGTGCGGAAAGATGTCGGCGACACCGTGTATGGCGGTACGATCAATTTGGACGGGGCGATTGTGTTCCGCGCGAAAGGCGTGGGAGCGGACATGGTTCTTTCAAAAATTGTGCAGATGGTCAATGAAGCGCAGACCGTGAAAGCGCCGATTCAGAAGTTCGTCGATCGGGTTGCCGGCGTGTTCGTGCCGATCGTGATTGTCATCGCGCTCGCTACGCTTGTCGTATGGTATCTGACCACGGGAAATCTCGCGTCAAGCATTGTGCCGGCGATCGCGGTGCTGGTGATCGCGTGCCCCTGCGCGATGGGGCTCGCGACGCCCACGGCGATTATGGTGGGGACGGGGCTTGGAGCGTCACGCGGCATCCTCATCAAAAACGGGGAGTCGCTCGAGCGGGCAAAAAAAATCGACGTCGTACTCTTTGACAAAACCGGCACGCTTACAGAAGGGCACCCGGCAGTTACGGATGTCATTTCGGCGCAGCCCGATTTCACGCCCGACCAAGTCCTGAGCCTTGCGGCAAGCATTGAGACGCTCTCGTCCCATCCCTTGGCACAAGCGGTTGCACGCGCCGCGACAGAAAAGAATCTTACTTTTCTGCCAGTGATCGGTTTTGAGCAAGTCGCGGGCAAGGGCGTGAAGGGAATGATTGACGGGTCAACAATCGTTGTCGGCAGCCCGAGTTTGTTGAGTGAGTATCACATTCCCATCGAGTCGCACAGCGCGCAGATCGAACAACTGGAAAGTGACGCGAAGACCGTCATCGGCGTTGCCAAGGATGGAAGTCCGGTTGGGTTTTTCGGTATCGCAGACCGCGTAAAAGAAGAGTCTGCCGGTGCGGTCGCGTCACTGAAACGGCAGGGCATCGATACGGCGATGGTGTCCGGGGACAACGAGCGGACCGCCCGGGCCATCGCGCGTACTATCGGCATCACCGAAGTGTTTGCTCGTGTGTTGCCGGATGCGAAAATGGATATTGTAAAAAATCTCCAAAGCAAAGGTAAAAAAGTCGCGTTCGTGGGGGATGGCATCAACGACGCGCCCGCGCTCGTGCAGGCTGATTTGGGTATCGCTTTGGGGACGGGTACGGATATCGCGATTGAGGCGGGAAACATCGTACTCATGAAGGGCAACCCGCTCAAAGCCGTTGAGGCATTGACGCTTTCGCGCCGCACGTTTACGGCGATCCAGCAGAATTTGTTCTGGGCATTCTTCTATAACGTCGCGGCAATTCCGCTCGCGGCATTCGGACTTCTCAATCCGATCATTGCAGCCGGAGCCATGGCATTTTCTTCGATCAGTGTTGTATTGAACAGCTTGCGGATCAAGAGGGTCGGGATGAAATAGAAATCCTCGCCTCTCTGTAAGTGAGCGACGAGGATTAAGTTGATGGTGTTCAGACGTGGAGGATGATCCGGTCTGGGGTGATCTCGACTGCATGGCACGGTCCCAGGCGCACCTCCTCCAGGAGCGCGAGGTGCGGCTCGTCCAGATCGAGCGCATTCGCAATTGCGAGCGGGAGGCTTGGTGGTGCACCCTCCTTCATGTGGAGTTGCGTGACGACCAGCATCGGCAGCTCGGCGAGAAGTTCGGCCGCTTCCAGCCCCTCGGTGACCGTGACCAGATTCTCGATCGCCTCCTTGATCACCGCGTCTTCCATGTCGGGCCCGTTCGGGATCGTCAGGAAGGGCAGAAGCTTGGGAACCTGAACGTAGGTCAAGGGACTCGATGTCCTTTCCAGGAGGTATTGCCCTGTCTGGTAGGCCCAGATGTTATCCGCGTGGAACGCGACGCGCAGCCTCCGGCCCAGGACGGAGAACCACGACTGGTCTCGTGCGGCTTCGCACTCGCCGGCAAGCGCGCCGGAGGGCGAGCCGACTTGTATGAAGACGAGCCTGCCGCAGGGAATCTGCTGGAAGAGCGTCTCGGTGAGTCGCTCGATGTCTCTGGTGAGGGGTCCGGTTATCGCGCGTGAACGTGGCAATGTACGCCATCCTTTCTGAATCACTAGTGGGTTTCCTCCTCGTGGGGAACAGTGTAGTATAAAAATATAATTATTGGAAGGACCGTACATCTATATGATTATAAAGAAATACCTCCACTCGTGTTTGGTTGTCGAAGAAAAGGGAAAGAGGCTGTTGATCGACCCTGGGCTCTTCTCGTTTATCGAGGGTACGATTACCCCTGCGGACGTCGGTCCGGCAGACGTGATTATTTTCACCCATAAGCATGCGGATCACCTGGACATGGGCGCTCTGAAAAATTTTCTTGAGATGAGAAAGGCAACGATTGTCACTCATGGAGAGATCGGCGAACTTCTTGGAAAGGAGGGCATTGCCCACGAGCGGATCGAGGCGGGCCAGACGGGGAGCGCGGACGGATTCACGATCAAAGCGCTTGCTGCGCCACACGAGGAGATCCCGACCGAGATCCCGCACAACCTTGCATACCTGATCAATGGAACGCTTCTGCACCCGGGCGACTCGCTGCGCGTTGCGGGAGTCGAGCATGTCGACGTTCTCGCGCTGCCGACATTTGCGCCGTGGCTGCGCGCGGTTGATGTGATCGCATTTGCAAAAAAACTTTCGCCTAAAGTTGCAATCCCGATCCACGACGCATTCATCAAAGACTTCGCGCTCGACCGTTTTAATCCGCTCATGTATCGACCGCGGCTCACCGAAGTGGGGATCGACTTCCGGCCGCTGTCGCACACTGATGAACTTGCCGTTTGAGGATGAGAGACCCGTTTGACAGTCATGGCGAACTGTTTCGCTGGGGACCGGCGCCAATCCGGTTGTATTATGTTTTCGATTTTGTTCCGCCGATCTATCTTCGATTTCCGAAAGTGTACCCGGGCGAGTCCTGGCCCAAAACCCTCTTCCTGGGAAAAGGGAAAGAGATGGTGTTCATCAATGAACTTTCCGAGATTCGCGCTGCAGGCAGGAGCGTTTTTGAAAAATATATGCTGCCGCAACACACGCGGAGCAGTGTCTATCAGTGGTGGCTGCAGGAGTTGACCGAATTGCGTAGCGTTCAAGAGCGCATCGAACGTGTTGCTCTCGAACATTTTTCGGCTTCTGAGTTTTTCACTGCATGGCAGGAGTTTCACGCAAAGGTTGAAGCGTTCTGGCCTCACGTCATTATTCCTGAGCTGGGAAATTACGGCTCTTTGGAATTGCTGGAAGAACTTCTCACGCCCTCCATTACCGACGACACAGAACGCACGGTCGCCATGGAGGTGCTCACCGCCCCTGAGGCGCCATCTTTTTTCCAAGAAGAGGAGATCGCTCTTTCGCTAGCCAAGGATCTCCGGGAGCATCAGCGTGCCTATTTTTGGCTGAAGAATAGCTACGCGAGTGTTGAGGTTCTGCCGATTGAGTATTTTGAGGAACGGCACAAAGCGCCTTCTCACGATGTTGAGGAGAGATTTCGAGCGCAGCAGGAAGCGACTCGTGTCCGAAAGCGGGCAATCATCCAAAAATATCGCTTCCCGAAAGCGGTTATTGATTGCGCTGAGGCGATCGTGTATGGCATTGAGTGGCAAGACGCCCGCAAGAAGGATGTATGGATCTACCTTCATGCGAAAGAGTTATTGCTTGTTGAAGCGGCGCGGCGCTTGGAAATAGTGAAAGATGATCTACTTAAATTCACGGCCGGGGAGATCGGTGCGATGCTTGGGGACGGAGCGGATACGAACCTGATACAAGATCGCCGAGCGGCTCTTGGATTTTTTCTTGAGCGAGGCAGCATCGTGCCATTGGACGCCGCGACCTCGCTCCACTTTTGGGAAGTGTATGCCGAAGAGCAGGTCTTGGGCGTCGTACAAGAAATTCGCGGAACAAGCGTAAGTAGGGGGCGGGGCGTTGTGCGGGGACGCGTACGTGTGCTGCGCGACCCAACACAGAGCGATTCGCTCCACGATGGCGACGTTCTGGTTGCCCCCATGACCACCCCGGAATATATTTTTGCCATGAAGCGTTCCTGCGCGATCATTACCGACACCGGCGGACTCACGTCGCACGCCGCAATCGTCTCGCGGGAACTCGGCATCCCCTGCATCGTCGGCACCAAGATCGCCACGAAGGTCTTGAAAGACGGCGACCGCGTCGAGGTCGACGCCGAGAAGGGAATTGTGAGAAAGGTATGATGTCAGTTGACGGCATTTTTTGATGGGGTATACTGTAGGACATATGAAAAAACGTCTTACGTCTACAACCCGAATCACATCGAAGTATCAGACGGTCATTCCCGCGGATGTCCGGAGGCAGCTCAAGCTGCGCGTGCACGATCAGTTGAGTTGGCAGATCGTTGAAGGCTCATCGGCACCTATGATCATGGTATCCCCTCAACAGAAAAATGTTCGATCGCGGGTGTTTGGACTTGGAAAGCACGTGTGGAAGGGAGTCAATGTCGAACGCTATCTCAAAAATTTGCGATCAGAATGGCCGCGATAACTCGTCTCACCTCGCTTCTCTCAAAGCATCGGCGAATCGCGATCGACTCAAGCATCTTTATTTACGCGTTTGAGGAGCACCGCACCTACGGCGAGGCATGCGCGTCGGTTTTTGAATACTCCTCGACTCACGAGGTTGCCTTGATGACGTCGGTCATTTCGTTCAGTGAAATTTTGGTGCAACCGGTACAGAAGAAAGATCCGGAAGTGATCGCGCTGTACGAAAATCTTTTCTCGACACTGCCGAATTTTTTTCTTCTCGACATAACGCGTCCTGTTGCAAAAACGGCGGCATATCTTCGGGCGGCCTATTCGATCCTTCTCTCCGACGCATACCAGCTCGCAGCGCCGCTCCATCACGGCGCGACGCTCTTCATTACCAACGATAAGCGATTGAAAAAGGTGCAGGAGCTGTCAGTCGTGTGTCTCGACGATCTCGTGGTATAGAATGAAAGGGGGAATCATGTGCCACGCGGCGGTGGTCGCGCGCGAACTAAATATCCCCTGCGTTATCGCGACAAAATTCGCAACAAAAGTATTTCGGACCGGCGGATGATCGAGGTCGACGCCGAGAAGTGGATTGTGCGCAAAGTGTAGCGGCCCAGATTCATCCGCCGAGGGCTATTGATTCCGCCTTGTTTGCCAATTGGGTACACTCGTTTTTGAGGCCCTGTTTTGCGTCATCCGCGATTGGCAGCGTGTCAAGAAAAGAGGAAAGAGTGTCTCTAAAAAAACTTGTGGCATGACCGGCGACTTCGCGGAGCCCGGGAATCTCGTACAGCGGATCCCTGCCCGCGCTGTAATCGCTGATCACAACCTTTTCACGGATCGCATCTTGGATCGACGTAACAAACGTGCCGCAGTCCGCAAGTAATATACGCAGCTGATCCGGAATGTGGTCCTCGCCCCGTGCGCGGCAATGGGTTGAGAGCTCGGTATCCATGTCAAGGATTTCCATAGCGTGCGGCGCGGTCCACTGCTTGAGTTTAAAAGGCACCGGAAATGCATTGACGCGGAGATAGTGGGCCGCCTGTTTCGCTTTTACTTGGTCCAGAAGCGCTTTTTTCTTCTGTGCAGTGATCGCTGCGCCCGGACCGCTCTCAATCAGATCGACAGCGGTCTTGGCGAGTAATTCAGAGAGCGTGAAGAGCGCTGTGGTGAGTCTGCCGCGAGAATCGGAAACGATATCTGAAATATCCGACAAATCCTTGCGGGAGGCGAGGTCGACCGCGCCACCATCGATCAGTTCCCGACACTGCGCGATGTCGTTTTTGAGTGCGCCGGAAACCTGATCAAGTCCTTCAACCGTGCGAATCATCCCATCGATTGTTTCCAGAAGCCCTTCTCTCGATGCTTCCAACCCGCGAGACTCTCCAAAACCACGTTCCATAGAGGAATGATTAATCACTAATGACTATAGTGTAGGAGCCGTATTCGTCCAGTCAACCCATTGTTCTTTTTTTTGGGCGTCGTATACTGGATACACTCTATACATAATCCATTAATATCCTATGCCTGAAGTGACGATGTACACTACCCCCACGTGCGGGTACTGCCGGGTCGCGAAAGCGTTCTTTAAAGAGCATAACGTCGCGTTCACTGAAAAGGATGTGACCGTCGACCTTGAGGCGCGTGAGGCGATGGTTGCAAAGTCGGGGCAGCTCGGCGTGCCGGTGATCATGATCGACGATGCTGTGGTGGTCGGCTTTGACAAGCCCAAGCTTGCAAAACTTCTGGGTATTTCATAATCATTTTTTGTATGGACGACACGAAAAAAGACTGTAGTTGTAACATGTCTGATGAAAAGAAAGATGGCGGCTGCTGCGGTCAACAGTGCTGTCGTGATGAGAAGGAAGAGGGGACGTGCTGCATGAATAAGGAAGGGGAGTCTTCCTGCTGCGAGACTCACGACGACGCAGACGAGAGTGAGAGCGAGTAGCGTATGATCTATGATCTATGATCTGATCATTATCGGGTCCGGAGCCGCCGGGCTCTCGGCCGGGCTGTATGCTGGGCGCTACCGCATGAAGACCCTCATTGTCGGCGCTGAGTTCGGGGGATACACGAGCATTGCCGGCCCGATCGACAACTATCCGGGCGCAAAAGCGATCGACGGATTTGATTTGATGCAGGTAATGAAAGAGCAGACCCGGGAGGTCGGTGTTGAGTTCCTCGATGATCGGGTGACTCACCTGGAAATGGTCGATGGGTGTTTTGGCATTACGCTTGAGTCCGGAGCAACGCATCAGGCAAGTACCTTGATTGTGTGTACGGGCACGGAGCACAAGCGCCTCGGCCTTCCCCGTGAAGCGGAGCTGACCTCGCACGGCGTTCACTATTGTGTGACCTGCGACGGCCCGCTGTATGGGGGCAAGAAAATCGCGGTGGTGGGCGGCGGGGATGCGTCGGTGAAAGGGGTGAACCTGTCTGCGGAGTATGCGGAGAAGATTTTTATGATTGTTCGCGGCACAAAATTGCGAGCAGAGCCAATCAACTATGAGCGGCTCCTCGCCTGGGGAGACAAGATCGAGGTGCTCTACGAGACCGAGGTGAAAGAAATCGTGGGCACCGATCATTTTGAAAAAGTGGTGCTCTCCAAACCCTACCAGGGGTCGACGGATTTGGTTGTAGATGGCCTGTTCATCGAAGTTGGCGCCCTTCCGCGGACCGAAGTACTCAAGCCATTGGGGGTTGAGTTGGACACGAAAGGCTATGTGAAGGCCGATCCGCTCATGCACACCAACGTTCCGGGGCTCTTTGCGGCCGGGGATGTAATGGACCTGTTCGGGGGCTTCAAACAGGACATTACCGCGGCGTGCATGGGCGCCGTTGCGGCCACATCCGCATATGAGTACTACAAGGTGCACGGGGATTTGTGCAAGGTACACCTCAAGACCGCGCAGTAGGGAAATAATTTTTGTTTTTTTATTCAAAAATCCTTGCCGTTGCAAGGGTTTTTTCATATAAAAAAATGCAGTAACTTATGCACAGTGACACTCAAAATAAAGCCTGGTAAGATGCCATAACTTCAGAAGAAAATCAAAGATTTTTTCATCGAGAATTACGAATTCCGGCCCGAAAATGAAAACGGACTGCCACACTCAACGGTATGCCGTTTTCGTGTCTCTAGGGGTCAAAAAAACTTCACCATGTATTATTTATTAATCAGGGGACCCTATGCCCATCCTCAAAATCAAGAAGCGCAACGGCTCGTTCGTTGACTTCGACCGTAGCCGTATCGAGAGCGCCATGAGTAAGGCCTTCCAGGCTGGCGGTAGCGCGGTCGACGACCGATTTTTCTCCATTCTAGCCGACGACATTGTCGCGATCCTTGAGGAGCGGTTTACCGATCGAATCCCCAGCGTTGAAGACGTGCAGGACGTCGTGGAAAAAATTGTTGCCCAGCGAGGATATTTCGAAGTCGCCCGCGCCTATATCATTTATCGGTACGAGCACACCAAGGAGCGGCACAAGCGCCAGCAAGAGTTCATGGAAAAGATTGAACACGACGACCTGGTCGTGATCAAGCGGTCCAGCGCTGAACAGAAGTTCTCGCTTGAAAAGTTGAAAAATTGTTTGGGGCATTTTTCGGCAGACTTGGGACAACTCGTTGATCTTGAGACTCTTGCCAAGCAATGCCGCAGCGAGCTGTACGATCGT
This sequence comes from Patescibacteria group bacterium, assembly GCA_038065125.1. Classification (GTDB taxonomy): domain Bacteria; phylum Patescibacteriota; class Patescibacteriia; order JACQRZ01; family JACQRZ01; genus JBBTRP01. The sequence goes on from JBBTRP010000040.1 coordinate 8,495, forward strand.
GTTACGACCGTCGACATCTTTAAATCCCTGACCATGACGGCGCGTTCGTTCATCGAACACGACCCCGCGTACTCGCGCCTCGCCTCGCGGTTGTTGTTCCACGCCTTGTACCGCGAAGTGATCGGCGAGCAGCAATTCGATGTCAATCGCCTTCAAAGCCAGTACCGCAATGCCTTTATCAAGAACATCAAGCGGGCTGTTGAGATCGGGCGGTTGGACCCGCGGATGCTGACGTATGACCTTGAGGCATTATCTCGGAAACTCTCACTTGAACGTGATGATCTGTTTCAGTATCTTGGCAGTCAGGTGCTCTACGACCGATATTTTTTGCGCGATCCTTACGAGAAACAGGTCCTTGAGACGCCCCAAGCGTTCTGGATGCGCGTGGCAATGGGAACAGCGCTCTTGGAAAAGGACAAAAATGCTGTGGTTGTGACGTTTTACAATATTCTCTCCACCCTGCGGTTTGTGGCAACCACCCCCACGTTGTTCCATTCCGGAACGGTCCACCCGCAGTTGTCGGCATGCTACCTGAACACCGTCGACGACTCGCTCGAGCACATCTTTAAAGTGATTTCTGATAACTCGCAGCTGTCCAAGTGGTCGGGCGGTATCGGGACCGATTGGACAAATATACGCGGCACGGGAGCACTGATCGGCGGAACGGGCGTGGAGAGCCAGGGCGTGATTCCGTTTCTCAAAATCTCAAACGACGCGACACACGCGATCAATCGCAGCGGTCGTCGGAGAGGCGCGGCGTGCGTGTATCTGGAAACGTGGCACTATGACATCGAGGAGTTTTTGGAACTGAGGAAGAACACGGGCGATGAGCGGCGCAGAACGCACGACCTCAACACCGCGAACTGGATTCCCGATCTCTTTATGAAACGCGTGCGCGACGATGGGGCGTGGACACTCTTTTCACCGGAGGAGACGCCCGATCTTCATCACATCTATGGAAGGCGGTTTGAAGAGCGGTATGCCCATTACGAAGGACTCGCGCGTGAAGGGAAGATCCACCTCACCAAGACGATCAAGGCGCGCGATCTCTGGAAGAAGATGCTCGCGATGTTGTTTGAGACCGGACACCCGTGGATCACCTTCAAGGATCCCGCAAATGTCCGCTCTCCGCAGGATCATGTCGGAGTCGTACACAACTCAAACCTGTGTACCGAGATCACGCTCAATAACTCGCCCGAGGAGACCTCGGTGTGCAATCTGGGATCGGTCAATTTTGCGCGACATATCAAAGACGGGAAATTCGATCACGAACTTCTTGCAGATACGGTCACAACCGCTATGCGGATGCTCGATAATGTGATTGATGTAAACTTCTATCCAACCAAAGAGGCGCAGCACTCCAATCTTCGGCATCGTCCGGTTGGGTTGGGAATCATGGGGTTTCAGGACGCGCTCACGCTCATGGATATTCGCTTTGATTCACCGCAGTGCGTACAGTTTGCCGATGAGAGCATGGAGGCGGTATCGTATTACGCGATTTTTGCTTCAAGTAAACTCGCGCAAGAACGCGGTACGTATCAGACGTATGTCGGATCGAAATGGGATCGCGGGATATTTCCTGTTGATACGCTCGACCTCTTGGAGAAAGAACGAGGAGAGAAGATCGATATTCCCCGCGAAGGGAAGATGGACTGGCGTGCGGTGCGCGAGTCGGTCCGCCAGTTCGGGATGCGCAACTCCAACTGTCTTGCGATCGCGCCGACCGCGACGATCGGCAATATTTCGGGCGCAACGTTCTCGATCGAGCCGTGCTACAAAAATATCTATGTGAAGTCAAACATGAGCGGGGATTTCATCATCATCAATCCTTATCTAGTCGAGGAGCTCAAAAAAGAGAATCTCTGGGATTATGAGATGCTAGGGAAGATCAAGTATCACGACGGAAGTATTCAGGAGATCCATGAAATTCCCGACACGATCCGTGGCAAGTACAAAGAGGTTTTCGAAATAGATCCAACCTGGCTCATTCGCGCTGCCGCCCATCGGGGGAAGTGGATCGATCAGAGCCAGTCGCTCAATATCTTCTATCGCGGCACATCCGGGAAGGTGCTCAACGATGTCTACTTGCTCGCCTGGTCGTTGGGACTCAAAACAACGTACTATCTGCGAACCCTTGCCGCATCACAAGTGGAGAAGGCGACGGTCGACACCGGAGAATACGGTTCGACTCACACGCGAAAGCACTCCGTCGTGCAGCCAGTTGCCGAACCCGTCGCTGTTGCAGCGGGAGTGTCGGGTGGCACACCGCGTGGCGCAACTGCGATCGCCGATGCCGAGAGTGTTCCTGAGGTTCACGAGTCGGTGATCATTCCACAAAAGACGACACAAGAAACTTCGGAAGGCGAACTAAAACTCTGCAAGATTGAAGATCCTGACTGCGAATCATGCCAATAACAAAAACAACTGAACGGGTGAACATCAACAATCGTCGCGTGATCAATGGCGCGGACGCTGACGTGATTCAGCTCTACCCCATGAAACATACGTGGGCGTGGACGGCGTACAATGTCGGGAATTCGAATCACTGGCTTCCGACCGAGATCACGATGCAAAACGATATCGAGCAGTGGAAGAGTAAACATATCCTCACCGACGACGAGCGAAAGTCGCTCAAAACGGTTTTGGGATTTTTTACGACCGCCGACTCGATTGCCGCTAACAACATCGTCATGGCCATGTATCGGCACGTCACGAGCCCGGAGTGCCGCATGTATCTACTGCGTCAGGCGTACGAAGAGGCGATCCACACCCACTCATATCAGTACATCGTCGAGTCACTCGGTCTTGATGAGGGAGAGATCTTCAATATGTATCGCGAGGTTGAGGCGATCTACAATAAAGACGCGTTCATCCTGTCTTTTAACGAGGGCATCTTCAATCCGAACTTTAAGACCGGCACATTGGAAGCGGACCAGAAGTTTTTGGAAAACATCGTGGTCTTTTCGATCATTATGGAGGGGATCTTCTTCTATAGCTCCTTTGCAGTTATGTTCGGATT
>JBBTRP010000040.1:11613-13259 GCA_038065125.1 Patescibacteria group bacterium
ATCGACCTCTCAAAAGAAAAAAACTTCTTCGAAACGCGTGTCACAGAGTATTCGGTTGGCGGCACGCTGGAGTGGTAGGGGGCAGCTTTTAGCTTCTAGCCGTTAGCCATTAGCAAGAATCCGCCGGAAGGCGGGTTTTTTTGAATCAAGGGCTTGACTTTTTTCAAAAAAGTGAGTAGGGTTTTCTTGTTCAGACGGTTCCTCAAAGAGACAGATATTGAAAGGAAATGCGGTAATGGCACTGCAGGTGATTTCTCCGCGTGAGCGGTATGCGCGGCAGCGTGCGGTCATCAAGCCGTACTCTTCACTCGACTTGTTCCCTGACAGCACACAAGATCAGCTTGCTGCCGCTGCAGGCAATCGAATTCCCCTCATAATCGTCATCTACTACGGAGGCACGATCGGGATGACGCCTGATGAGCGCGGGCAGCTTGTCCCCACCAATGACGCAGCGCGACTCTTAGAGCCGTTGAGCATCAAGGGGTTGGACAAGTGTGTTCAGGTGGCATGGCTTCCCGTGTACGGTCGCGCGATAGACTCGACCAACGGACGCTGGGTCCACTGGGTCTCCATCGCCAATGCCATTCGGCTGCTGTATGACTGCGCGGCGGGATTTGTCGTGTGTGGGGGCACGGACACCATGGCGCATATGATCGCCGCCATGAACTTCATGTTCCCCAACATCGGCAAGCCGATCATCGGTGCTGGATCCCAACTCCCGATGTTCGAACTCGGCGACGATGCGACCAACAACCTCTACTACGCGATCACCACGGCAGCTGCGGATGTGTCGGGTGCGCACCTTGCATTCGGCGACGAGCTCATGCACGGGCTGCATGTGCACAAGGTGCAGGATCGGCGTTTTCGCGCGTTCGCGTGCGAGTCGCGCTACATGCTCGGCCACTTCGCTGGCGAGGTAGAGCTTTATGACCACTGTCCACGGCGCAACACCCTCGTCAATGCCGGCCGCCTGAAGTTCAAACCCGATTTCCGGGAGGGCATCAAGGTGGTCAAGCTCAGTCCGGCAACGCCAAGCGAGTCGATCCTGCATGATGCCCAGGACCCGACGTGCCCCGTCTTACTCCTGATCACCTACGGCGCCGGCAATGTGCGCGATGAAGGGGTCATCGAGGATGAGCGGATGCACATCGAGTGCCTGCGCGAGCTCTACGACCGTCGCTACCCGGTGATTCTTGGCAGTCCGATGATGGACGGCAAAGTGGACAGCCCCTACAGGACCGGCGCGCTCGCGGTTTCGACCGAGCCGGACGGAGGAGGCGCCATCTCGGGCGGCGATACCACCGGTCCGACACTCGAGGTCAAGGCGATGATCGCCCTCAAGCATGCAACACCAGATGATGCGGATCGTCCCGATTATGATGCGTTCCGCCGACTCATGCATACCGACTTCGTCGGGGAGCTGAACAGCATCAAACCGTCGTCCTAGACGACATCGATTTCACTCTGTGTTCATCACCGTTCGACGCATTGCGTTCGAACGGTTTTCATTTTATGGCCGACGTGGATTTTTTTCTTCGTTCCAGAACCAGATGCACAAGGCCGGGGAGGAGGGAGATGAATACTATCCCGCCGATGATTGGAAGGAGGTACTTGTCGATATCCGGAATGGCGTTACCCAGAATGTA
>JBBTRP010000041.1:0-10166 GCA_038065125.1 Patescibacteria group bacterium
GACTCAAGAAGGCTCTGTCCTCAAAAAAGGGAAGCGGTTTTTTACAAAAATCCAACTGCGCTAACGTTCGCTCGCGCAATTCCACACGAGCTCGTAGATTGATCGCAGTCCTTCCGCGATGTTTCTGCTGCGAATGATTACGCCGTGCTCAGCCCCGCGCACGAGCGAGATGATTGAGACAGAGTCCCCGTAAATATCGATCTCGTTTTTGAAGACGTAATTTTCCACATTTACGAACCGAATTTGGCGCAGCTCGTGGAGATTTTTCTCGGGCGTGAACACTGCGAGGGCCTTCTCCGTTCGCGGCATGATCCCGCGCGAAGAAATTTTTTTTGCAACCCGGGACTTCCAGTAGGTTTCCAAAAAATGCCACTCGTAGCCTGTTTCGAGAAAATCGGCCGAGGTAAACGAAAGGATCTCCTTCGGTTCCTGCCGAAGCGTATCTAGAAGAATATTTTTGATCCCGCTCCGGCCCTCGTAGGCGAGGACAACCGGTTTTTCCGTTCTTCCCGAGTACTGCGCGCGAAGCGCTTGGGTCACGAGCCCAACATCAGAAAGCGCGTGCTCGACCGCCTCCTTTTTTTCGTTAAGCGCGTGCTCGACGATACCGATGTCTTCCGCTTCGAAATACTGTACGCCGGTTCCGGTTTTTACCCGAGATTTGACCAAACCCTTTTTTACAAGCCGTTTGAGCGCCTCATACGCCGTAATCCTGTTAAGGCCGGCCTGTTTTGCGATTGCAGATGCCGGCGCATACCCTAATTCAAAGGCAGCCAAAAAGACCTTTACGTCGTTTTCGTTGAGGTCGAGCTGAGAGAGGATTGGTTTGAGCTGGGCGATCATTGGAATATGTAGCAATCATATTACAACATTTTCTATTTCTGTAAAGCGTTATTTTTGTTTATATTATAAATAAATATCAGAAGGCACGTTTGAAAAAATGATATAATCGTTATAATAATCCAACAGTTTCTTCTTGTTCAGCTATTATTCCGCCTGTGAGATGGGGAAAGGTCCTTGTGGGCCACCCGGTCCGATTCGGTTCGGACATCCAGGCTGACATCTCGTTCCTTGAAAGGGGGCCAGAAATGGCGCAGCTGATCATTCGGAGAAAAAAGGAAACCGTGGTGTGTGCCTTGGTGCCAAGCTACTTCACTTTCAATGAGGCTATGGGGCGGCTTATCGGCGACTTGAACGGCCCGCAGAGCGTCTGGTCTCTCAAGGACAGGATCGACGCTCTCATCGAGCGATACTACATGACCGAGGACTATGAAGTTTTGGCAAGAAAAGACCTCGGCCAGCCTGGATCCATCGAGTTATGTTATCTGGATCCAAGCGACCCGCTTCCGGGGTAGTTATCCCACGCGTCGTTTGCAGGCACTTCGCGTTCAAGTAGTGAAAACCTGCGCAGGATAAAATCACGGCAGACCAGAAGTGGCCTATCGCACAAACCGCCGGCGAGGGGATGCGCGAACGGTACTGCCATACCCCGCGAAGGGAGGGGGCTACGGACGTCGAACGGAAGGCGATCTCCGTACTCTGTTTGAGCAGTACTACTGCTCCGTAGGAACCCAATCGCTCTCATGATTGAAGCGATTCGATAAGGGTTCCTTTTTTTAGTCCAACCGCATGAGCGCGGCGCGTTTTTTTGCGTTTGCAAAACAGTAGTTGAAGTAGTAGAGCGTCGCAATCGCCCACGCGAGATTGGAAACAAGCCCCCATACGATATTGAATTGAGAAAGCGTGCCCGTCCGGGCAACTTCGCGCATACCTTCAAACACATACGTCGAGGGAAACAGATACGCGATCGGCTGGAGGAACGAGGGGAGCGAGGAGACCGGATAAAATACTGCCGTGAAGGGTTGGATGAGAAGAATGAATCCGAACGCGAGGATTTGCGCAGCCGTTCCGTGTCGTAGGATCAGTCCGGTCGTAAAGATGCCGAGCGTCCACCCAAACACCAGGAGATTTGCGGCAAACGGAATGATCGCAAACCCGAATTGAAAAATGTTAAACCGATAAAAGACAAAACTCAGCGCCGCCATGATCACGCTCACAATCGTGATGCGCACGAACCCCAAGAGAAAGGTCGACATTAGAAATTCCGACAGTCTCAGCGGCGTGACAAAAATATTGAGGAGGTTTCGCTCCCACACGTCCTCCAAAAATGCGATCGAAACGGCCTTTTGCGACTGGTTGAGGAGGTCCCAAAAAATAATCGCTCCCAACAGAACCGTAAGCGCGCTGATCGCCCCAAGATTGAACTTCTCAAGATAGATACTCAAAAATCCCCACAGCAAGATGTCCATGACCGGCCAATAGAACAAATCCATCAGCCGCGGGAAACTGCGCCGGTAGAGATAGAGGTGACGGATCAATAATCCGTTGATGCGGTGGAGTTTCATACTTCGCCGTTCCGTGCGAGAGTAAGAAATACCTCGTTCATGTCTCGTCGGCCGTACTTGGCGATGAGTTCTTGCGGCGAGCCGTCATCCGTGATCTTTCCTTTCAAGATAAAAATAACCCGATCGCACATCTCCTCCACCTCTTCCATGTTGTGAGAGGTGTACAGGATGGTAACATCTTGTTCGCGCTGAATCTTTCGCAAGAGCTTCCTCGTGCGATCCGCGATATCGGGGTCTAGTGACGCGGTCGGCTCGTCGAGAAGGAGGAGTTTAGGCGAGTTGAGGAGGGACTTTGCGAGATTCACGCGTGTGAGCTGTCCGGTGGAAAGCGACCCAGTCATTTTGGAGAGGAGGTCGGTGATTCCAAAAAACTCCGCAAGCTCTATGATGCGCTTTTTCCGATCCCGCACGCCGTAGAGCCGTGCGAACGTGGAGAGATTCTCGTGGACTGTGAGATTTCCAGGCAGCGTGATGTAGGCGGATGAAAAGTTCAACTGCTGCAAAATCTCTTCGCGATGACGGCGCATGTCCTTCCCGAAAATAAAAATCTCGCCCGCCGTGGGCGTGACGAGATCAAGGATCATCTGGATCGTCGTTGTCTTGCCTGCACCGTTGGGACCAAGAAGACCGGTGATCTTTCCCTCTTCAATCGCAAAACTGATGCCATTCACCGCCGCAGCGCCGCAAAATTGCTTGGTGAGATTTTTTACCTCGATGAGTGTTGCCATATATGTAATGCGTGCCTACCGGGATCCCACTGCCCGAATATCCATGACACTCGAGGCGTCGGACAAAGACACTCTCACTTAACCTCTTCAGGTTGAGCAAGGCGAACATATCCTTGAATTCCGACTTGAGCGCGGTGAGTTCCGGCCGGGTACCAGTTCGCAAAAGGAACCCTATGTTTCCCGGACAGTATAAACGAAAAATCGATCACTGCAAATAATGTCAGGCGCTCGGCAAGACGAAAAGTGTTCAATACTGTTGAGATAAGAAAAGCTCACGTCGTCATATCCATAATCAGACGTGAGCTAAGCCCTTGTTTTAAGCCGTGGGTAAGGCTATTCAACTGTTACAAGCTTTTCGTACTCTCCCTTCTTCCAGAATTCTACCCGATCCTTCTGCCAGCAAGCAGTCCCTACCCGCACTATCGCAAGTTCGGGGTAGACTGCCTTGAAGGCGACGAGCAGCTCCTGTGACCACCCCTCGACAATCTCTGAGGGGATCCCCTTGAAAGCCCCCGAGTAGTCATAAAACATAACCTCGTTTTCGCGTACCGTCACGTCCCCACCGCCGAGAACCTTCTTGGCGCTAACCTCATCCGCCAAGTCTCTGTGACTGTATGCCTTCCCCGCATACAGAACAATCTCTTCACTCTCCAGGACGACTATGAACTTGCCCTGACCGACCTGGGCGACTCGAAAACTCATTTGCGCACTCGCACTCATGGGATTCTCCTTTTCTACACTTCACCTTACACGAGAAATAATATCAAACTTTGACAACAATGTCAACCATAATAGTCAAAATTAAACTCACATTTCTTTATATTGATATTGTTTCTGCAAGATTTTATGTTCATTTTTGTCATATTTCTTGACAAAATATATATTTTAGCTATTGTATAGGAATGAATATTACCCTCCTTACATCCATCGGTTTTAATGAGAAAACTGCCAGTATTTATCTTGCGGCCCTCTCATTGGGCACTGCGTCGATTCAGGATATTGCCAAAAAGGCGGATATTAAGCGTCCAACGACCTATAATTACATTCAGGAACTCGTACATGATGGATATTTAGAGAAAGTACCCCTCGGCAAAAAGGAGTACTACCGTGCATTAGACCCGCAGCGACTAGAAGAACGGGCGCAAGGACGGCTGAAGGCAATCCGGCAGGCACTGCCTGAGCTGCAATTCTTGCAGGCGGCAACGTCTGGGAAGCCTACTATCAGCGTTTTGGAGGGCGAGCGGGCCCTCAAACGGGTATATGACGAGATTTGCCACGCCAATAGTATTCGCTTTTGGTCCAACCTCGCGACATTCGAGAATTTATTTAAAGAAAACTTCGACAAGATTAGTGCGGCAATTCACGAGCAAAAAATCCAAACTCGAGAAATCATTGCAAACACTCCGGAAGCGAGAAAGAGCTCAAAAAAATACGCTGCACGGGCAGGCACAACCTATTCATCGCGCATTGCCACAAAAGACGGCATCCAAAATGATAATGCCATCTATGGAGGCGTTGTTGCACTTTTCCGCATCCATCAGCTCAATTTTTTTGTCGTACGCATTGAAGATCAAACAATTGCGGATGCGATGAAGTCTCTCTTTGACATGGCGTGGCAAAGTGCAGAGGAGTTTATTTGACTCTCTAGCACGCGCGTGAGAAATGGCGACTGCGCGTATCAGTCCGCCTCATTCTCATTGATTCACTCCTCGACTTGGCGCACAAGTACTTTCTTATATGATAGTTATAGAGGCGTGACCAAATAACCGGTAGTACCCCTGGGGCAAGACCCCAGAACTCGTCCCAGACGGTATCCCCTTGGCAAGACCGCAGGGTATAGGATAGGTCTCTTATTACTTATCTTGCAGGCGCGCTTCGAGTTCTTCCTTGCTTTCTCCCCTCATCGCGAACTCCGAAACAAGACCTTGATAATAATCGCGGGCGTGCTGGGCCATGTCGCGATCAGGGTGGTAATACCCGATAATCTCCAACCCGTAGAGAAAATGTAATGTGAAATGCGTTGAGCAAAACATAAGCTCTGCTTCCAGTTCTTTGACCGTTGGAAAGTTGAGCTGTTGCATGTATCCAGTGGTGGTATCCGCGCAGTTCTGACAGGCCATGCGCAGCCAGCGTGATACTTTTTTTACGTGGAGGCTTGGATGATCAGGGCCGCGCAATGCGGACAGAAGCGTGCTCTGTTGTTTCCATGACAGATTTGAGACCCACGGGAGAAGAACGGTACCGCTTCCCATATGAATAGGGTATGGTGATGGATAAATCTTAAAATCGTATGGCGGGGAGTATACCAAAATCTCGGGCCCATCGACAAGGAGACGGTCGGACGCTACACTGGGGGTGGTATGGAAACCATCAAAAAACGAATTGCGAACGCGCTGAAAAACTCGCTGAAAAAAATGGGGGGCGTTGCTCCACTCGCCATTGAATCGCTTCTGGAATCCCCGCCGGATTCCACGCTGGGGGATCTCGCATTTCCCTGTTTTTCACTTGCAAAAGAGCTGCGGAAATCTCCCGCTCAGGTTGCGGACGAACTGGCATGCGCACTCCCGAAGGCTGCCGATGTCGACCGGGTCAGCGCCGCGGGACCGTATGTCAATTTTTTTCTGAACGCCCGCGCGCTTGCGGCCCTCGCAAACTCAAAAACGCCAAAAAAGAAAAAAACAAAGGGAACGATTGTCATCGAGTACGTCTCCCCGAACACGAACAAACCCTTGCACTTGGGACATGTGCGAAACGCGGTGCTGGGGGACAGCGTGGCACGGATTTTGGAGGCGACGGGAAACACGGTCGTGAAAACGTGTCTCGTGAACGATCGCGGCATTCACATTTGCAAATCCATGGTGGCGTATCTTGAAGAAGGTAAGAAGTTAGAGGTAAGAGGTAAGAGGTTGCCGACGCCGAAATCGGAAGATACTAAAGGTGACCACTTCGTTGGAAACCACTACGTCCTCTTTGAGAGAAAGTTAAAAGACGATCCGTCGCTCATGGAGTCTGCGCAGGAGTGCCTCAAGCGCTGGGAAGCAGGGGACAGGCGCACTCGCACACTCTGGAAAAAGATGAACACATGGGTGCTTGCCGGTATGAAAGAGACATACCGTCGGCTCGGGATAGATTTTGATAAAACGTATTTTGAAAGTCAGATCTACGACAAGGGCAAAGATCTTATTTTAAAAAACCTTAACAAGGGTGTGGTGGTACGCGACGAGACCGGCGCGGTGTACGCAGATCTCTCGACCTGGAATCTCCCGAACAAAATTCTCTTGCGAAAAGACGGCACGTGTCTCTACATCACGCAGGACGTGTATCTTGCGGTGCAAAAAGCAAAGGACTTCAAAGCACGCTCCTCGATTTATGTTATCGGATCGGAACAGGATCTCTATCTTAAACAGCTCTTTGCGGTGCTCGACCTCTTCAAATTCGTCTGGGCAAAAAATCTGCGCCATCTCAGTTATGGTATGGTCAATCTGCCGGAAGGAAAAATGAAGTCGCGGGAGGGGACGGTCGTTGATGCCGACGACCTCTTAGATGAACTCGAGACCCTCGCACGTGTTGAAATACAAAAACGGGATGCAGCGCTCTCGCAAAAGGAAGCTTCCCGCCGCGCAAAAACGATCGCGCTTTCCGCGCTCAAATTCTACATGGTTGATGTGAGTCCGAAGTCAGAAATGACCTTTGACCCGAAACAGTCAATCGCGTTTCAGGGACACACGGGGCCGTACCTCCTCTACACCGTCGCGCGGCTTGAGAGTATTCTGCGAAAAGCAAAAAAATCCCGCGCACCCGTGCGCGGCGCCGCGTATGACTGGTTGGCTGAAAAACAGCTACTCCTCTCGCTCCTTCAATTTGATGACATCACAAGGCGCGCTGCCGCCGAACTCAATCCTTCAGTAATTTCGCACTATCTCTTTGACCTTGCGCAAAAAATCAACGACTACTACCATACGACTCCGATCTTGAGCGCGCCCGAATCGATCCGTCAGAGCCGCATCTTACTCATCGCGCGACTCTCCGGCACACTCAAACAAGGTCTCGACCTCCTGGGAATTAAAACGCTTGAGAAGATGTAACAGCTATGTCTCTTGTCTCCATCGCCTTCATCCTCTTCCTCCTCTTTGCTGCGATCTGGGCGCTGATGAGCGCGATCATGGTCCTCCTGCTCATCCGTTACGAGGGCTTATCAGTGGCAACCTGGATTGCGGTTGGATTATATGGAATCGTTTCCGGCGCAATCTTTCTCGTCGTCGGCAGCCACCTTGCAATCGTCGGCATCGACACGCTTCTCCCGTTCATCTCGACTTACTAAACTATGTCTCTCTTTGATCACGAACGCGTCCTCCTCAAAGTACGGAGCCATCCGATCATCTTTATTGTGAGAAGCCTCCTCTTTATCACGCTGGGGTTCGTCCCGCTGGGACTTGCGTCCGTTAACGTGCAGGAGCTCTTCGGACGCGAGGTCGACGAGACGGTCCTGGTCTTGGGGCTGGGAATTTACTATCTCTACCTCGCCCTATTTCTTCTCTTTACGTTTTTTGATCACCATTTGGACATCTGGATTCTCACCGACTCGCACGTAATCAATGTCGAGCAGAACTCGCTGTTTAGCCGAAACGTTGCCAAGCAAGAACTCAGCCGTATCCAGGATGTCGAGGCGCAAATCAAGGGAATTTTGCCAACGATTTTTAACTACGGCAACGTCTATATCCAGACAGCCGGAACAGAGGAGCGCATCACGTTTACCGCGGTGCCTAATCCGCGCGCGATTGCCGACACTATTATCAGACTCATGGACGATGCGCGGAAAGAGCCGGATGCTCCCGCCTCTGCCGGACATAAGCTTTAAGCCTTGCATTACGAAAACCCCAGAGGGATTCGTTTAAAATTCCAATTTCCAAATCTCAATACTCAATATCCAAACAGATCGGTTTTATTGATGATTTGAATTTGGTGCTTATGTGAGATTTGAAATTTGTTATTTGTAATTTCCCCACGGGATGCTCGAGGACACTGGTTTCGTAATTCAAGGCTCTAGCTCCAGCCTTTGGCGTTGAGCGCCTGCTCGGCCGCGTTCACTTGCGCCTCCTGCTTGCTGGTGCCCTCGCCCGTGCTCACGCACTCTTTGCCCAGGTACACACCGATCCGGAACCACTTCGAGTGGTCGGGACCGCGCTCCTCAAGCACCTCATAGTGTGGGGTGACTCTCAGTTTTTCTTGCGCAATTTCCTGAAAACGGCTCTTGGGATCCACGTCGAGCCCTTTTTCAAAAATCATCGGGAGCTGCGGTATGATGAATTTGCTGATAAATTTTTCCGCCGCAGTATACCCGCGGTCAAGGTAGATTGCGCCGATGAGCGCCTCCACCGCATTGGTCATGATGTACTGCCGCGCCTTGCTGTTTGCATCGCGCGACTCTCCGCGGGATAGATACAGGGAGGAGTCCAGGTCAATGGTCCCCGCGATCCGCGCGAGCGATTTGCTATTCACGAGAGATGCGCGCCAGTTGGTCATGTCGCCTTCTGTCGCGTGCGGAAATGCCTGATACAAATAGTCCGTCACCACGAGTTCAAGAACCGCATCACCCAAAAATTCCAGCCGCTCGTTGTGTCCTAACTCAAAGCCGGGGTTTTCGTTGAGGTATGACCGGTGGACCATCGCCTGCCGCAGCAGGTCCATATTTTTAAACTTGTGCCCAACGGTCTTCTGAAGTCTTGAAAAATCCTTGTCCATGGATGTAATTGCCCCTTATCCACCGCCCAATGAGTTTTCGCATTGGGAATTGGAAATGAGGAATTAGGAATTAGGTGGTGTATTATTTTCTTCTTTTGCCTTTTTTTCTTCCTGCACTTTTGCAAGTCGCGCCTCCTTCTCGGCAATCTCAGGAAGCACTTTTTTATAAATCGATCCCAGGACGCCATTCACGAACTTCGAGGACGAGGGTCCGCCATAGGCTTTTGCAAGTTCGATCGATTCGTTGATCGCGACGCGAGCCGGAACGTTTTGGTCGATCATCATCTCATAGATCCCGAGTCGCAAGACGTTACGGTCAATGGTCGTGATCTGCGGCAATGGCCACTCGGGTGCGTACTGGACAATGTACTGGTCAAGCGTGTCACGATTCGTGACAACCCCGCGAACAAGTTCGCCGGCAAACCCGTCATCGCGGAAGTCGGGCGCAAACTCGGTAAAATTATACTTCAAAATCTCCTCAAGCGCCTCTTGGGGCCGCGAGTGGAAGTCCCATTCGTACAGTGTCTGAAGCGCGAGAGTGCGAGAAAGATACCGATTCGACATGCAGGATTATCAAGCGGCCGCTTTTGCGCTTCCGGCAAGTTTTGGCTGCTTCAATTTGAGTGCGACGCGCCCCTTATACGTCCCACACGTTGGGCACGCACGGTGCGGCATCATCTGTTTTTCGCACTTGGGGCAGACGACAAAAGACTTTGGTTTTAAAGCAAAATGAGCGGCGCGGCGCCGTTTTGACGATCGTGATAAGCGTTTTCCGGGAAGACCCATATTATAAAGCACCAAATATTAAGCACCAAATCACAAACTGTTTTGGTTATTAGAAATTGGAGGTTGGATATTATTTGAAATTTGGATATTGGGACTTGGAATTTGTAATAACCGGTAAAGCACCAAATAATAAATTCCAAACTCCAAACCGTTAACGGTACGACGTTCTGATAATTATAGCACAAAATCAACAAAAAAGCAAGGGGGCGGGAGGGTGATGAAAGAAGTGCCCCGATCACGGCGGACCGGGGCGGGGTGGGGTGCGGGTCAGACCGGTTTTGGCCGGGGAACGGTCTCGACGGTCGTGACGTTGAGAAACGACCGCCCGGGGTCGTCCCTGTGAAGGCGTCCCGCGAAGGAGCGACCGTCGTCGGTCTTGCCGGAGACCTTTACCGACCTTTCTGCGATGTCGTCGGCAACCCGCAGATCGATGGTCGCTAAGAGCGACTGCGCGACTCTCGTTCCGGCGAATTGGATCACCGAGAGCTCGACCGTGACGGGAAGC
>JBBTRP010000042.1:0-2175 GCA_038065125.1 Patescibacteria group bacterium
GCATCTGGTCTGTACCTTCGTCTGGCTCAATTGAATGTCAACAGGCCCTAGTGAATGGGACTGACAGTTAGCACAGCAATATTCTTGGATCTGACTGCCTAGCTCAAATTGCGGAGAATCAGTTTTTATCGGGAATCCCTTATCTTTGGCAAACTTGTACTGCAAAATTAAGGTCGCCTTGATGAGCGGATATACCCATAAAGCAGTTCGCGCGTTGGTTCTATCTACCTCCGCCAATCAGCGCTTTCAAATTGGGCCAAGTCCAATCGTAGATCTTATCTGTTGATTTTGCGGTCGTAGGTCTTGTGCAGGTCTTATTTGGATAGGCCTTCAAAAGGAAATATGGTTTGTTCTTTTCTTGGGCGATCGTCATTTCGGCAGCAACACCGCTTGCTTTGTGAGTGTGCTCACCACAGAGGACTGCAACTATGTCGATGTTGTCCATTCTGCGCCTGACCTTTTCCTTCCAGTCGCCGGGAAGATGTTCCTTCACAGAGGCGTCTTTGAAGTCAAACGGGCTATCTGGGAGTTTTGCTTGTCCGGCAAGCATGATCTTCGTCCCCTCGTCATGATCGATATCGAAGCTGATGAAGACCCTCTTGTTTGTAACCATGCGTAATGTCCTTTCCCGAGGCTGCGTTGATAGTCCCCGTTTGCGTAACACAGGGGCTTACGCGGACACATGAATAGATGAATAGGAAAGATACTACACCAAAGCCTGGGAATTGCGCCGAGCATGCTTTAGGGGAAAATCAGTCTGCCCGCGAAGTCGGAAAGGCTTGCCGGCACGCCGCAATCCGGTCGCGTATATGTGAACTGCAAAGCAGTGGGGTTCACGATCCCACAATCGATCCTCCAATAAAATTTTACTACCAAACTCGCTCCGATCGCCCCCCCGCCGGGGGGTGCGCAGGGGATTGGAATTAACATAACGTCCATGTGCGCGATTCCGGGAGGGCTCAAGCACCGGATTGCGGCGCGTCGGCAAGCCGTTCCGACTTCGCGGCCGAATTGATTCTACTATCCCTCGAGCAGTCAGTGTCCGGTATGGAGCGAAAAAGCGAGGGGCAGGTCATGGCCGGTTTCGGCCCTACGAGTTTTGACCGAATCGGACACCTTTTGCCAGATAATTTCAGGGCTCGCCGAACTGCCTGCAACTTGCGTTTCGCGCAGCGCGAAGCTCAGCTACGGCAAACCGGCCCATGAATGTGACCGGGGCTCAGGCGGGCGGGCTGAAGTTTCCCGCAATGCCGTTATTCGAGGATTGGGGCCAGTCTGAGCCCGCAGCACGGCAAGTCAGCTTGCTTGCATCTCGCCCGATAGCAAAATCCGCGTTCCCTTTTCGGCTGTTTTGACTGCATGGACCAGGGCCCGCGCCACCCGGCCTGCTTCAATGGCGCGGTAATTGGCAGGAATCAGCGCTCCAAACCGCATGAAGATCAGGGCGAGTTTTTCGCCGCTGCGTTCGGGCTGTCCAAGCGAGTCCCGATTGCCGATCAGCATTGACGGACGGGCAAACACCAGGGAATCAAACCCCAGGCGGGAGACGGCGTGTTCCATCTCTCCCTTGACGCGGTTGTAGAAGATCAGCGATGCCTCGCTCGCCCCCATCGCGCTCACGATCCCCAGCCTTGACGCACCTGATGACCTTGCCGCAGTTGCCAGAGCCAATACCGCATCGAAATCCACGGCGCGAAAGGCGCGCTGACTGCCCGCCACTTTGATCGTAGTACCGAGCGCAATGAAGACATCATCGACGGCTGGCAGCGCAGGAAGCGCTGCAAAGTCGATCAGGTGGAAGCTCAGTTTGAGATGGGTTGTCGCCAATGCCCGGCGGCCCACGCCATGCACGGCTACATAGGTCTCGTCGGCCAGGATTGCCGAGAGGATCTCCCGGCCCACCAGGCCCGTTGCCCCGGCCACCAACGCCACCCGTCCCGCTGCCGGCTCTCGCATGTTCGCCTCCATAACGATTTTAGCTCCGGCATAACGCGCTTCGCGCATCAGCCTCCACTGAAACTTTGTTTTCACCGGCATTCCGCGCTCACCCTGCGGCTTGAACCGGCGCGCGATCATCAATGCAGACGGCAGGCAACGCCAGTCATTTGTCAGCCTGCACTCTAACGAATAGCGTTTATCTGCCGCCCCACAAACGTTGAATCCTGCCGCGGCGGC
>JBBTRP010000043.1:0-5001 GCA_038065125.1 Patescibacteria group bacterium
CACCCGAACACTTGTAATCCGGCACGATCCCCTGCGCAAAGACCTGATACTCAAATCCGGTCAGCAGAACTATCGAAAGTGCAATTCCGTATAGTGCGGAGCGCATAGACACTATTGGCAGCTGAGCAAATTTCCCGGCTTTATAGCGCAATCTTGTTGGCCGCAGAACAGTTGTTGGACTTGGAGCCTATCGGCATTGACACCATTAAGTACACCCGTGCTGACCCTAGACCATAGATGACAAGCTCCTGTTACGGTTGGTGTGAAGGTTTCATTTCTAGATAAACAATCACGGCGTTTCTTTCCGGGAATTTTTACTGTAGCGTTAGTCAGCGGACTAGGGGGATTAAGCTCGAAAAAATTAGCAAAATCATAGCCGCCTACTATACAGGTAATTTCGCCATGTGTTGTGGTATCGTGCTTACAGCAACTCCCTTCCTCGTCCATGTTAACTGCGCTTGCCGGAGGAGGAGTTGTCGCCGCTGCCGTTGCGGTGGTGCCACCTGCTGCCGCAGTGGCTGTTCCTGCCGCGGTGGTCGCAGCAGTGGTTGCTGTCGAGGGAGTGGAAGCGGTCTTAAAAGTATCCTTCCAATACTGGGAAAGACACTCACGACTCCCTAAGTCAGACCAGTTCTTGCCAAAAATTTGCGCGGGCGATGCGGTGATCGTTCCCGAGGTGAGCGCGGCAACCGTATAATTCACAATCGTCCAGCTTCCCAAGACAATAATCAGTCCGGTTGTTGCCTGAATCAAGACTTCTCTTCCTTGCGTCACGCGCTTATCCTCTCCGGCGGAAGAGAGCATCAGAAATCCGCCCCACACGAACATAAGAAGCGCAAACGCGCCCGAGATGCCCAGTACGAACATAAGAATGTTCTGCGCAAGGTCTAAAAAATACCCGATCGAGTAATCGCCCTGTTCATAGCAGCCGCCGTCCGGCACGATTTGTATCTGCGCAAATGCCGGCACCGCCGCAAAAAAGAAACTAATCAACAGAAAAGTCAGACCTATAACCCCTAACCTATAACCTATAACCCTCATATCAATAAGACGCCTGCACCAGCTGCTTGGCGCGCGCGACAATACCCTCAAGACGCGCGGTCTGCTCCTTACCCGCTCCACCCCGCGCCTCAAGACCCTTGATCATCATCTCGCGAAAGGCGGCCTCCGCGGCGCCGGGGTTCTTCCCGTGATACCAGCTCTTTGCGTACAGAACCTGCGATGCGAACGGCGCGACTGCCTCTTGAGACTGTTGTTCAGGGAGGAGCGAGCGCAGCGCGGTCGGTTTTCCGGTCGCGGCCAGATAATTTTTGACCTGCTCTTTTCCGGTTGCAAAGCGCAAGAAGTCCCAAGCGTAGTCCTGTGATGCGGCCTTCTTGGTCACCGCCTCAATCCAATAATTTGCCGATGTCACCGGCCGGGATGGGTCCAACTGCGGCATAGGCATAATGCCAAATCGAAGCCGTGGTGTTTGCTTTTTCACGGTCGCCGCCTGGTACGCGTATCCGAACATCATCGCGGTTCGCCCAAGGGCAAACGCCTCGACATTGTCCGGCATGTCGGCGTTCCAGGTGTAAATCTCGTCCTTGCCCGGATAGGCAAAGTCGGTGTAAAACCTCAGCGAGTCTGCGGCGGGCGTAATCGTGCGCTGCCCCAGCTCGTAGGGCGTCTGGTCAAAAAGCACCCGACTCTGATAGCTCATCTGCGCGCCGTTCTGCATCATGATCGTGGAGAGAATATCAAACGAGCGCTGGATGTTGTCCGCCGTGCCGATCGCGGCAGCAGACTGAGAAAGGCGCGTGTCGTCCTCACTGTCGCGTCGCGCGATGAGCTTGATCGCGTTTTGGAAATCGCTCCACGTCCGCGGCGGATCCGCAATGCCCGCGTTGTCAAAAAAATCCTTGTTGTAAAAAAGACTCAAGGTGTCCAGCGCAAACGGCAGGCCGTACACCGCCTCCACGCCTTCCGTCGGACGGATCACGTCCTGGCCGACCGCGTCTGCAAACTGCTCACGAATCTGATTGGGCGCATACCCGGGAAACGCGACGACTTTTTGCACCATCTTTTTCTTCACCGCGCCCTCCTCAACCGTGAATCCTACGCGCATGGCCGGTGGCATTGGTGCGAGTTTTGACAAATACTTATCCATCCATGTCGAGTGGAGAGAGACGATATCCGGCCCACGGTCTTCGGAAAACGCTTGGAGAAGTTCGTTCTCGTACTCCTCGTACCGCAACTTTTTGTACTGAATACTCACGTTGGGGTGGAGCTTACTGTACTCCTCGATGATTGGCGCCAAAGTATCCGGACCGTCAAACACGCGCCAGTATCGCAGCGTCACCGGTTCAAAGAGCTTGGGGTCATACCCCTGCCCACCACCACCGGTGCACGACGCCCCGCTCATCCCCAACGCCGCAAGGCTCAAGAAAAAAACGAACGCAATTTTTTTTAACATCTTCATACCGGATACGAGACAAAAAATCCGACCGCAATCGCAAGAATCGACCCGAGCGTGATGAACGGCAGTGCGGGAAGCGGCCGGCGTGTCTCCATGAGCCAGAGGTGATTGAGGAACATTCCGAACAGCGCCCCGCCAATCGACCAATACGCGAGAGGCTTATACATTATATACAAGCTCGCGTTGAGAAACATCGGAAGAATCACGTCGCCTCCACCGAAGATCAAAAATCCGCTTCCCGGACGAACGTCCGTGAGTTTTGCACGGAAGTCCGCGTAATGCTCGGGAATCAGAAGCGCAAACGACGCTTGGTTGGCAATCATCGCGTGCGCGAGGCCGACCATGTGCTTAGTCACAAATACCGCGACGAAGTCGTAAATCGAGAGAATCACTAAGAGTATGAGCGCGGCAGAGACAGAAAATTGCAGGCCAAAAATGGGACCGATTCCAGCAGATGCGATGATCACGATCAGGTCGTGCGCCCACACGTTGGGCACCAAAAAAAGCCCCAGAAGAAACGTGACCGCCACGAGTATGCTCAAGGAGAACGGAAACACGAGTTCGAATACTTTCAGGAGCCCAATAAACGCGATGGATGCAAACATCAGGCGGTACAAAAACCGCCCTTTATAGAATTGGAAAAGGATGAGCAAAAACAGCGTGACTGAAAAAAAGACAATCAGGAAATACACGAGCGACTGCTGGTCGGACACGGTCGTGATGGAGGGAAACACCAGTGCCTTGAGCTGGTCCGTGACCACCAGCGCCGTGAACTGCGCCGCAAAAAAAAGGAGTGCGGTATGCGCGAACAAGTGAAGCCGCAGGGGATGTTTAGGAAATTGTCCGATCATGACTTTTTTGAGAGGAAAAAGAGAGCAAGTGCTGCAAAAACAAGTCCCACGTCCCGAAAGATCACATCAAAAAGCGAGAGGTTGAAGATGACGATCCCGGAAAGCATCGCGACAGAGACAAGGGATGCCCACTTCAACGCGCGGCCGGACAGAAGCCAGAGCGCGACGCCAATTTCCACAATCGAGAATCCGGAGAGCAACACATTCTCGGGCACAAGCCCGCGCATCCAAAGCGGAAAATAGCCGACCCAGGAGTCCGGCTGTAAAAACGACCCAACGGCCGCGTAGGCAAACATAAGCGCGAGTCCGATGCGAAGAAGCCAAGATGCTGTTGTCATAGGAAGATGTTTTTATTCTTGAACAACGATCGTGCCGCCATTGATGGGATAGAGATGGTTGTGATAATTCCACGACCCGGCCTTGTCAAACGTAAACGTCCAGGACTCTCCCGGAGGCGTACCCGCACATGAATCAAACGTACTTCCCAGACATCCGCCGCTGGTGGGATACAGCCGATGTGACGGATGCTGATCAGACGCGGTCCACATCGGGTTTGCGGCCTGATTCTGAAACGTGACGGTCATCCCCTTCTTTATGATAAGCGGGTCAGGAACATATCCCGAATCGGTGTACGTAACCACGGGGGGAATTTCCGCCTCTTCTTCGCCACCGACGCTCTGTTCCTCTTCCGGGTCTTGCGTGACCGACGGTTCGGACCGTTGTGCAGCTTCTTTTTGAACAATTGGCGTCGGAGTGCTAAACATCTGAAGTTTTTGGTACACAAACCGCCCTCCAAACAATGTAAAAATAATAAAAGCCGCGACTCCTCCCAGCAGATACCATTGTTGCGTCATCATGCTCATAGTGTATTTTGAGACTGTAGCAAGATGTTTATAAACCCTCTCCAACTGACAGTGATCAGTGGCTGGAAGCCTTTCAAAATGTTCACTGGATCCCTCGACTGCGCTCGGGATGACTCTGGTGAATCATTATTCACCAGGCTCATTTTGTAGTATACCACACCCACCAAATCCAATCATATGCCCCTCATCGTGATCGAAGGCGTGGACGGAAGCGGAAAGCGGACGCAAACTAATCTTTTGCTCGATCGTCTCAAAAAAGAAGGTCGTCCCGCCCACACGCTCTCCTTCCCTCAGTACGGAAAAAAATCCGCAGGCCCCATCGAGGAGCTCCTCAACGGCCGTTACGGCGCGCCGGATGCTGTCGACCCTCACGTCGCATCGCTTTTTTACGCGGTCGACCGTTTCGACGCGTCCGAGTCGATCAACAAAATCCTTGCGAGCGACTCCGTCCTGGTACTAGACCGCTACGCGACCTCAAACGCCGCACATCAAGGGGGGAAAATAACTGACGAGAACGCGCGAAAGGAGTATATCGAGTGGATCTCGCACATCGAGTACGATATATTCAAAATTCCTAAGCCCGATCTCGTCATCATTCTCCACGTCCCCGCCCACATTAGCGCGACACTGACCCTTCAAAAACCCTCTCGGGGGTACATCGAGGGAGCCGCACAGCAAGATGAGGTAGAAAAGGACCTCGGCCACCAAAAACGTGCGGAAAGCTGCTACCTCTGGCTCGCCGCACAGCACCCCGATACATACGTAGTCATCGAATGCTTTGAAAACGGGGCGCTCCTGTCTCCCGTCACGATCCACGAGCGCGTATGGA
>JBBTRP010000043.1:5101-8943 GCA_038065125.1 Patescibacteria group bacterium
AACGTCCAGTCGACTGCCACGCGGACTTTTTTGTGAAACGAGAGAAGCTTGGTCAAGTACACCGTCCGCCAGAGCCACCACGCGAAGCGTCCCGAAAACACCACTCCCCCGATTTCGCCGGCGGCATTCCACTCCCCTAATGAGATTAACGTTCCCGAAAGCCGGCAACGAAATTTCTTCAGCGGCTTGCCCTCCAGGTGTGCCAGGATATTTGCCGCAACGATCGGCGCTTGAGCGACCGCCACCTGCGCCAGTTGCGGATATGGGGTCTTGTTCCCATCCATTCCGCACGAAGCAACATCTCCCAATACATATATACTGCTCTGTCCTTGTAAGCGAAGCTCGTCGTCAACCAACAGCCTTCCGCACGGGTCTTGTACATTTTTTACGTCCAGCGAAATTTCTGCGGGCCGCACGCCCGCGACCCAGATCGGTATATTCGTCTCCAGATATTCTCCGCTTGAAAGCTTCACGCCCGTCTCGTCCACGCACGTCACGGACGAGAGAAGCCGTACGTCCACACGTTTTTTACGCAGCGACTCCAGGCATCGAGCGCGCAGCCGCGGATGAAACTGCGGCACCAGCTCGCCCGAGCGCTGAACCAAGACAATATGGATATCGCGCTCAAGATGATCTTTTAGATAGTATCGCGCAAGTGTCGCGTATAAGAAATCGGAGATCTCGCTCGCGAGCTCAACGCCGGTCGGCCCTCCGCCAATCACGACAATGCGCAAGAGCCGTTTGCGCTCTTCGCGGTCGGTGTTCTGCGCGGCCCGCTCGAACGAGCGGATCAGATAATTCTTGAGTCGCACCGCATCGGGCATACTTTTCAATTGGAAACACCGCTCGCTCGCGCCGGGTGTTCCAAAAAAATTCGTCTCGCCACCAAGTGCCAGCACGCACGCGTCAAAGGGAAGCGTGCCTGCGGTTGTGAGGAGCGTCTTAGTCTGAGTGGAGAGGCCGGTTGCACGCGCATGAAGAAACGTGTCGGAGCAGCAGCGCAACACGTCCCGCAACGGCTCAACGATATTTTACCGCGCGATCCCCCCGGTTGCTACCTCATGAAGAAGCGGC
The DNA here is from genome assembly GCA_038065125.1 of Patescibacteria group bacterium. Taxonomy (GTDB): domain Bacteria; phylum Patescibacteriota; class Patescibacteriia; order JACQRZ01; family JACQRZ01; genus JBBTRP01. The sequence continues at coordinate 6,176 of JBBTRP010000043.1, forward strand.
GTGAAAAGAAAATAGTTCGTTCCGCTCACGAGCGTGACATGAATATCCTTGCGGCCGTGCGAGAAGCGGTGGATATGCTTATACGTGTATACCCCTCCAAAGCCTCCTCCCGCGATCACGATGTTTTTAGTCATACCCCTTTATGCCGCCGCCGGACAGTGATTGCGTGATTGCAGAAAAAAGTATCCCACAATTCCAAATGTTGCGAGCGGTGAGAGCCACGCAGGCACGTGCACGCCGAACGCCGATGCAAGCATCACCAGCCCCAACACAAAAATTGAATACATCGCCCCGTTCTTGAGAAAGACGTACTTTTTAATCCGCTCGATATTCCCCATCGTAACCTGCCGCAATACAACCGCTCCGATCCCGTTCCCCAACAAGATGAGCGGAACAGACAGTGTAAACGCAAATGCGCCCAGCACCCCGTCGATTGAGAATGTCGCGTCGATGATCTCTAAATAAAAAATCTTTGAAAGATCCGAGAGGTGTCCGCCGATCAACTTCTTCTCCTGCGCCTCGGCATTTTCTTTAAATCCGTGAACGATAAAAAACGCGCTTGACCCCACGACCGCGCCAAAGGCCATGAAGGGGTCGATTTTGAGCGCGGCCCAGACAACTGTCGCCAGGACCACCGACACGATCGCAAAGAACCACACTCCCTGCTCGTGAAAAAAACGCTCGGTCGGAAGGCCGTAGTCCTTGTCTTCCAAAAAGAGCCAGTGAAGAAAAAGAAACACCAGGAAAATCCCACCGCCGATCATGAGGATCGGTGCGGACCGCTCGATAATCTCATGGATAGCGGGATCGTTTGAAAATGTTGCAGTCAGCGCCCCCAGTGGTCCAAGCGCTGGAGAGGAGACAAACACGATCAACCAGGGGAGAAGCCCGCGCACGACAACGACGGCAAATAGTAACCCCCAGAACAGGAACCACGCACGCGCTTTGGCACCCATGGTCGAGAGCACCTGCGCGTTGATAATGGCGTTATCAACGCTTGAGACGATCTCAAATAAGGTCAGCCCCGCAATCGTTAAAATGATGCTTGCAAAATCCATATGTCGGGAGTATAGCAGCGCTTGTCTTTTGGATCAAAAAAGGTAGCATTGTTTAAGTTAATTGACCTACGAAACTCGTTTTATTGCGCTGCGTCGAGGAAGGGCTTATTCTCTTCGGGCCGTTTTCAGGCCCGAACGGGAATAAGTCCGCCCGAGGTGCCACCGCTTCACAAATCACAATTTTAAGTATTTAAATGATCTTATGTCCAATCCATTCACTCCCGACTCCTTTGGCCCCGAGGCCGTTGTCATGGTCTCTGACCCTATGACCGGCATGCGGGGGTTTCTCGTCATTGACAACACCGTCCTGGGACCGGGCAAGGGCGGTATCCGCATGACTGGCACCGTCACGGCCGAGGAGGTTATGCGACTCGCGCGCACCATGACGTGGAAAAACGCCATCGCGGGCATTCCGTTCGGCGGCGCAAAGGCCGGGATGGTGTGGGAGGGTGGATCAGCCGAGAAAAAAGAAAAACATGTTGCCGCATTCGCGCGCGCACTCTCTCCTTTCATTCCAAAGCGCTACATCGCGGGTCCGGACGTAAACTCGGGCGAGAACGAAATGAAGTGGTTTGCCGATGCGACCGGAAAATGGAATAGCGCCACCGGAAAACCGCGGGACTACTGCGCACGGGGCAAACCCAACCACTGCGGCATTCCGCACGAGGTCGGCAGCACCGGATTTGGTGTCGCAAAATCTGCACTGGTAACGGCAGGACTTCTCAAAAAAAATCCGGCCGATCTGCGCGTCGCAATCGAAGGATTTGGTAATGTCGGCTCATTCGCCTTCCACTTTTTAAAAGAAGCGGGGTGTCGCATTGTTGCCGTTTCGGACAGCAAGGGCACGGCCGTCCGCGAAGAAGGATTTGACGAGGCGCTCCTCAAAGAACTCAAAAGCACGGGAAAATCGGTTGCCGACTATCCGGGTGCAACACGCGGCGCGCGCAACGATATTTTTTCGCTCGATGTCGACATTCTCATCCCCGCAACGGTCACCGATGTAATCACGGAAGAAATGATTGACTCGATCAGGGCAAAAATGATCGTGGAGGGCGCGAACATCCCGATGCAAGAAAAAGTTGAGCGCGCGCTCTTTGAGCGCGGCATCGTGATCGTGCCTGATTTCGTCGCCAATGCCGGCGGCGTCATATCCTCCTATGCCGAATACCGCGGATATTCTATCGAAAAAATGTTCTCCCTCGTCGAGAAAAAAATCACCGCTGCAACAAAGCGAATCATGAAAGAAAGTCTCCGTTCGCACACATTCGCCCGCGACGTCGGCATGACGCTCGCACAAAAAATCGTCTCCGACCGGATGGCGCGCCGTAACGTCTAATATGGATGGCGACCGGGCGCTAAAAGCGTCCGACCTCTTTGTCCGATGCCTTGAAAACGAAGGGGTCGACACAATCTTTGGTCTTCCAGGCGAAGAAAATCTCGACCTCCTTGAGTCGCTGCGCAATTCGAGCATCCGGCTTATCGTAACGCGCCACGAGCAAGCGGCCGGATTTATGGCGGCAACATATGGCCGTCTGACCGGTAGGCCGGGTGTCTGTCTTTCTACACTCGGACCGGGCGTCACAAACTTTGTCACCAGCGCCGCATTCGCGTATCTGGGCGGTATGCCGATGGTCATCATTTCCGGCCAAAAACCGATCAAGGGCGGCGTGCATGGCAACTTCCAAATCGTCAACGCGCTCGACATTCTCA
>JBBTRP010000044.1:0-1910 GCA_038065125.1 Patescibacteria group bacterium
CTATTCCGCCTCCATCTCTCCGACCTCGGGGTATCCTTTGAGCAGGTCCTTGAATTCGGCGATGATTTGATCCATGCGCTCCTTTGTTTTTCCCTCAAACACCAGGACGAGGACGGGGAGATTCGATGATGCGCGCACCAGTCCCCACCCGTCTTCAAATTCGACGCGTGCGCCGTTGATGTCGATGACGTTCTCGGCGCCGTATTTTGTTTTTAGCGCCGCGGTGAGTTTATCAGAGACTGCATATTTCACCTCATCCGCGCAGTGCGTCTGGTAGGTGGGCGAGGTGACGTAGGTCGTGACCTCGTCGTGCAATTCGGCAACCGTTTTTAATTGCGAGCTGACGTATTCTAAAAATTTGAGACTCGCAAAGAGCGCGTCGTCATATCCGTAGTAACCGCTGCGGATGAAGATGTGCCCGCTGCGCTCACCCGAGACCGGCGCGTCGACTTCGCGCGACTTTGCTTTGATGTAGGAGTGCCCGGTCTTCCAGAGCACCGGCACGCCGCCGTGTGCCTTGACGTCGTCTGACACCGCGCGGGAGGACTTCACGTCAAATACGATTGAGGCGCCCGGGTGTTTTGCAAGTTCAAGCCGTGAGAGAAAAATGAGAATCTTATCCGGGTACATGGTGCGCCCGAGATTGTCGACAATCCCCAAGCGGTCTCCGTCCGCATCAAAGCCGACGCCGCAATCGGCTCCAACTTCCAAAACTTTTGCTTCGAGCGCTTTTTGAAAACCCACGCTTGAGGGGTTGGGTTCGTGGTTGGGAAATGTCGCGTCGGGGTTCGTGTGTTGCTCGATCACCTCGCAGCCGAATGCGCGCAGAGCGGGCACGTTCACCGGGCCGGCGGTGCCGTTGCCGCAGTTCACCACAATTTTGAGGGGGCGATGGAGCTGTGCGCGTCTGACAAGGTCGGCGTCGTATGCGGCGATCACTGTATCGGTCGGTACATCTCTGCGCGTACCCGCGCCGTCGATAAATTTTTCGTCACGAATGCGATCATAGAGCGCGGTCATCTCCTCGCCGTAGAGCGTTGAGGATTTTTCGTATCCGAGCTTGAGCCCGAACCATCCGTTTGGATTATGCGAGGCAGACCCTACGCACACGCCCGGAATATCAAAGTGGTATTGCGCCCAGTAGATGAGCGGCGCCGTTCCCTGGCCGATCGCGGTGACATCAATACCCGAAGCTAAAAACCCCGAGATCGCGGCTTCGGTCAGCGCTTTCGAGTATGCGCGATTGTCATACCCCGCGACGAGCGAGCACACGCCCTTCTCCCGCAAGATAGCTCCAAACCCCCGGGCGATCGCGGTAATACTTGCTTCATTAAGCTCATCCTCATTCACGAGTCCGCGGATATCATACTCGCGGAACATACTTCGCTTCAGTGTAGGCATAGGTTGGATACGAGTGATGTACTATACTACTTGCGAGTGTAGTCCTGATTTTATTTGGCATCAAGTATGCTCAATCTCGATCTTAAAAAAATCCTTTCTTCGCTGATTGCGCGTGAGCGGTCGCTGTTTCCGTCGCACTTGCCGCACCAGCTCAAGGAGCTTTACCTTTCCAACGCGATTCTCTCGTTTGCGCTCTCTTCGGCGATCGTGTTTGAGCCGGTGTATCTGTACACAATCGGGTTTCCCTTGTACAAAATCATGCTGTTTTATTTCGGCGTGTACCTCGCGTACTTTTTCCTCATGCCGCTGGGGGGCCGGATCGTGAAGAGGAATGGGTTTGAGCACGGGATGATGTACGGCTCGTTCTTCATGATTCTCTATTATGTTTTTCTTCTCGCCATTCAGGTCAATCCCAATTTTGTACTCCTTGCGATACTCGCACTCGCGATCCAAAAGTCGGTGTTCTGGCCCTCGTACCATGCGGACTTTGCGTTCTTCAGCCAGAGCGG
>JBBTRP010000044.1:2010-8877 GCA_038065125.1 Patescibacteria group bacterium
TGACGGTGTGGCCGATCTTTGTGTACCTCACGTTCAATAATGTGTTCAGCACCGGATTTGTGGCTGCAGTTTCTACCTTGATCACGTCATTGGTGCTTCTCTATGTCGGCAGGGCGAGTGATCTGCGGAACCGGAAGGGCATCTTACGAATCGGCAGCGTGTTCACGGTTCTCTCTTGGCTTATGCGCATAGTCGCCCGGGGCGGGGCGGGAGTGTTTTTGGTCGACTTCTTTTCGCGTACGTCCCGAAACATCCTTATGCTTCCACTGCTCTCGGGCCTTTACGAGTACGCGTCCAAAACCGCGGTCGTTCGGACGGTGATATTCTTCGAGATGAGTCTGACCGTGGGAAAGCTCTTCGCGTCCGGACTGATGGCGGTCGTGTTTTTTTTCTTTCCGACCGGGTACGGGCTCGCCTTCTTCATCGCCGCGCTCTTCTCGCTCTGCTACCTGTTCTTGAGCGCAAAAACGCACAAGCCCGTTGTGGCCGCGTAGTGAGAAAGTCTCAAGGTGGATGGACCCGGCGGGACTTGCACCCGCTTCCCCAGGTGTCGACGCTGGTATGCTACTATATGCACCACTGGCCCGGATCCACCCGCCTTTCAGTATAACAAAAAAAGCCCCTATAAGGGACTCTTTCCGCGACACCCGGGAATTGCCCATAGTGTATGGACACGCCAGCGTTTGTATAACAAGACTATCATACATCACATATATGTCAAGAGAAAAAGTTGTATTTCAGATCAAACGCCATCGAGGGCAGAACTTTTTGATCGATGGTAATATCGTGCGAAAGATTATTGCTGCTGCGCACCTCACGAAAGACTCGGTGGTCTTGGAGGTAGGACCGGGAAAAGGGGCGCTGACCGAGGAGTTGGTCGCGCACGCAGGGCGCGTCATCGCAGTTGAGATCGATAAAGACCTCTTCGCAGAGTTGGAGAAAGAATTCGCCGACATTCCCAATCTCACACTCATAAAGGATGACATCCTTTCCTTTAGCCCTACAAGCTACCTCCTATCTCCTACAAGCTACCTCATCGTTGCGAATTTGCCGTACAATATCACCTCCAGGTTTTTCCGAAAGTTTCTCGAGTCAGAACAGCGTCCAGAGCGCATGGTGGTTATGGTGCAAAAGGAGGTAGCAAGTCGCATGACCGCTCGCCCACCGGACATGAGTCTTTTGGCCCTTTCCGTGCAGCTCTTCTCCCGGCCGCGGGTACTGTTCCCCGTATCGCGGAACTGTTTTTCGCCAAAACCGCGGGTCGACAGCGTCGTGATGGAGCTTTTGATCAAATCCGAATGCGAACTTCCGTCGACTGCCACGCGGGAAAACCTTTTCAGGCTAGCGCGAGCGGGTTTTTCGGAAAAAAGAAAGCAGTGCGCGCAGCTCATAAGCAAAAAATGTGATCTACCACTCGACCGCGTACGCGCCGCATTCAAACAAATCGGACTCGATCCCCGTAGTAGAGCAGAAACCATCACGCTCGAGCAGTGGATGGAGTTAATAAGTTTTTTAGCTTAAGAAGCTCATGAGGCTACCCATGTTATCCCCTTCACTGTGAGCGCGATTGCCAGTATCCTTATGATATGGGGAACACCGACACGGGGCCCAATTTTGAAGTTGACCAGCGCACAGAGAGCGATGGAGTTTTTAGCTACACTCCCAAAGGGAATGAGGGTGCGAGCGGAGAAGATGATGCCAGTGGGGCCGAACCGCCGGTGAGTGCAGGCGGGCAAAGGCCAAACACCGGCATGCTCCTGGCGGGATTCGTCTTTCTGGCGGTCGCCTCACTGGTGTTTGGCGTTGCCACCACGCTCAAAAACGTCTCCGCGCCGTTTCAGGCGACGGCGGGAAAGGACTCGGAAGAAGAGGAGCTGGTAATCGAGCAGGGCCCCTCGATACAAGATTTGAAAAACCAGGACACCGACAGCGACGGTTTGTCCGACTACGACGAGGGGCAGGTGTACCGGACCAGCCCGTATTTGAAAGACTCCGACGCCGACGGGTATGACGACAAGCAAGAGATCGCGACCGGCCACGATCCGCTCTGCGCCACCGGAAAGCCCTGCTCAAAAGAAGTGAAGACCTCGGGTGCGACAACGGACCCGGAAGGAAGCGAGCAGGCAGGCGTGACAGAACCGTCGAACATCTCGGGCTCTTCGAAATTCGATCCGAGCAAGTACGTGGACGCCTCGAGCCAGGACCCCTTTGCAAAACTTGAGCAGTTCGGGCCGGCAGAGGTGCGCGCGCTTCTCCTCGAGAAGGGCCTGCCTCCGGACAAATTACAGCAGCTTTCAGACGAGACGATTATGGAGCTTTATCGCCAGACACTTGAGGAGACCAAGAAAAGCGCTGGGGGCGTACGGGATTACACCGCACTGGGAAGTGGAGCGAGCGTGAGGGGTGGCAGTGGAGTATCCGGCGGGACGAGCGTCGCCAATCCGAGTGCGGCGGTCGAACCGCTCGCACTCACGCCGACCCAGATCCGGGACCTCTTGCGCCAGTCCGGCAGGGTTACTGAACAGCAACTATCCGAACTCACCGACGAGCAGCTCGTCGAGATCTACCGACAGGCGCTCGAATTACAGAAAAAGAAATCCGGCCAGTAAGTTAACGCTATGCACCTCTCCGAACACGCAAAAAAAATCTTCTTCGGCTTCCTGGTGGTTGCACTCCTCACACCGGGCGCGTATGTCGCAATCCAGCGGATTGATGCGCCGCCGGCAGAAGCATTCCCCACGGAACAACTGATCAGTCTTCCTGACTGGGCACATTGGCTCATTGAGTTTGTCGGCATCACGATCGAACATATCGGCTACAAGATGCTGAAGGGAACGCTTGCCAAGCTTGGACACAACCTGGCCGTGTCAACCTTTCGGGATTTTTCCCAGGCTGGTCCGGGTCAGGAGCCGCTGTTCGAGGTTCGCTCGTTCGAGGATCAGATCCTGGACGAAGTAAAGAATGGCGGAGGATTATTTTTGGAAGGTCTCGCCGCCGGAGTTGAAACCGCGACTACCGATGTGCGTCTGCGTCCGGAAAAAAAAGGTGAAGCAGAGAAAAAAATAACAGAAGAAACAGCGGTGATAGGTGCGATTGAGGGCGATAAGAAAAATTTGCAAGACACTATTACCGGACATGAGGAAGGAGTCCGCCAATTCAATGAAGATCTCAAGTCGGCCGTACAGGAAAAAGAAACGGCTCAAAGAGAGCATGCGGGCGCAGTACAGCAACGGGGAGACGCGGGACGCCGCCTCTTCCTGGCAGGGGCGGAAGAAAAATCACAGATTGAGAGCGAGATTTCTCAATTGGATGAGAGGATAAAAGAACTTGATGAGACAAGCTCAGCAGTTCAGGAAGAGATAGAGTTTAATAGAGATAACGGTCGGGAGCTGCAAGAAAGACTTCAGCGAGAAAAAGGTGATCTTTTCAGTAAAGATGCAGATATAATGAGTCGCAGACAACAGATCGGCGAGCATCAAGCGGAAATTAAATTCATTGACGCAAACGCGAGCTGGAAGGCGCAGTATGGCTCTTTAAGTAAAACAGGAAACACCGCCCAGGCCGGCGTTTCGGACGGGGCAAAGGCGATTATTCAATCACTCTGCTCACCCGACGTTTCTGCAAAGATCAGGCTCACGTTCGGGTTTGCCGAACCGCCGAAGGAGCAAAAGCCGCTCTGTACGATCACGCAGCTTACCCAGAACTGGGAGAAGGCGATCAAAAAAACCGGCATCGAGGACATGTTCAAGCCCGGGTACAACGGGTGGAAGCTTCTGAGCGATGCGATTAGCCCTTCCGGTAAGGAGCCGACGGTGGCGCTCGATTTGTACTCCTCGCTTTTCCAAGAGAAGACCGAGGCGGCGCAAAGAGCCGCCCAGAAGTATGGCATTGACACCACGGTCGGCGCAAAACCAATTACAACCATTGCGGGCGCCATTCTTACTCCCGGTTCTGCCGTAAAAAAACAACTTGATGAAGCGATAAAGCAAACAGCCGACGGTACCGTCGCACCGGTGCTGACCGGCAAGCTCATGGCCGACCTCGTCGACCTCGTCGTGACTTTTGCGGATAGCTTTGCGGGGAAGTCGTGGGATTTGATCATGAAAGGAATCGTGAGTCGCGCGACCGCACAGAATATTCAGCAGAAAAACACCGGCGGTGGGGGCGGGCGGTCCAGTGGGCCGCTGTATGACGAGGATGCTGCGCCCACCTACAGTCAACAGAAGGCGTCAGCCGTGAAGACCGCGCAGCTTGCAAAACTCGAGTACAAGCCCGGCCTTGAGGACATCAAGGTTCTTGCCGAGTTGCAAGGCGATACGAATTGCTTGGATAACCCGAACTTCTGCGTGCTCTCGGATGGGTTTGCGCAAGCAATCACCCAAAAGATGACGCTTGGCGAGGCGCTCTGCTATGACCAGCCCGCAGACTGCAGTCCAGTCATGAACAAGAACGGCATTTTCGGGTTTCAGAACTCGAAAAAACTGGCGGAGGCGTTCCGTGTGGATGGGCCGGACTTCAAAACAAACTACCCCTACCACATCATGCCGATTTTGCGCAAGTATCGCGTGATTCCGGTGGGGTGGGAGATCGCCGCGCTCTACATTAAGCAGGTCCCTGACGTGTGCAGACCAGGCGATTTTGAATATGACTGCACCATTTCTGACGTGGTCGGCAAGTATACAGACAGCGCCTCGCCGTTCTATCGGCTCGTCGACCCCAACTGGGTATTGAAACTTCCGGCCGCAAAGTGCGCGATCACGGGTTATGGCCCCGCCGCGATTACCGGCGCAGACGGAGAGGCGGAGGAGAACAAGGTGTGCCGAGACACGAACGGCGACGGACAGATCGCGTGCTCGGTCGGCGAGATGAATGAAAATCTTTTGAAACTTGCGCGGACAGTATGTTTTGATCCTGACAAGCCAGCTACGGAGAACATTACGGATGAAGACGTGAAAAATTGCGTAACTAACGGAAAGCCTGCGACAGATCCGGACGCAAAATTTTTACTCGACTCAAAAGATCTCCTGGTGACCCGTCCAAAGGTCTGCCTGGACGAGCGCACGTGCCTTCTGGAAAATCCGGACGGATCGTGCAAGGAGTTCGGATACTGCCTGGAAGAGCGCAATAAACTGGTGTTTCGAGGTAAGGAGTGTCGAAAAGAGTACGACTCCTGCCAGGGATTCACCAATGCCGAAACGAATCAAACCACCTATATTCTCAAGCGCAGCATTCCGGGACTGGATGCGACGCAGACCACGCAAGGCGACGGAGAAAACAAATGCGATCGGAACCTCTCCGGCTGCAGCTGGTATTCAAAAAAGCGAAACAGCGGCGATACTGCCCGTACCACCGCTGCATGGTCGCGGGCCGAGCAGGATCGCGTGTACTTGACGTCCGTCGCTTCTGTCTGTAACGCCGAGTTTGCCGGCTGCACGGCGTTGACGAATCTTGCGGACAACTCACCTGCCGCCTTCCGCGTTCCGCCCCCGGAGTTCCGATGTAACGAGACTATTAATGGTAAGCCCGGATACAAGCGCGATGAGTGTCGCGACTACGCACTTCAGTGCGCCGAGGGGTACATCGGCTGCAAGCTCTACTCGCCCGCAAATGGAGATCCGCTAGTCGCGGGGACCGGTCCCGCGCTCTGCGATTCTAATTGTGTCAATTTGACGAATTACCGGGAGATGCCCTCAGACATCGAGCAGCGTTTTGGCGTTTCTGAGGCCTCTACCGCAACCGCAATTTTTGTGCCGTCCTCCGCGGCAAGCTGTCCGTCCGCCGAGGCGGGCTGCGAGGAGTTTACCGACCTTGACGCCGAGCGGCAGGGGTCGGGCGAGACGCTCCAGCACTATTCAAAAATTAAGGCGTGCGAAGTTGCCCCGTCTTCGCCCGATCCGCGAAACGAATTCTACAGCTGGTTCGGGTCCGACCAGTCCGGCGGCAGTCGCTTGGTGAAGTTCCAGTATGCTCATGATACCCCCGATCAACCCGTACCCAAATGCGCGCCCGGCGCAGTGGGCGCGGCGGCAGTGTGTGATTGCACATCGACTGTGACGGGCACGAACGATCCGATCAAGGGAACGTGCCGCGAGTTCATCAACGTCTACGGCTCGACAAGCAAGCGGTGGACCGACCTGCTGGTGTACCCGGTCGCAGCGGGGGACTGCCACTCGTATCGGCGCACGATCGGGGGGAGCATCTATTCACTTTCGCGGAATTTGAGCAAAAGCTGCCAAGCAAAGAACGTCGACTGCCACGAGTATCGCGCGCCGTCTGCGGGTAACGTGCAGGTTGTGTTTTATGACGACTTTGAATCCAAGTCAAACAGGAGTTGGTATGTTATTCCGACCACAACCACGACCCCCGCTCTCGCGACACCCTCCAGCGATACCGAGACGCTGTATGAGACCAGTATTCGCGCGGAAAGCGCGAGCGTACTGTATCGAGCACTCGGGTCAAGCGCGCTCCTGAAAACCTCAAAATACCTTCTTGAGTTCATGGCCAAGGCCGATGAGGCGGCAACGGTTTCGAATGTGCGTATCGGAACGGTAGACGCGACAACAGGAGCGATTACGACGAACGCGGTTGGATCGAGTAGGGACGGCGCGGCCTCAAGCGTCACGCTCCCGGCGGGAGAGTGGACCAATGTGCGGATGTATTTTGACGGCTCGTCCTTTACCACTGATCGCGTCAGCGGGGCGACGCTTATGGTCTCTCTCGCCCCGTCGACCGGGTCGGCGGGTGTCAACGTGACCGCCGATCGGTTCTTGTTTAAGCGCATGGAGGGCCTTGAGTATCAGCGCAAAGGCGCGTGGACCGTCTCGGGCGATCAGTGCAAAAACGAGGGGACGTTCGCTCCGTACGCCC
>JBBTRP010000045.1:0-16374 GCA_038065125.1 Patescibacteria group bacterium
CAGATACGCGGACACCTCGCTCGCAAAGATCTGACCTCCCAGGACGTCCTCGGGGGGTTTCGTAATTCACAGCCTGAAGAGAGATTCGGCCATGCGGGATGACCGAATTATTTGGCGCTAAGGACTCATCCATAAATAACATACTCAAGTTCGCTCAGATTTATGTCAGATTTTCGTAAACAAAATATGAGGAATATCGAGATATGATGAGGATTTTTTTACGTAAAGATGACATAAAGATGAGATGAAATTGTGGAGGTTATTTATGGATGAGCCCTAACATAGCGCGTTAGAGGACCCGAAGTGGCGGTCTGAACAATGGCACCGGCCCCGACAAGTTCACTGAGATACCGTCGCGCGCTACGGCGGGAAAGACTGAGCAGTTGAGCGACATCTGCTGACGTGACGCCCTCGTCCTCTTTTTTGACAATGACGCTCAGGATGCGACTTTTACGCTGCTCCATCAGGACGCGCATTCGGCGGGTGAACTCGGCGAGCGGAGACGAGCTCTCAATCTCACACGCGCGAAGAAGTCCGCGCTCCTCGTCAATCTCGCTCTCAAGCCGCTCGATCTCGTTCTCAAGCTCAGCTACTTTACCTGAGTCGGTTACTTCAGCGATGACCGTTCCGCGCCGGCGCGTAGCAAGGTCTTGGCTGGTGAACATGAGCGTAAACGTCGCGCCAACAATGCCGCCAAAAACAAAAGCGAAAAGAAATGTCATATAGCCAGGGTTTTATTTTTTTTCCATGCCGCTTCCCACCTCTGTTCATACACCTCCATGCGCTTTTCGTCAATGCCCAGGGCGTGACCCACTTCATGCCAAACGGTCTCACGGATCACGCGAGCCGTGTCACCGTCCTGCTCAAGGGCCTCCGCTTTGATATTCTCCCTGAAGAGCATAATCATGTCCGGCAGGGAGTCATACCCGCTCTCCCACTCGGTTGTGGGCACGCCGATATAACAACCCAAAAGATCGGGCTCCATATCGTTCCCCGGCCGATCCTTGATGACAAATGCAAGGTTATGAATGCGTCCGCGTATGGTCTCCGGGATGGCACGGTAAGCTTCTTGAGCGTATTGTTCAAACTCTTCTGTCGACATGAAGTGGGGCGGGATGGACGACGTATGAATTCAGTGTACACAACACACTATACATGGTAACTTGGGTGAAATCACACGCGTCTTATGGGCAGTCGATCAGGACAACAGCCAATCAGTGCTTATGTGCTTCTCACCTGAAGTCAGCTTTATCTCAAGCGGCGTACTGGGATTGACCGGCGCGGCATCGATTGTCGTTGCGCCGAAGAACACAAAAATTCTCGGTCTCGTACCGTTCGCGTTTGCCGCGCAGCAGCTTTTAGAGGGCGTTCAGTGGCTTGCCCTGCGTACTGGAAGCGAAAATCTAATTGCGGGGTATGGCTATCTCTTTTTTGCGCTTCTTTTGTGGCCGATTGCAGTGCCTCTTGCGGTATACCTCGTCGACCCTGCGAGTCGTCGACGAGTGCGTTGGTTCATTATTGGCGGTTTGATGATAACCGCATATTTTCTTTTTTCCCTTTTGCAGAGTGGTGTCGGTGCGGATATTTTTGGCGGCAGTATCAGGTACACGTTTTTTAACGCCCTTAACTATCCGGGAGCCGAGTATGTGTACTTGATCGTGACGGCCGGAGCGCTGTTGGTTTCGAGTATCAAAGTATTCCGCTATTTCGCGGGCGGTGTCGTGGTCTCAGCAATAGCGGCGAACTTTTTTTTCAACGTAGTGTTTGTCTCGGTGTGGTGCTTTTTTGCCTCGCTCCTCTCACTTCTGATCTTTGCATATCTCCTTGTCGAACGGCGAAAAAAGGGCACGGCATAATCTATCCACACCCTGTGTACGGCTGGTCTCTTGCGGCATTCCGATTCCATCAGTAGAATTGGATCACTCAATATATGCCGCTTGACACCGCCAATCCCCTCCCGCCTCAAAACCTTGAGGCTGAACAGTCGTTTTTGGGCGCCGTTCTTCTGGATAAGGACGCGCTCCTCAAAGTTGCCGATAAGCTCGTCCCGGAGGACTTCTATAAGGACGCGCACTCCTACGTCTATGAGGCGATGCTTGAGTTATACGAAAAGCATGAGCCGATTGATCTCTTGAGTCTCACAAACCGGCTTCAAGAAAAAGGGCGGTTGGAGTTAATTGGGGGGCGAAGCTATTTGGTGAGTCTCGCGCAGGCGGTTCCGACCTCAAGTCACGTTGTCCACTATTCGACGATCATCCAAAAAAAAGCGACTCTGAGACGGCTGCAAATCGCCGCTGCGGATATTACCGGTTCGGTTTTTTCTGCCGAGGACGAGATCGAAAGCATCCTGGATCGCGCTGAACAAAAAATCTTTGCCGTCTCGCAAAAGCTTCTTCGCCGCGTATTCGTTCCGCTCAAGGACGTGCTTTCAGAGGCGTTTGAGCGTATTGACGAGCTGCATCGAGAAAAAGGAAAGCTGCGCGGACTGACCACCGGATTCACTGAGCTCGATAACCTCCTGGCAGGCTTGCAAAAATCTGACCTGATTATTATTGCTGCACGTCCCAGTGTGGGGAAAACAAGTTTCGCGCTTGACCTTGCGCGGCAAGTATCGACCAACGGGAAGGCCTCCGTCGGCATATTTAGTCTTGAGATGTCAAAGGAACAACTGGTTGATCGCCTGATTTGTTCCCAGGCAGGAATTGACCTATGGAAAATGCGAACCGGAAAACTCTCTGATGCGCCGGGGTCGGATGACTTCTCAAGAATCGGGCACGCGATGAATGAGCTCTCTGAGGCAAAGATCTTTATCGACGACACGGCAAACGCAAACATCATGGAGATCCGTACCAAGGCACGCCGTCTACAGAGTGAGCATGGCCTGGACGCGATTATTCTCGACTATCTCCAACTCATGGAAGGCACCTCCAAGCAGGATGGCCGCGTGCAGGAAATTGCCGAGATCACTCGCGGTCTCAAGTCAATCGCGCGCGAACTCAATGTCCCGGTCGTCGCCCTGTCACAGCTCTCACGTGCGGTTGAAATGACCAAACCGGCACTTCCAAAACTCTCGCACCTACGTGAGTCAGGATGTCTTACGGGGGATAGTCTTATTGTTCACGCCCTTACGGGCCAGCGTATCCGAATGGATGAGCTTGCAGCGCGGAAGACTAAGAAGCCCATCCCCGTGTTTACGCTTGACGACGATTGGAAACTCGTCGTACGACCAATGTCAAAAGTTTTTTCGAGTGGAAAGAAGAAGGTTTTTGAGTTGCGCATGAAAAGCGGGAAGATTCTCAAGGCATCAGCAAATCACCCATTCAGAAAACTTAACGGCTGGCACCAGCTCGGCACACTTTCGGTCGGTGACGCGCTGGCACTTCCTCGCTCGCTCTGTATAGAAAACCCTGTGGATCGTCTTACGGAAGATGAGTGTGTATTTTTGGCTCATATGATCGGGGATGGCTGTATGGTGCCCCGCCAGCCGATACACTATACCAGCGCCGACAGAATAAATATTACCGCTGTAGCAGATGCGGCACAGCGGCTTTTTTCCATCACACCGCGACTTGTACGCCAAGAAAATTGGTGGCATCTCTACCTTCCGTCGCCCTATCGATTAGCGCGTGGCAAGCGGCACCCCGTCACCGAATGGCTACTCAAGCACGGACTCCAGCTCGCGCACTCGTACGACAAGGTTCTCCCCACGTCACTTTTTGAATGTTCGCCGAACCGAATAGCCCTTTTCCTCAAACATCTGTGGGCAACAGATGGCAACATATCATGGAACCGTCACCCCGGCAGAAAAGATTCGGGAGCGATTTATTATGCAAGCACGTCGCTCGTGCTCATCGAGCAAATACAGCATCTCCTGCTTCGGCTCGGGATACAATCTACCGTTCGAAAAACACAAAAAATCGGCTATCGTCCCTCACACCAATTACACATCCAAGGTTCGATGCATCAACTCCTTTTTCTTGAACGCATCGGCTGTTGGGGTTCACGAGGTGAGATCATCCCAGAATTGCACCGCGCTTTGAAAACGATTCACGCGAACCCAAACAATGACTGCATACCTGCGTATGCATGGAATACAGTGGTCGTTTCTGCAAAAAATAGTGCCAGTATGTCCTGGAGAGATGTGGCATCCTCATTAGGCATGTCATATTGCGGCTCAACTCTTTTTGCGTCCGGGATCAGCCGATCACGTATGGAGCGTCTTGCGCGCGTATGTGAAGCCGACGAACTTGCGCATCTCGCTCAATCCGATGTGCTTTGGGATACAATTGCATCAATCACACCGCTTGGGGTCCAGGATGTCTATGATGCGACAGTTCCTGGTACGCATAACTTTATCGCGAACGATATCATTGTTCATAACAGCATCGAGCAGGATGCGGACGTTGTTTTGTTTATCTATCGCAAAGCAGCAGACCGGAATTACCGATATGATGAGCTTGCGGAGGACGAAAAGCACATCGCCGAGATCATTATCGCGAAACATCGCAATGGTCCAACCGGAACCGTAAAGCTGTTTTGGGATGAGAAGCGCGTGAGCTTCAAAAACCTCGATCGATCGCACGCAACATCCGCGATTTTTAATACACCGTTTTGACGATGGCCTACCCTCCCGCAATAAAGCTCCTGATCGATCAGTTTGCAAAGTTTCCCGGTATCGGCGAGAAGTCCGGTCAACGGTTTGTGTTTTATTTGCTCCGGCAGTCCTCAGACGACCTTCTCCGCCTCGCAAAACTCATCATGAACCTGCGCGACTCCGTCACGATCTGCATGACGTGCCAGAATTATTCCGAGCGCTCGCCCTGTACGGTGTGCTCTTCCCAGTCGCGCGATCACGGCCTCCTGTGCGTGGTCGCCCAGAGTCATGACGTATCGGCGTTTGAAAAAACTCGCGAGTTCAAGGGTGTGTACCACGTCTTGGGCGGCACGATCAACATGCTTGAGGGTATCACGCCCGACAAGCTCAAAGTACGCGAGCTCGTTGACCGCATTCGCAACCCGCACCGTCCGATCCGCGAGGTGATATTTGGTTTCAATCCCGACCTTGAGGGTGAGTCAACCGCGCTGTATCTCTCAAAACTTCTCAAGAACGAACCGCTCACCCTCACGCGTCTTGCGCGAGGATTACCTCGTGGCGCAGACATCGACTACGCGGACGAGATGACCCTCGCCGACGCTCTTAAAAGTCGCCGACCTATTTATTGACGTTCGCGTGTTAGCTTAACAAGAAAAATGTATGATTTTGAGTCAGATTCAAGACCCTGGAGCCTTAAAAAACCGAAATCGTATTAAAAATACGATGAGGATTTTTTATGGTGAAGGGTTTTGAAGCGGGCCAAAAGCATAGGCTTTTCGTTAAGCTAATACACGAACGTCAATAACTCTCAACCTCGTCGCTCTTTTTGAATACGACCTTGAGCGAAAGATTATAGGGATTATTTTTTTCATCGCGGACCTGTACGGTCTCGCCGCGCATGAGTACCACAAGGACGGCGTCAGAGAGTTCGCCGGACTCCGTCTCCAGATCGATTTTGAGGTCGTCCAGTTTTGTTAGCTCCGATTCGAACTGTGATTTTATTTTTGCTTCGAGCGATTTTTTTCGTTCGCGAGCGATCTCAAGCTCATCTTTGACGCCGCGAAGCTCACCGGAAGCATCCAGCGCATCCTTCACCATCTTTCTGAGCTCGCGCTGCTTTTGTTTGAGCGACTGGATGTTTAAAAAGAGCTCCTGAACAGATTGAGGCATACGGAATACGAAATGAGTGAGAACTTCAAGATACCACAGCCAGTCAAAAATATCCTGTGGATAGCAAAAATCCCCCGGCGAAGAGCCGAGGGATTTGTATTTATGTGATTGAGTCGATTTTTACTTTTGTGAAGAGTTGATGATGACTCGTCTTTCTCCGGTACCGAACTTTCGGCTTGTACTTGATGATAGCAATCTTTTTCCCGCGGCCCTGCTCAAGCACGGTCGCCTTTACGGCCACATTCTCAAGCGTCGGCGTGCCGATCTCGACCATGTCACCGTTTTCAGAACTCCGAGCAAGCACGGTATCAAATTTAAACGATGTATCGACATTACCGGGAATTTTTTCAATTTTGATCGTATCCCCTTCCCTGACGATATACTGTTTCCCCCCGGTTTTAATCACTGCAATCATACGGTTTCTTATGGTTTATCGGGCGATTATCTTCGGCACCTGATAAATAATTATAGCACAAAATCAGGTACGTGTAAAGGGGTCGCGCTCGCCCATACTCCTCTGTTCATTCTTGATGAGCACGGAAACCAGTATGATCATGAGAATGGCTAAAACCCCGAGCGCGAGGAGTTTTTGTTGAGTCTGAAGGAATAATGCAGCGCTGCCGAATGTTGATGCGATCGCCAGGAGAAGAAAGACTGCAGCGCGGTGTGACAGGCCCGCATCGAGTAACCGATAGTGGAGATGCCCCCGATCGCCGACGAATGGCGAGCGTTTTTCGATACAGACTCTGCGCAGAATAACCCATACCGCGTCAAGGATGGGAATGCCCAAGACTAACAGCGCCGTTGCAAACTTTGCACCGCTCATGATGGAGAGAACCCCCAAGAGGAACCCCGCAAGCAGGCTTCCTCCCTCTCCAAGAAAAATCTTTGCCGGGTGCATGTTGTGAGGGAGGAAGCCAAAAAACGCCCCGGCGACAACAAACGCGAGAAGCGCCGTTGGGATATTCACGAAAAACAGAATACTTAACAGTCCGATGGTGAGCGATCCAATAACCGTCATGCCAGAGACGAGTCCATCAAGCCCATCCAGGAGCTTTGTGGTGTACATCATGCCGAGGAGCCAGAGAATGGTGATGACATCAGACCAGAGCGTGAAGTAGCGGGGCAGGCCGTTCCACCAAAAAAGGAGGATGTTTGAGGTTTCAAGCTTGATGGGCGGCCCGCCAAACGGGTGAGAGAGTTCCGAAACGCCAATACCGGATGCGATGACGATTCCGATCGCCACGAATGGCGCGATGAGCTGCTGCCAGGGTTTGAGTGAGTATCGGTCATCAAAAAATCCTCCCACTATCAGGACGAGAGCGGCGATGGCAACGCCGATGATATGCTTCGTTGCAATGTGCGTATCGGTGAGAGTGGGTAATCCTATCTGCCCCGAAAAAAGCGCATATGCAATCAGAACAAGTGCCGTGGCCAGGAACGGCGCAACCCCGCCGAGAAGCGGGATTGGACGGGTGTGGATCTTTCGACCGACCGTCGGGTGGTCAACGGCGTCGAGTGCGGGTGCGAGTCGGCGCACGAAAAACCCAATCACCCAGGAAAACACCGCAGTCACAAGTGCAACAAGTACAAAAACCATGGCGATCAATTATTTGGAAACGCGGTCGAATCGTCCCCATTGTCTTCAATACGATATCCCGCATCCTCGATTTTTTTTCGAATCGTGTCCGCATCGCTCCAGCGCTGCTCGCTTCGAGCGCGTGAGCGATCCGTGAGAAGCACTTCAATTTTTTGCGGGAGTGCTTGGCGCTGCGAACGCTCATCAAGGCGCAACCCAAAAATTTTATCCGCATCCAGGATCGACTTCAGAATCGCAGCGTGGTCATGGGGCGTGAACGTCTCGCCGGTTCGATTCACCTGTGCGGTGAACTCATGCAGTCGCGCAAGGGCCTGAGGAATATTGAGATCGTCGTCAACGGCATCCATAAATTCCTTTTTGAATACTGTGCAGTGCGGCACGGCAAAACTCGCCTGAGCATGATCCCCGCCCTCACTTTTGAGGCGTATGCGTGAGACGGTAGCGCAGAGATTGCGGTAGCCTTCGGCGGCCGCCGCAAGGGCATCCCAGGTAAAGGTGAGCTGCTGTCGGTAGTGAGCGCTAGTCGTAAAATATCGGTACGCGAGCGGATCAATACCCTTCTCCTTGAGTGTAGCAAGCGTGATGAAGTTTCCTTCCGACTTACCCATGCGCTTTGTGTCCAGCACGAGAAACTCACCGTGCAGCCAGTACCGGGCAAGAGGTATGCCGGTCGCCGCCTCGCTTTGCGCAATCTCGTTGGTGTGATGCACGGGAATATGATCGATGCCACCCGAGTGGATATCAAACGGCTGTCCGAGATAGCGCACTGACATTGCGGAGCACTCGATGTGCCAGCCCGGATACCCGACGCCCCAGGGAGATTCCCAACGCATATCCTGCTCGCCGAATTTTGATTTGGTAAACCACAAAGCGAAGTCTGCAGAGTTTCGCTTCTGGGGATCCTCGTCAACACGGTTGACCGCCTCCCCGACAGAAGATCTGCGAGTAAGCGCGCCATAGGCGGGAAACCGCGCCGTATCAAAGTAGACATTTCCGCCGGCAACATACGCAAATCCCCGCTTTTCAAGCTGCTGAATAAGCGCGATCTGTTCCGGGATGTGGTCGGTCGCTTTGCACCAGATCGAGGGTTCGAGAATATTGAGGTCGGCAATATTTTCTTTAAACGCCGCTGTGTAGAAGTCAGCAATCTCCCATGCAGTTTTTCCTTCTCGCGCTACGGAAAGCATCATCTTGTCCTCCCCGGCATCCGCATCAGAGGTGAGGTGGCCGACATCAGTGATGTTCATAACGTGCGTCACGTCATACCCGTGCGCAAGAAGTGTGCGTCTGAGAATATCGGTGAAGATGTACGTCCGCAGATTCCCGATGTGAACGTAATTGTAGACCGTCGGCCCACAGGAGTAGTAGGAAGCTTTGCCGGACTCCAGTGGAGTAAAGGGTTCTTTGCGGCCGCTGATCGTGTTGTGGAGGTTGAGCATAGAACTATTCACCTGATGCGACGGGGATTGAGATTGTATCGCCGGTTGAGCGGTCTTTTGCAGTAACTACAATTTTAGAAAGCGCTTTTTTACTGTCGCCTGCACCGGTGAAGGAGAATGAGGCGGAAAGTGCGGGGACCGTTCGCGGTATGCGGTTAATAGACCAGGTGATCATGCGCGTCGTTTCATCAAACGCGATCTCACCCGCTTCCACCCGTCCATCCCCCGTCCATCCCAACCCCTCTCCAAGGAGGCCCTTCATCTCCACCGCGTCCAAATCATGGAGGCTATTCGTTATCGTCCAGGCGACGTTAGTTTTCTCGCTCACGACGCTTGATACGGACAGGTCGCTGTTGACGGGATTCTTGATAGTGATCGGGAGAAGTTTGAACTCCTGTTTTGATTCCGCGCCTGACGCGCTTGCCGAGAGGGAGGCGATGAAGAAAAACGGATCGAGGCTCTTTACCTCGTCAGGAAGCGTGCGGAAATCTGCAATGTTTTTGAGGGCTATTGAGAGCGGGAGAGAAACCTTTTTCCCGGGAAGTAGTTCGGCAAGCGCGGGAAACTCTCTTGAGCTCCAGGTCAACGTGTGTTCACTGAGTAGACCCCCAGTACGGTCTTTCAGGGTTGTCCATTGAATCAGCGGGCTGTCAAGTGAGAGAGAGATGACCATGTTGGACAGCGACTCGCTCGATCCGTTTGCGATCACTAGGTCGAGGGGTATTGGATTTCCAAAATTGACCGGCGCGGGGGCGACGCTTCCGTTTACGCGGAGAGTCCCGGTGAGTGTTCCTGCCGCCACCGCTATGATCGCGGTTTGCTCGTTTTCCTTCCGGTTTTTGAGCGAAAAGCGTGACGTAACGGTTATGGCTTCTTTTTGCGCGGCGTCAAAGCGCGCAAGCAATACCAGTTCCCCGGTCTTGTTTGACTCGTCGATGCGTTTTTTGAGCACGCTCGCAGGCCACACGCGCTCGTTTGGGCTTCCGGGAGGAGTGATTTGAAAGGCGGGCGTTGATGAGATAACCGTCATGCCCGACGGAAAGACGAGTGTGAGCGCGACATCGTCAGCTTGCGGCAGGGCGTCAAACGCATCATACGAAATGCTGATGGGAAACGCTTCTCCCGGCTGTACGCTTGCGGGCGCGACCAGTCGGTGCGAGAGGCCCGCGGTTGTGATACGTGAAGTGAAGGAGGCTTCTTGTGAAAACTCTGCGGATATCCCCTTTTGCTGATACGTGACGCTTGTAGAAATAATTTTTTCCTCATCGAGAACCCCGTAGAGCGCGCCTCGCATAGTGAGGACGAGTGTCTCACCTTTCGCAAGCCCATCGAGATTCCAAAAGTTTTTCCGCTCATTGACGGGTTCGCGGCTTGCGTATGTATACTCAAAGCCTGCCGGGTACCGCGCGGTCAGCGTGAGGCCGGAGAGGTCGGATGGTGATTGGTTTTTTACGCGCAACGTATAGATCACCTCATTGCCGGATGAGACCTCCCGCGGGCCGTCCAAAGACATATCAAGGCTCGAGAGTGTTTGCGGGGAGGAAAATATCAGATACCCGAGAACGGAGAGCCCGCCAAGAAATACGAGGATAAGCACGCCAATCCCTGTAATTCTCGGCCACGGGGAGGGCGGCTTTGCTATCGGACGGGAGGGGGCCGGTTCTTCCTCAGTCGCATCGGGCGCGTCCGGGAGGTCCGGTGATGCACCGCGATAAAAATCAAAAAACTCCTGATCGCTGATTTTTGCTTTCATATCGTGAGTAACTGTGATCTAACAAAGTACAAACTCTTCGGGCGTCCTGGGGTTTTGGGCACGTTCCAACATGGATCATTGATGAAATTCCAAATCACAATATCCAAATCTCAAATAAATCCCAATATCCAATTACCGAATGCTTTGTCTATGATTTTAAGTTTGGTGCTTATTTGAGATTTGGTACTTGTGATTTGCTATTTACTGACCTTTTCAGCAGTATGCCAAGCGTTTGGTCCCTCGTCCAGGGGTCGGCCTCCCATCGGAGGACAGGGCCGGAATCAAGCGGAATCGCGGGATAGGACCAGAGAACTTTTGTGGAGTCGGGTGTGCGGACGGAAATATCGTAGTGCTGTATTCTGGAACCGCTTTGTCGCTGCAAGTATAAAAGATATTTATGAGTCAGCGAGCCAGTTGTGCGGAATGGCAGTCGATAGCGGATACTCACCGTGGTGGATGCGCCCACCGCCGTCTCCATGATGCCGCCAAAGACCGTTTTCCCTTGTTCCTGAGACGTGCTCACTCGCTCAGGGCCCCCGCGCTTGAATGGCGCGTCCAGGGCCTCAAGATCTGAGTCCCGCCCGGCGTCCTCGATGATTGGTTTGTCTTGGCTGGGATCCGTGGGAGAAAAACCGGCTGAGTCGAGGAGAACGCTGCCGCTGGGCACTAAAAAGCGAACAAACGAACGCGAATCTTTTCCGGCAAAGGGATTATGTGGATCGCCTGCATGCACCTTCGTGAGTTCGACGGTGTTTTCTACCGAGTCATCCTCCTTAATCATAACGGAGTGATGGACCGTCGCGGTGATGCCGGCATCGGATTTATTGCCGGCGACATTCGCATCCGAGATCAAGAGGTAATCAAGCGGACCATCCTCGAGCTTCCCGGAAACCCCAAAAGCGACCGCCCGCGATTGCAGCTTCGGTGAAATAAAATATGCTTGGATTTCGCGTTGGGTTACTGCTTCAGAGAGGGTTGAGCCGAGTGTCGCGATACTCGCTTCCGGCAGGCCGGAGAGGCCCTTGAGCGCCTCAGGAACGAGATCGGCGATAAACTGTTTTGGCTTGTTGAGAGTTTTGTCGTATTCAAGCTCGACGGATTTTTGCGTCTCCTGGATGAAATTCTCTGCAGTGATGATTTTACCGTACTTCTGCATTGGGATTGGGCCGGTGATCGCAAGGATTTTTTCAAATAGCGACGCGTTCACGCTGATGACCCCGTCAACCGTGGAGCCGCCGGAGCGCTCGTAGAACCACATGAGTTTTTGTGCAGACGTGGGAAAGTCCGCAAACCAATTTGCATCGTGAAATTGCCATCGACTCGAGAGTCGCCTCAGAGCGAGGGGCGGCTCTAGCCGCTCATGGAACGTGCCGGAAAGATCATATGGCCCGCCGCTGGGCACCTCGATTTTTGAAATCCGCCCGCGATCAATATCTACCAGCGCAAACGAGCCGATAAATCCGCCCGTCGGCCGGAGCTCGGTATTGTTTTGAAAAACAAAAAGATAGCGTTTTTTTGCATCTATTCCCAATGACGGGATCAGGATTTCAAGCAGACGCTGAAGTGATACGAGTTGATTCGGGAGTGGAGCGATCGTCCGGCGAATTTCTTCAAATGATTCACGATATGGTCTGGGGAGGGAGTTGGGCTGGATCGTCGCAAGACGTTCGGCAATCAATCTCGCACTTCCGAGTGCCTGGGCTACATGGGGGGCAAGTGTCGGGAGTGCGTCGAGAAATTTTTCGGGAACGATCGATCCGTGCGGCGCGATTTGAGAGCCAATCGCAGCCACCGAGAGAGCGAGCTGTCCCCCTTCAGACGCAAGCTGAAGAAGCGTCTGGCCGTCCTTGATCGCGCGACCTTTTACCGGAATAACGCTCGCGAGTTGCGCAAGTGTTGAGTTGATGCGACTTGCAGACTCCTGCGCGCGTGAAAAATTTGCAAGAGCGCTCCCTGCGGAGCTCCTCGCTGCCTGATAATCCCCCACAGCAATACTCTCCTTCCACGTTTCAATGCCAGCCACTCCCGCAGATGCCGACTGGACTACCTGTGAGCGGATCGAAAGGAGCGCGGTGACCGCAGAGATTGTAAAAAAAGGAAGTAGCAGTGCCGCACAGAACAATGCAAACGCGCCAATGCTCGCCCCCCATCGTTCGGGCGGCCGGATGAGAGTAAACCACTTCTCGGCGGGGAGAGAGGGCGGCAGCGGGGGTGCAGTCCTGGTTTTTGTCACCACAGGGGCACTGGGGGGCTGAATACGTTTGTGTGTTCGCATCACTCCGTCCAGTCGGTGTTGGAGTACCACGAGATGCGAAAGACCCTTGACCGGCAACAAAAAAATCCACAATAAAAAATCACCGCCGGCAGTGAGGGCGCGCTGCGGGAGCGTAAGCGTTGCAACAAAAGGTTCCTGGATTGATGCGCTGGTGGTGTGAATGAACTCTCCGATAAATCGTGTGATGCGTCGTCCGACGATGACTAAAAAAACTCCCAGTGCAACCACGAGGGAAATAATATCAAAAATGACCGGCACTCCTCTCTCAAGGCTTTCCGGACGGGAGACGGGATTTTTCCTCTTCATCACTCTAGTATACCATTCGCCTTCGCGTTAAGCTACGGCGCAACAGGCTACGCTCCAAAACGGCGTTCGCGGTCGGCGTATTCGAAGAGGGCTCGTTCAAGATCGGCCGGCGAGAAGTCCGGCCAGAATTTTTTGGTGAAATACAGTTCGCTGTACACAGCCTGCCACGTCAGAAACCCGGACACTCGCTGCTCGCCCGAGGTGCGGATAAGGAGGTCTGGATCAGGGAGGCCGGCAGTATCAAGACGGGATGAGATGAACTCCTCAGTGATGGCGTCCTGAGCGATGCGGTCTTTGGCGATTGAACGGACTGCACGCACTAGTTCATGTCGGCCGCCGTAATTGACCGCGACGTTGAGGACTCCCTTGGTATTTTTTTCGGTCAGGTGCATGGTTTGGCGCATTCGTTCCTGCAACTCGGGTGCAAATCCGGAAAGATCGCCGATGAAGCGAACTTTGATATTTCTCTCATTGAGCCGCGCGACTTCCTCGTTGAGTGCGGTGCCTAGAAGCTTGAGAAGATATGCGACCTCCGCCTCTGAGCGGTTCCAATTTTCAGTTGAGAATGCGAAAAAGGTGGCGACGCCAATGCCGCGATCAAAACACGCGTCCGCGATCTTTTTGAGGTTCTCGTATCCCTTTTTGTGGCCGAGAAGCTTCGGTAAACCCCGTTTACGCGCCCACCGGCGGTTGCCATCCATAATAAACGCGACGTGCTTGGGGATTGATCGAGACATAGTGCAAGAAGTGTACCGTCCAGAAACAAAAAAGCCAACTCAAGGGTGTGAGTTGACGGGAAAACACTGTATTCATTATACCACAAACCTAGCTTTTTGTAAAGGGTATACGCGTATATTACCTTATAAAATAAACAGTTTTCCTCTTGATTGATTTACTGAAAGCAGGCATACTTTATCCATATGTTTCATGTTACAAGTTTCATGTTACACGACTGATATGTGCGGCATTGTTGGATATATTGGAAAACGAAACTGCTCTCCCCTGCTTCTGGATGGGTTATCTCGTCTTGAGTATCGCGGCTACGACTCGGCGGGACTTGCCGTGTGTGATGGTACGGAAAGGCTGTGGTGCGAAAAAACAAAGGGGCGCGTCGCGAGCTTGCGAGAGCGATGTTTTGCCGTGCCGGAAAGTACGTGCGGCATTGCACACACGCGCTGGGCAACGCATGGCGAACCGAACGAGCGAAACGCGCATCCGCACGGTGACTGCTCGGGAAGTATTAGAGTTGTTCACAACGGCATCATAGAAAACTACCGCACGCTCAAAGAAAAACTTGTCGCACAAGGGCATACATTTACATCCGATACCGACACCGAGGTACTTGCGCACCTCGTCGAGCAGTGTTACAGCGGTGATTTTCCTGCCGCTGTGAAAGAGGCACTCCATCTCATTTCGGGCGCGTACGGCATTGCCGTTATTCACGCGCGACATCCGGACACGCTTATCGCGTCCCGCGTTGGCTCGCCATTGGTGGTCGGGATTGGCGAAGACGAGCACGTGGTGGCATCCGATGTCACGGCGATCGTCCCAATCACGCGAGATGTGGTGTATTTGGAGGATGGCGAGATTGCGGTCATATCCGGATCTTCCCTGACAATTTCTGATCGTGACAATGAGTGTAAAACAAAGGACCATCATCACATCGAATGGTCGCTCGAGTCTGCCGAGCGACAGGGGTATGACCACTTCATGCTCAAAGAAATAATGGAGCAGCCCGAGGCGATCACCAACAGTACCCGTGGAAGAATTTTTGCGGAGGAGGGAACGGCAAAACTGGGCGGCCTTGACTCCGTTCAGGATCGCCTACGCACGATTGAGCGACTGGTAATCGTCGGCATGGGAACCGCGAGGAACGCTGGTCTGGTTGGCGAGTATATGCTGGAGGCGCACGCGGAGTTTCCGGTTGAGGTGGAGTTTGCGTCTGAGTTTGGCTATCGCAAATCTCCCCTCTCCGATCGTACGGCGCTCCTTGCAATCTCGCAGTCCGGCGAGACGATGGATACCTGCATCGCACTACGGGAGGCGCGCAGGAAGGGTCTCTTAACCTTGGGGCTCGTGAATGTGACTGGCTCATCGATTGCACGGGAGACGGATGCGGGGGTCTATAATCATATCGGTCCCGAGATCGCGGTCGCTTCGACAAAAGCATTTATCTCGCAAGTAACGATCCTTGCGCTCATGACCACGTACCTAGGAAGAATGCGCACTATGTCTCGTGCGACGGGCGCAAGTATTCTGAATGCTTTGGGTGAACTTCCCGATCTTGCAAAGAAAATTTTGACCCAGACCGACCCGATCAAGAAACTCGCAAAGGATTTTGCGAGATACGAGCATTTCTTTTATCTCGGGCGCGGATATAACTTTCCCGTGGCGCTTGAGGGTGCACTCAAGCTGAAGGAAATCGCCTATGTGCATGCGGAAGGCTACAACGGCGGGGAGATGAAGCATGGCCCGATCGCGCTGATCGACTCGTCGGTGCCGACCATTATTCTCGCGCCGTACGATAGCGCGTACGAGAAGAATCTCAGTCATATTCAGGAGCTCAAAGTGCGAGGTGGTACGGTGATTGCGATTGCGACTGAGGGCAATGAGGAGATCGCGACGCTCGCGGACGAGGTTCTTTTCATCCCTAAAACACTAGAGATGCTCACTCCAATTCTCTCCGTCATTCCTCTGCAGCTGTTTGCGTACTACGTCGCGCTTGAACGCGGGTGCGACGTGGATAAGCCGCGCAATTTAGCAAAATCAGTGACGGTGGAGTAATAGCATGAAACCCGAAAGTTTCGGACAGTTGCCTGATACGATCGAAAGCCTTCCTCCACTCGAGGCGGGCTCGATTCGGCTTGATCATATTACACACAAGTCGCATGTTGCTGACATACTTACTCATGGTCTCGACTATGATGCACAGGGCATGATTTCTAGCGTAACGCGTGGATGGGATCGATCCCAAGATATTGTATGGAAAATAAACGATCGTCGTTTCAGCGGTGACGATGTTGTACATATAGTGATAGATATGCCCTTTGATATGCACAAGCTCCATAACAATATTACGAAGGCACCTGGACGCGTTCCCACAGAATACATCGTCGGCGCAATACCTGAATACAATCTCCAGTGAAAGCGCTTATCTTTGACCGAACCAAAACTGACTGGGAGGCGTCCAGCGGATTTGAGTTGGCCGATGTCCCCCAACCGGAATTGGATGAGTCG
>JBBTRP010000046.1:0-14013 GCA_038065125.1 Patescibacteria group bacterium
ACCCCGGCGCTGATCATTCATACCTTTACAACCCTTGGTGTTTCTCTCCTCGCGTTTCGCTTCGGTTTTGGCTATGACCCGATTATTCACCAGACAGCTGAGCGGTATGTATTCGCCCACGGTCGAATCCTTCCGCTCCAGCCGTATTATATCGGGCAGTACGCAGTTGTCGCGGCGCTCTCGTTTCTTACTTCACTGCCGACCGACCTTGTCGACCGTGTGCTGGTTCCGCTCTTGGCAAGCATCACGCTGCCGCTTATCGGACTGCGGGGGCTTGTGCGGGAATATGGATTCTCCGTCGACCGCAGTCGAGTCGTTTTTTTGCTCGTGCTTCTTTTTCCGTTCTCGACCCTAACATTTACCGTTCCTCACAATCTCACGGTCCTTTATTTGCTTTGGTTGCTACTGTTGCTTCCCAAAATGGGTGTATCAGCACTACCGACCACCGCGGGCATACTTTCCGTCTTTGCATCACTTGTTACCCACCCGCTTCTCGGGGTTCCGCTCGGGTTGGCATCGCTTTCCCTGTGTATCAGGAACCGATGGCGCGCATCGAGTAGCGCTGTAGCAGATTTTGCTTTCTTTCTATTGAGCGTCATCGTAATCGCCACGAGTATTACCGGCATGTTTGCGCTCGTCCGGCTCAAAGCGGGGTTGCCGGCCTTTGAATTTACGCATGTTGCAAGCGGCGCGGCATATTTTTTGCGTTTTTTTGAGCCACCGATCCTTCCCGCCTCCACACCGGTCGGACTCGTTGCTCTTTATTGGTATGAGTACGCACTCAAATGTATCATCCCCGGGTGTGCTTTTATTTTCTTGATCGCTCAAAAAGGAAATCCGGTCGGGAAGGCAGTAGCGGCGCTGTGCGGCGGGATCATTCTGGCAATGCTTCTCTTGGTGAGTTTCACCAGTCTTCCGGGTATTGCGCCGGCAGAACAATTCGAGTTCGTTCTGCGTTTGCGCGAGAGTGTCAGCGTCATTCTGTGGTTTTCCGCCGTCATCGCCTTCTGCCGCTGGTATTTTTCTAAAACCTCGCCGCGGATTGTCAGTCTTCTTGCAGTGTGTGGCATCGGGGTCGCCAGTGCCGCGAGTCTGTACCTCGCATATCCGCAAATGAATGAGGTACGAAAATTTGCCGGCGAGAATGTGTCGGGAGCCGAAATTACCGCCGTGAAGAAGCTTGAGGAGATCCACAAAGGAACGAGTAACTATGTGGTCCTTGCGTCGTCTTTACTGTCGGTCGCAGGGCTTCGCGAGGTCGGTTTTGATCGGACATTTGAAACGCCCAGTGGGCATAGGGCGCATATCTACCCGATCGGACCGAATGAGGGTCTCTTTCCCTATGCTCAGGAGATGCTCTATCGGGGATTATCTAACGATAACCTTGAACAGTTGCTAACCCTTGTCGGCGGCAGAACAATCTATGTCGCAGTACCGACCTCTTGGTGGCGTCGGGAGGAGATCATCAGTGATATGCAAAAACTCCGGGCTCGGCTTATTTCTGGCACAGGAGATGTGCTCCTCTACGAATTACCCGGGAAAAGTGATACACAAGACAAATATTAATAACCGTGCTATCCTTTTAATTGGTTTTAACCATAACGACGAGGTCATATACCTATGACAAACGTTTTTGTGCGTCTGCATTGGAAGGCGTTAATGCTTCTTGCAGCCGTGGCATCGATGTCTCTTGTCCTATTACAATTCGGACCCGTAGGCGCTCAGGAGGATATCGAGGACGACGAACTCGAGCTTATTTATTTTGTTACCCCGAAGGTGATCCAGAAAGGGGAGCGGGTCCTCTTGGAGTGGGAGGCTCCTGGCGCAGATTACTGCGTTGCAACCGACGATTGGCAGGGCACAAAGTCGGCGGTCGGGAGCGAGAATAAGTCGCCGAAAAAGTTTAAAAAGTACACCTACACGCTTGAGTGCTACACCAACGAGGGCGAACAGACCGGAGAGGTGAGCAGAAGCGTTACCGTTGTAAAGAAAAAGAGCGCAAAGGCTCCATTACCATCTGTGAATTTTCGAACAAATCGAACTTCAGTCGAGCAGGGCGGAACCGTAACGCTTTCCTGGAAGACGAAAAACGCAGTTGGATGCCGCGCAATGGGTCCGGACGGATGGGACGGGCTGAAAATGGCCTCGGGCAAGGAGGTTATCTCACCTGATAACGCGGCAACGTATACACTGCGCTGTTGGAATCAGAATCTCAAATACTCAGACGATCAGAGCGTGAGCGTTGACGTGCGAACGGCCCCGCTAGACAACAAGTCGGGATATCTCTATGGGTCGCCATCAGGGTATCAATATCCACCGTCTACACAGACGCAGCAAAGTAATTTTGGTCCTTCTTTGCAGCAGCCGCAATTCGGACCTCCGCCACCAACATTTCCTTCAGGATATTTCCAGTCCCCGACCTATATCTACACGCCATCGCTTCCGCAGCCGGTTCGGATCAGCTTCAAGCCCTCAAAGTACAAGTTCTATGATGCGGGTGAGCCGATCGTACTTTCATGGAATGCTCGGTATGCAACCGCGTGTATCGCATCCGGGGATTGGTCCGGCGATCGGCCGATCGAGGGGTCGGAACACGTTCGGCCCAACGATACCTCCGAATATAAGCTGACCTGCTATAACTCAGACACTTCTTCCGATTCGGTCGCATCTATCCAGGTGACGAAAGTCAAAAAGAAGGTCACCGGATCGGTCGGCCTCTCCTTTAGCCCTGCGCGGTCAATCATCTACACGGGCAAAGAAGTAACGCTTTCTTGGAACGCGAGTAACGCCGTTTCGTGTGTCGCATCCGGGTCGTGGTCCGGCGAAAAGTCACTTGTTGGATCGTTGACGGTGAATCCGACAAAGCCCGAGACCTACTATCTTGATTGTAAGAACGACACGCACTCAAAACGAAAGTCGGCAACGATTGATATCTTCAAGGAAGAGCCCAAGAAAGAAACTCCTCAGCCGGCTCCTCAACCAGAGCAGAAACCTGAGTACAAGCCGGTTACCCCAACCCCTGCTCCAGTGGCACAGTCGGTCCTTCGGGTCGGCGTCAACATGGCAGTGCCTCGCGCAACCTTCAAGCCGGGTGCTGTTGACGTGACGCTCGGGTCCATGATCGTGACCAATGGTTCTGACAATCCGGTGTACTTTGAGGACCTTGCGATTTCTGATGCCGACGGCACTGACGGGCTTGGCAAGTCGTTTACGAACCTCAAACTCCTGACTACGGGCGGCGTTCAAATGGGGTCGACACTACCCTCTCTCCCGTTAACTCCTGGCGCAAAAATTAGCTTTACCGGACATGGAGTATTGGTCCCTGCTCGAGGATCGGTCACCTTAACCCTGAAGGCGGATGTGCTTTTCAATGCATCTCTGCAGGATGCGCTCAGGTCTGACGCGCTCAAGGTCGTGAGCGCGATTGAAAATGACCAAAAGGGCGGAAAAATCGCCGTTGCACAGCTCCCGGTAGACCTTCAGCGATTTGCGCTCGATGTCGCCGTTCCGGAAGTATCGGTCAATCTTGACGCAAGCTCGCCGCTCGCCGCATCAGTGGAAGCGGGAACGCTGCAGGTTGAGCTCGGAAAATTCAAGATCATGACCACCGAGGGGGTTGCGATCCGCTCGATAGGTGTCGAACTCTCACCGTTTACAGCAGGTCTTCTCAAGAATCTCAGCGTCTACCAGGGGACAACGCTTCTGGGAAGCATGCCTGATGTTACTTCAGCAAAAACAACCTTGCCGCTTCGACTCGTCTTGGAAAAGAACAACATGACGGTTGTGAGTATCAAGGCAGACTTTGCCGCAGGTGTTGCGACAGCAACAAAATTCAAGATCGGCATAGCAGACTTCTTGTTTGAGCCCGACGCGATCACAGCTGTTCAAGCCGCAAAAACCGTAAGCACATTACCGGTCTTCGCGAATGATTTTACGGCAACACCGAAGCCGGCAGCGACTGCGCCGGCAAGTACCAGTACGCAGACGACATCAACGTCGGCAACGTAATCGCTACTTGTCCCACATCAAAAGACTCTTCCGATTTATCTTCCATCTCCGCCTCACCTCCGCCTGTTGGCGGAGGGCGGTTGATGGGTAATCGGAGGGGTCTTTATGGCACACATGAAATCGCTTCGAGTAATTATTTCTGTTTTATTCCTCTCAGGCGTGCTGGGAGGTGTAGTTCCGGTTTATTCCCAAGACTCGGCCGGAATACGGGCTCAACTTCCTCCTGATGAGTATTATCGCGCAAAAGTCATCCGCGTTGTCGAAAAAGGTGATTCACAGGCGCTTGGAATTAGTAACATTGTCGAGCAAGTTCGCATTCTGATCTTGAGTGGGCGCGAAAAAGGGATCGAGGTAACAGCTCAGAATACCATCCTATCCAATGACGAAGGGGGGTTTCCCCTTAAAGCAAGGGATGTCGTTGTTGGCGTCAAGTCGTACGGCATTGACGGGGTATCGTATGCGGTCACTGATCATTTCAGACTCATTCCGCTGTTTGGCATCTTCTTATTCTTTGTTGCGCTGGTTGCGCTGTTTGGACGGTTGCGTGGAGTCATGTCAGTGGTGGGACTTCTCGTAAGTATTGTGATCATTACCGGATTTATCGTCCCTCAGATCGCGGCCGGAAGGGATCCGGTTCTTATCAGTATCATCGGGTCTGTCGGAATTCTATTGATTTCCATGTATCTTGCTCATGGTTTCTGTGTTCAGACAACCGTTTCGCTCGCAAGTACCATTGTTACATTAGGCGTGTCGGCGCTCCTCGCAAGCCGATTTGTTCAAGCGGGAAAATTTTTCGGTTCCGGAACCGATGATGCCCTGTATCTACAGCTTGGAACGGGCACCATAAATCTTCAGGGGCTCCTTTTGGGCGGTATTATTATTGGAACTCTTGGGGTGCTTGATGATATCACGACAGTTCAGACTGCGACGATCGCCGAGCTCAAGCGTGCGAATCGCGCGTTCTCCTTTGCGGACTTATATCGGCGAGGTATCGTGATCGGACGGGAGCACATCGCATCGCTGGTTAATACACTCGCACTTGCCTATACCGGCGCATCACTTCCGCTGCTGCTTCTTTTTACTCTCCAGAATAACCAGCCGTTGTGGATGGTCTTCAACAGCGAGATGATCACTGAAGAAATCCTCCGAACGCTCGTAGGTAGCGTCGCGCTTATTCTTGCGGTTCCGATCAGTACGATCGCCGCGGCGGTGTTTTTCTCACGACGTTGACAGTCACAGTGATCAAGGAGTATGGTTTGCCTAAAAGATGCCGTGAGTTACGAAAGATATCTTTCGTAACAGCAAAAGAACTCAACAAATAATCAATCGCTCAATGCTTCGGAGGAGGCGAACCATTGACCTCTATAATAGGACCGAACGGCGTTACAGCATATCAGACGCCGATGTTTTTATTTCCGCGCTTTCAGATCTCTTAGAGCCGGTGAAATTTTCCACCTGCTGCCGTACAGAGACGATTTACTTTAATACCGACGAGCATATCGTACCCTTTGAGACGAGCATTAAGGCGCGCCGGTACATTCCCGCCGATCATCTCGCCGCGCCGGTCCTGGATATGGCGGTCCCGTATCTTTTGGAGATCAAATACGGCTCTGGGGATTACAAGCGTAAAGTCAGAACACACTTGATCGCCTTTGACGAACTCCTTCAGGTCCTGCCAAAAAAATATCCAACCGCGGAGCCGCTGCGTCCTTATATTGCGGATACCTATGATCGCTCCCACTATGCCGTGAAGGGCGCGGAGCAGATGCGCATCACGATCGACACCGGAACGACTTTCTATTTTTTTCCGCCCGGAGAGTCCAAGTCGATTCTTTTGGACAGAGAGAGGATCGCCCGCGTGGAGGTAAAAGAGGGGAAAACACCTCCTAAGGAAATCAGGGATCGAATCAACGCCGCACTCGCGCAGGCACACGCCCTTCCGGAGGTATCAAAGAAGTTTCGCGCGTACGCGCTTCTGCGCGACTATCGGTATGCTCGCGACTTGCCGCCTCTTAGCAAAGAGTGCAAGGACTCGGAACTTGAAGTAAAGTTTACTTGCCTTTCAGAGCAGATATTTTTTCCGATCAAGGAGTTTTTTCGAGACTCTCGAAGCAGTTTTCACGTATGTCGGGCGTGTCCCTGGACGATTGAGCTATCCGCGAGTCATTCGTATTACCGCGACGAGCAGGGGGTGTATAAAATTGTTGTCGGCAGCAGGGATAAGCCCCGGCGCATCCGAAAGTCATCGAGCGCGACCGTATCCGCACCCAAGGATTCCATCATCGAACGAAAAGAGTCAAAAGCAGTATTGTCGGCAAACGAGATCACCGCACAAAAGGCCGGCGGGCTCATCGGTCAATTCAAGAAAAACAAACGGCGGTTTCTCCTTGAGCATGAGGAAACTGGACGCCTCTACGCGGTGACGCTTGACTACTGTCTTAAGGGAAACTCGCGGCTCACGCAGCTGGAAATTGAGTATTATGGTATCCTCAAAGGGCGAGAGCTCCCTGATGCCGAAAGCAAACCCGTAATCACTTCAGAGATCGCAGAAATTACGCGGTTGCTCAAAGGCCGTTTTCCGCAGTTGATTCCAACATCCACGACAAAACAAGAGTGGCTCATAAAATAGCAACACTATGCCCCCCGACACTACCGCAAGCAACTATTTTCAAATTTCAGTGAAGGGATTGTTCTTAAATTCGGAGGGCAAAGCCTTACTCTTCAAGGAGCGAGGCAAAAATACCTGGGATCTGCCGGGCGGCAAGATTGAGTCCGGCGAAGACCTCATTGAGGCGCTTCAACGCGAGTGTCTAGAGGAGTTGGGCGTACCCTGTTCGGTCACCGACGAGCAGCCTTATGCCGCATGGACCGCGCTGGACAAGGATGGCAAGTGGCGTGTCGTGCTCTGTTTTCGCGTCACCATCCCTCAATTCCACTGTGGCGCGGATTCACCCTGCCACGAGTTCGACTTTTTTGACAAATCAACCATTGTGTCGATCCGGCTCGCACCTCATACCGACCAACTCAAGGAGTGGATGTAATGGTTTTTTTATTCAGGTTGATGGCGAAGGCGCGTTTGAGGCCGACGATCTCATAACCGAACGCGGTTGTATTTAGGGAGAGCGCTGCCATAGATTCTTGATTCACGTCATCATCAGCCGAGAGGTCATCTCCCGTTTCAAAGTGGAAGTTTTGCGAAAATGCTGTTTGATCGTTGAGATTCGCAACGGCTACGCGGTAGTCAGTGAAGGATGATGCATACTCGTCAGGCGATGCAGAGAGATATACGAGGTGCGAGTAGTCATCGGAAAGAAGAAGTCGATGATAGACCGCCTCGGGCGTATGTGAGGGTATGAGCAGAGTCGGGAATCCCTCGCCGCGCGTAAATTTTTCAATACCGACGCTGGACATAAGGTAGACAGTGTCTCTATCAGCTCGTGCGAGCGCGTAGTAGGTACGAGCGTCAAGCGGAATGAGTTTCCAAGCAGCATTGATAAATTCCTTGATGGCAAAATTTTCTGCTTCACCTGTATCATTGATATCGTTGAACGCGTATAGAGTTCGGTATGACTCCTCCCGAGGAAGTATGGCGGTAAATTTACCTGAATCCTTCTTCTCGCTTTCTGTCGCAACGTAATCCCACCGCCCTGTCGCCTCATTGAATTTATTCAGGATAAAAGTCGGACCCCCATAAGCGGCATAGATCCCCTGATCCGAGACGATGACTTTGTTAAAATCGATCCGTCGTTCCGGATGACCGCCGCGTTTGTCGGAAAAAGCGTTGATCGAATACGGCGTCCATGTCCCGCTTGATGCATTGTATCGGCTCAAGCCCCCCGAACACCCATCATGCGCCGTAACCTCGATAAAAACCTCGCCTCTCCGGGCGCTCGGCTTCACACTAAATTGAGAGCAGGGAAGACCAAGCTCCGAAGCAAAGAAGCGGATTGTGCGCGATGAAGGTTCTAGCATGCCAACTCCGCTGAATGTTCCAATCCAAAGATTTGTCCCATCGGTTGCAAGCGCCATGTTTTCAAGGTTTTGAAGTCCTTGTTCTTTTCCATACACGGCAGTCACGGTGTTGGTTGTAAGGTCCACTTGATACACCCCCTGATGAGACGCCGCGACAAAGAGATTATCGCCGATAACCTCAAAGCCGGTGAGAAGGGGCAGGGGAGTATCATATCCATCCTCAGAGACGCCCTTCGGCGGGATCCAGGGACTGTTGATCGCCGTGATGACGCCTTGCGCATCCGCTTTGACGAGTCGACGCCCAAAATTCCATGATGAGATAAAAAAGTAGTCGTTCTTATACTTCCTGACCTCTGTCCCATTAAGAGTGAAGGATACATTCGGAAGATCCTGAACCGTCAGTGAGTCGAACTGTTGGGGCAGGATGCCATTCACAAAAAAATCCGACGCATTTTGTTCACGTATCTGGACGGAGGGAAGAGGAGGCTGCTGCCGCTCATTGAGCGGACGAGCAGCCTCTCCTACCCGTTGGGTTTGGGCTGATTTCTTTGCGAGATCAACCGAGCTCAGGACAAGAGCCCCCAGCCCGAGCGCACATACTGCGATCAGGCCATACCCGACAACTGGCGTGATGGGTTTATGAAGCATAGCTATTTTTTCTTGCCGAATAACACCTTCACTTGCTGAAGCGATGATGATTCGTTTCCGGCCTTATCGACTCCGCGCACTGTGTAGTAGTAGGTTCCCACTTTTTTTGGTTTATCCCCAAAGCTGGGTTTTTTCAGGTCGGATGCGATCAGGGTCCCAAGATCGCCCTGCTTTGTCGAGCGGTAGACTTTGAGCGAGGCGATTTTTTTCGCATCAAACTTTCCAATCGAGAGAGCGACTGTATTTCCTGAGGTCTTTCCGCTCAGTTTCGGTGAGACAACATCCACGACACGCGACGGCGCGACAATCGCGAACTCCGTGAGGTGATTATCCGAGCAAGTGAGAAGCGCATTCTCCTCATCGACAATGCAGTTTTCCAGGCTTTTCCACCCGCCGTCAGTCTTGAACTTGACCGTCAGGTCATTCGGTCGCATACCTCGATCTTTGAGAGCGGCCCGGTCGTAGGGGAAGGAGAGCGTCAGGTCGGAATTGAAGTTGGTGACCTCCTCGCCCGACCCGCGGACATAGCGGATATCATATGCGTTGCCGATGATCTGTTCGGAGCCAAGCATTGCGGCGGTCGCTTCCGGCGTGATGGAGAGACTCGCACTCCCGGTCGTGCCACCTGCGTTTGCGGGGAGGGCGACTTTTACGCCAACCGCATTTTCAAGGACGAGCGGTTGTGCGGCGTCAAAGGTCGAGCTGACCGGATCCGGCAGGCAGCTTCGCGTTGCAATCAAGGGCAGATCAAACGTCATTGAGCTCTGTGCCCCGATCGGCAGTGGGGTCTCGTTCGCGCGATAGATACACCGATCGATTTCTGCAATTGCTGCGACGCGCCAGAGGTCGTTTCCCGCGATCATGAGCTCATAGGTTCCGTCGGTCCCCGTGAGATCCTGTTCATAGCCGCCGGTCTTTGAGGTCGCCCATACGCGAGCTGAGACGGGCTTCCCATTCATCATCGTTTTTCCTTTGAGCACAACCGATGCTGATCGGAATTTCAAGGTGACTGAGATTTCAGCGCTACCGGACTTGACGTCGATGCGCTGCTCCTCAGGGTTCACGAGTTCGGAGGTGTCCGGGATCAATGCGCGGATGTAGTAGTTTCCGGGTTGGACTTTGAAGTCGAAGCGTCCCTCGTCATCGGTGAAGGTCGTCTGGACATCACGGAAGGTGGTTTTTCCCCCGTAGAATGGTTCTGATGAGAGTACCACGTCGACATCGAAAACCGGATCACCTTCGGAGTCGAGCGCTTTTCCCGAGATCAGGACACTTTTCCGCACGACCGTCAGGTTCATTTTTTGCGTCTCACCCGCTTCGAGATTGCCAACCGCGCGGGCTCTAAAAGAGGAAGACCTGATGTACTCATCACTTCGAACCTCAAAACCGATCGCATATTTTTTTGCCGGCGGGACCGGAAGTGAGTACGCGCCCGTTTTTTGATCGCCTTCTGCAGAGTACCAGCGTCCTCGGGAGCCGGCGTAGACCGTGAAGGGGACACCCTGGATAACCGACCCTGCGGTGTCAACAAGATTACCCGTAATCGTTGCGCCCAGCTGGGTGGTAGACTCGCTTACGGGAATGGTGACTTCCAACGTATCACCCGACTCGATCGTTACCGAAACCGGTTTTGCCTGGAAGTACTTTGATCCTTGGGGCGGTTCGAACTCGAGCTGGTAGCTGCCTTCAGGCAGCGAGAGGGTAAACTCTCCGCGCTCCACTGGCGCGCCCGGGATTCCGATGAACAAGGATTTTTTTGCTCGCTTGGTGAATGCTACGCGCACATATCCGAAAGCGTCGCGGAGCATTTCGTCTTTCTCGTTCTTCAGTGTTCCGTGTATAAGCGTGGTGTTCTCTTCTACAACAAAGTCAACCCCACTTGCCGGGAGACGCGACTCAGGAACGAATTCCGTTGACTCCCGACTGCCCGAATACCGCTCCATCGAGGCGACGCGGACGATCCAGCTGCCGCGGGACACTCGGAGCCGATAGGCTCCCTTCTCGTTGGTTACATCCGGCACCGTCTCGTTTGTCGCCTTATTCCAACCCTCGATTCTCACGCCAGCTGCCGCCTTGCCGCGACTGGTTTTGACGGTTCCGCTGATGGAGAGGTCGCTTCGTGTCAGGGAGAGCGTTGCGACGTTCTTTTGTTCTCCCGGGGTGACAATGATGTCAAACGGCATCGGCGAGCCCAGGATTGGATCTGTCGTCTCAATTCGCACTTCGTAGGATCCCGGAGGAATCTGACTTGAGAAGCTCCCATCTTTTTGCAACTCGATGGTTCGAGAGAAGTTCCGGTCGCCGGTGCGGGAGGTCAGTCGGACTCGCGTGGTCGCGGTATCTGCCGGAGAGCCGTCCGGTTTGAGGATGAGCCCGGTAATGGACGCGCTTGATCGGCTGCGGTTCACCTTGAAGTTAATCGTTTTTGTTTTTTGAGTGTCGTTGGGATCAAAGGCGATCGGCTGCGGTTCGGGCGGGTACCAGTCGGACTCAAAGATGGGCATGAACGATGACGGAGATAGTGGACAGATAGTTGACTTCATGTCGCACGGCATTGGCATGGGCATTGGTCGGTGCATAACACCGACACTCCACGCGCCCGGACCGACCAAAAGCTTGAAGTGTCCCTGGGAGTCCACAGACATCGGCGGGACCCATTGGTTCGCCCCCGTGCGGTAGGCGCCAACATGCGCATCCATCACCGGCGAGCCGTCATCGTAGGTGACCGAGCCGACGACAATAAACTCAGAGATAAGAAGAATAACATCGTTCTTGATGACTTGGTTTTCGGCGACGGCGAGGAGCGGGGAGTCCGGCGTGTGGTACTCACCCAAGTGGGCCGGTGGATAGACCTCGATTCGGTAAGATCCAGAAGAGATCTCCTTGAAACTATACTCGCCGGAGTGTGATGTTTGCTGCTTTTGTTCGAATGCGCGCATGGATCCGCCTTCGCTCCGCAGGTGTATTGTCGCGCCAACAACCGGGGAGCCGTTGAGCAGTTTTACCACTCCGGTGATCGCGCCGGTTCCGCGGCGAATATCGCCCGAATCCTCGGTCGAAAATTGGAC
Source organism: Patescibacteria group bacterium (assembly GCA_038065125.1). Classification (GTDB taxonomy): domain Bacteria; phylum Patescibacteriota; class Patescibacteriia; order JACQRZ01; family JACQRZ01; genus JBBTRP01. Next base: position 11,697 of record JBBTRP010000046.1, read on the forward strand.
GTACTGGTCAGTACCGAGCATGACACCGTCAGCAGAGCGAATGGAGCCGCGAACCATGAGTTGATATGCGGTACGTCCTTTAAGCGGTTCGAGAAGCGCTAAATTAAAACCGTTGTAGCTTTTCCGAAGTTCTGCGCGCGGCGAGTGCATTTTGTCCAATGAATTCAGTGACGCGATACCCGGGAGAAGCGATGACTCATCAACGGCGCGAGAGAATTCGACATGGATTTCCCGAAGCGCTGTATCAACTCGCTCTCCTGCTCGCGGCCAGGATTTTGACCAATCGATTGCGAAGGGCCGATTCTGATCACCGCCCGCTTTTGGCGTTGTGAATTGTCCGGATACCGTGCCGGAGCGCCCTTCGTGATCCTTGGAAATGATTCGATAGTAGTAAACCGTATCAGGCTTGACTGGTAGTTTTACCTCATGGCGGTATACGAACGCGGGAGTGGGGAACGACCCAAGCTCATACGTTTGCAGAGTTCCCAGTTCGACGCGGCCGTCCGCTTCGCGGGGCGTATTCCAAGTCATCCAGACCATATCTGCGGTTGCGGGCGTCTCAGTTCGAATATCTATAATAGGAAGATCGCTTACCACCGTCCCGCCCTTTGGCTGGAGTGTGATCGTCTCGTTGCGGGAGGTGCCTGCGGCAAGCGTGACGGGCCAGGAAGTTACCGACTCAAACTCGTGATAGCGTCCGTCCGGCGGAGAGACTCCGATGTTGTACTGCTGTGCCATGATATTTGCGAAGGTGGTGGAGGCGCGCCCGTCTTTCATGGTCGTTTTTGCGCTTGCCCAGGAGCAGGCGGGTTGCGACCAGGTTGATGCTGTGGTGTTGGATCCGTTCCAGCTCGATCCCGATCCGGAACTCCACGTCGATCCGCTATTCCAGGTTGACCCGCCAGAAGACCAGTTTGAGGCGGGTGCGGTATTTGCATACGGCATACAGGAGCTGATTCCCACCATCGCCCCCGCAAGCGGCGCGCCGTTGCGATCCACGACCGAGACCGTCACGCTCGCATCACCCGGGGGAAGGGTAGAGCCCGGGTTGGTCTGGTCCTGCATGGTTGCAAACGAGGCCGTTCCCGGAGGGGTCGGGTGCATGATCGCTCCGCCAGATGCGTTTGATGCGGTGAGGCGATACTGATAAGTCGTGGAGCTCTTGAGGCCGATGAAAGTGATCATTTTTTGGCCCGCAAGCTCACCCGGGGCAAATGTTCGGCTCGGGCCTTGAGTCCAGGTTCCGCTCTCGCCAGTCTTGATCTCACTTAAAATTGAAGACGCATTAGTTAGCGTGAAATAGACATCCGCAGAGCTCATACTCATATTGGAGGCGTACACGCCGGTGATGGTTGGTGTCCCACCCCCGCCGGTACCGCTCCAAGGAAGGGTAACCGATTGGCTGAGACGCTGATTCTCTGCAAGGGTCACGCACATCTGCGTGATGTGTCCCAGCTCCGGATGGCTTGAGCCTTGACCGACACCCATTGTATAGGTGCCTGAGGGAATGTTAGTGAACGCGACAAATCCAGATGCGCTTGTTGGCCCGCCTGTCGAGCCGACCACTGTTGTCGACTGTCCCGCGCAGGTTCCGCTTCGCGAGAGTCCGATCATGGCTCCGTCAACAACATTTCCACTTGGCGATTTTACAGTAATTTCAAGAGTGGCTGTTCCCATTCCCAGTCCGCCACCAGGCGGGGGTACATCCTTTTTCTGAAGAGACACATACTCACGCCGCTGATCGCTCGCCGCAAGGCCGGGAGAAATGGGAAACCACTCTTTTGCCATCAGATCACTTCTTGAACTTGGAGGAATAACACGAATCGAGAAATTTCCGGCGCCAAGGCTGGTGATGCGGTACTCGTTTACGAGGGGTGTTTTGGTGAGCAACCCCGTAACACAGGGATTTGTCGGTGTGATCCCGCAGTATTGAACTTCGACATTCGCATCCGCGACAGATCCACCCGAGGAGTCATTCACAACGACGGTGATTGATGAGCTGCCTGACGGCATGCCGCCCGGGGTAGGCATGGGCGTTGTCGGCTGTAACGTTACGATCTTATATAGCTCGCTCGATGAAAGCGTCACACACTCCGAAGCCGGCAATCTGTTCATTGATGCAGGTGCGGTGACGGTGAGGTAATAGCCGCCTGCCGGAATACCCGGAAACGCATAATACCCATCCTGATTTGCTGTTCCGGTTGCGGCTCCTTGCATGGATGAGGGCGTTGCGCAGGTGGTGGTATACGATAACTGAACACTGGCGTTTGCAACCGAGATGCCGTCCGCGGTTTTTGCGACGATCGTCAGTCGCGCA
>JBBTRP010000047.1:0-24553 GCA_038065125.1 Patescibacteria group bacterium
CGCAAAAGGCGCAAAAGGAACTTTTCGAGGAGCAACTTCGGGGCAAGAGTATCGACTCATCACCTGTTCATCCACTTCGGTTGATTCACGACCTGCGGCACGCCCTGGGAGATACCGCGACCGTCATTTCTGACGTGGGGTCCCACCAGGTGTGGCTTGCGAAGTATTTTTTCTCCTACGAACCGCGGACACTGCTCTTTAGTATGGGGTTTCAGACCATGGGCGTTGCACTTCCCTGGGCGATCGCCGCAACGCTCGCGCGGCCGGGAACACCGGTCGTCTCCAATTCCGGAGACGGCTCGTTCCTGATGAGCGCGACAGAACTTGAAACCGCCGTGCGTCTGAAGGCAAGACTGATTCACTTGGTGTGGCGCGACGGGTCGTATAACTTGGTAAAAATCCAGCAGCTCCAGGCGTACGAGCGGTCGTGGGGAGTCGAGTTCGGCAATCCCGACATCGTAGCATTTGCAAAAAGCTTTGGCGCGAACGCCTACCGCATTTCCAAACCAAGGCAAATTATTCCCACAATCAAGAAAGCTCTCAAATGCCGCGGCCCGGTCATCATCGACATCCCCGTCGACTATCGGGACAATTTGTTTTTATTGAAGCCGAAAGACTTTACTGGCGCAATGTGATATACTGGAGGCAGCTAATAGCTTTTAGCGTTTAGCGTTTAGATTTATTAGGTATGTTTGAGCACGACAAACGCCCACGGGCGACGCCGAAAGATTTCTTTTTAAATGTCCTCACGATCGTCACGCTCTATGTGAGCGCGATCAGTTTTACGCGGTTGGTATTCCAACTTATTAATGTGTGGTTTCCCGACCCGCTCGAGTTTGGCGGTATGCCGATGATGGATGGCGCAAACGACGCCGCGCTTAATGCGATCCGTATGTCAATTTCATCATTGGTGGTCTTTTTCCCGGCGTATGTCGGCACCATGATATTTTTACAAAAGACCTACAACCTTACCCCCTTCAAGCGGGAGCTCTGGATCCGTCGGTGGCTCATTTATTTCACGCTCTTTGCTGCGTCCTTGATCATCATGGGTGATGTCGTGGCGCTCGTGAATAGCGCACTTTCTGGCGAACTCAAAATGCGATTTGTGCTCAAGGTTTTAACCCTCTTGTTTGTCAGCGGATCGATCTTTGTCTACTATTTCTGGGACATTCGGAAATACAGAACTGAATAGGTTATAGGTAAGAGGTTACAGGCAACTATGAAATATCTTGCACCGGGTGTTATTGTGGTTGTGTGCGTGGTGGTGATTGCTGGTTTCCTCGCGATCGGATCTCCGACCGATGAGCGTGCGCGACGATTTGATCAACAGCGAATCTGGCATCTCCAGACCATTCAGGGCCAGATCGTTTCTACGTGGCAAATCGCAGGAAGTGTTCCTGCTCAGCTTGACGAACTCAACGACGACATCAGCGGATTCCGCGTGCCAGGCGATCCAGGGACTGGCGCAGCATATGAGTATACAAAGCGGAGCCCCAACGAGTTCACACTCTGCGCCGTCTTTACCCGAAAGTCAGACGGGGACGCGAAGGGTGGGTATCCGCAGAGATTTCACCCAATCGCAAAACCCATGATGCCGTTTGGCGAAGTGTTTGCCACTCCCCAGTCCTGGTCGCATGCCGCGGGTCGCGTCTGCTTTGACCGGTCCATCGACACGAAACGCTACAAGCCGCCCATACCCCTAAACCCTCAACCCTAGACCCCTAACCCCTGCCCCCCCATGATCTCCTACGACGATTTTTCAAAACTCGAGCTCAAAATTGCAACCATTCTTTCCGTGGAGCGTGTGGAAGGCTCACAAAAACTTCTCAAACTTTCCATTACTCTTGGCGAGGAGTCGCCCCGCACTTTGGTGGCGGGAATCGGCAAGCGGTATTCGCCTGAGGAGCTCCTTAACACCCAGATCGTGATTATTGCAAACCTTGAGCCGCGAGCGCTCATGGGAATTGAGAGCCAGGGCATGCTACTTGCAACCGACGATGATGCCGGCCCGGTGCTCCTGCGGCCCATCACCCCAGTCCCGCCCGGCAGCTCGATTCATTGAAATTCTGCTATGAATTTTTTGACGGTTCTTTTTGTGCTTCTCGTTGCCCCAACCATCGCGTTTGCCGACATGGCGCCGGTATCGGGAACAGGAACAGGGTCGCTTCGTATCTATACCGAGCCAAGTGTAGAATTGTCCCGAGAAAAGATTTTAATCGAAATAGGAAAAAAATCGGCGCACGTGCTCGTGCGCTATGTCTTTAATAACTCGAGTGACGCACCCGTCACGCTGACGACCGGCTTTCCAGAGCGGCTACGCCTGAGTGATGAGGACTACGCGTCAAAGGGAATGAAAAACTTCGTCGCCCGCGTCAATGAAAAGACGATACATACCCGCTTTCAGTCAACGGGGACATCTTCGAATGATTGGACAAGCAAACCTCGGTTCGGGTGGCATGTGTATCCGGTCACGTTCCTGCCGGGAGAGACCGTCATCGAGAATCGCTATACCCAATATTACTTCGGAGTCTCAAAAGACCATGCGCTCGACTTTGAGTACATTTTGGATACGGGCGCAAGCTGGAAAGGAGAGATCGGGACGGTTGATGTTCAGATTGATTTTGTCGACGGTATGAATGCGAGAACTGTTAAGACTCTTCCGCTCCAAGGATCGTTGTGGACGACATCTCCCGACTTCCGACATTTACACAAGACCCTTACGAATATCGAGCCGACACAACAGGAAAATATTACCCTTCATTTGTTTAGCAATTTGGTCGCGACTGATCCGCTCGGATTGTGCGGTGCTAAAGGAGTTAATCCTGATGACAGCCCGATGTTTGTAGGGCAATCATTGACGGACCTAGAAAAGGAGTATAACGCCAAGGATAGTATTGGATATCAGGAAGGAACCCGAGCGTTCGACTTCCTCGCGCGGCCCGTCCGCGCAAAAGATTATGAGGGAAAAACGACTACCGGTTTTGATGCTTTTGTACCCTGTTTTATTAACGACTGGAACGATGAGTCTGCTTGGATCAGTAAGATCTCTGGCGCAAGCGGCAATGCGTTCTTAAGCATCCCGCTCGAGACCCGGCGAGAGCTTATCGCTTTACACGTTCAGGGCGGCTTCACAAAGGGTCAAAATCGCTTCCTAGATTACGCTCGCCCAAAGAAAATTCGACTGACACTGTATGGCGAACGGGGTGAGCAGATTCCATTTTATGAGGAAGAAAAGCAAAAGGATATGTCATACACTCTTACGCTTTCTGATTCAAAAATGGGTCAAAAGATCGATATTCTCAACCACCCGGAGATCTTCATTCCGTCGTCAGATGTGTTTACGCGGCTTCGCGTTGATATCCTCAGTGTGTACCCCGGCAAGAAATACCCGCAGGTGGCAATCACTGACTTCTCTTTTGAAAGTGTCCCCCAAGGAGCAAGCGTTAGTGAGAAGTATGCACCGCTCGTCTCACGGAAAGACTTTTCTGAATAAAGAGCGCGCATCACAACTTTTAAGCGAACTCAAAAAACTCGTGCCTGATGCGAGGATGATTTTGAATTTTTCCACTCCGTGGGAGTGTCTGGTTGCGGTGCAGCTCTCGGCGCAGTGCACTGATATGCAAGTCAACAGAGTGACCGCGAAGCTTTTCAAAAAATACCGAACGCTCGAGGACTATGTGTACGCCAAGCCCGAGGATTTTGAAAAGGATATTTTCTCCACGGGATTTTACAAAAACAAAACAAAAAACATTCTTGCGGCCGCACGGGTGATTCACGAGGACTTCGGTGGGCGCGTGCCTTCGACCATGTGCGAGATCCTGACCGTTCCGGGAGTTGCGCGAAAGACGGCAAATGTCGTCCTGGGTAATTGCTACGGTGTGGTCGAGGGGATCGCGGTGGACACACACGTCAAACGCCTTACTCACCGGTTCGGATTGACGAAAGCAAGAGATCCCAATAAGATCGAGAAGGACCTGATGGGCCTTTTCCCTCAAAAAGAATGGTTTTCCTTAACCTACTACCTGATCGAGTACGGCCGCCGGTATTGCACCGCCCGCACGAGCGACCACTCCAACTGTCCCCTGCGACAATTCGAATCAAAATCTCAATATCCAATATCCAAATCTCAAATAAATAACAACTTTCAATGAATAAAATTTTTGCGCTGATTTGGAATTTGGTGTTTATTTGAGAATTGGAATTTGTGAGTTGTGATTTTTCCATGGGATCTCCGCTGTTTTATTAACTCAAGAAAGTAAACTCTTATGTCCTTCCTCGACAAACTCAAAGACATGAACGAGATGCGCAAAAACGCCAAAGAACTCCAGTCCGTACTGGGCAAGGAGACGATTGTCGGTACCTCGAACAACGGATTTTTTTCCGTGACGATTGACGGGAACCAGAACGTCCTCTCCGTCACGATTGGCGACCAACTCACGGGAGACAAGTTCCAACTGGAGAAGTCGGCAAAAGAAGCATTTGCAAAAGCCCTGGACGGCCTGAAGAAGCTCATGGTCTCCAAATTTTCAAGTTTCATGAAATGAGCGTTTTCCGGCTCGGATGCATCGTGCTCCTTGCTGGCTGCGCGGCAACCGTACAGATCGCGATTGTGCCGTGGGGAGAGCTCGTACTCGCCCTCGCGGGCGTTCTTCTTTTTCTTTACTCGTTCCCGACATCATTCACGTTTGCGCTCGCGGGAGGATTTTTTCTCGACCTGGTCGGGGGAAGTTTCGGGTTACGGCTGGTGATCTTCCCCCTTTTCGTGATTGCAGGGCGAGCGCTCACCTCTTCCGTTCTTACCGATCGCTCACTTCTCTCCGCCGGCATCCTCTCGGTTGTCGGGTATCTTACAGTGAGTGCCGCTCTTTTGAGTGCGTCAGTGGTACGAGCGATCATTACGGGGAGTGTGCTTGCACCAGTCATTTCACTCACCCTCATTAAAGAGATCATTATTGGAGTATTTGTTCAGCTTGTTGTGGTGATTATCTCCTATGGAGTCATGAGTCTCGTGACACGCGGCAGAAAATGAAATCAAAATTTTTTCCATTTCTTGATGAAGGACTCCCGCGTCCCGCAGTCAGGTCGCGGGATCGGTTCGCGTGGGTTGAGTCCTCCTTTGATGAGCGTGGCACTTCGTCTAAGCAGGAGTTCTTGGGCATATCGGTGGGGGAGAAAAAAATCAAGATCGTTTTTTTAGCCATCGTCTTCCTCTTTGGTGTATTTTTCATTCGATCCGCTCAGCTTCAGGCATTCCAGGGAACGAGCTTTTCTCTTCTGGCGGATAGGAACAAGAACAAAACAGTTTTGGTCACGGCGCATCGCGGCATCCTATATGATCGACACCTCACTCCTCTGGCGTGGAACGTTCCCTCATTTGCGGTCACCGTGACGCCCGCAGATCTTCCCAAGGATCCCGAGCAAAAAAAGCAGGCTCTTTCTCATCTTGCATCGCTTCTGGGGACCACAACTGGCAGTATTGAGAAATCCCTCGCGGGCAAAAACCTGTTTCAGCCCAGTATCGTCAAGGAGCGTATCGGGTATGATGCGAGTCTTGGGTTGAGCGTCGCGTTGGAAGGAGTGCCGGCCGTCAATCTGGTAGTCGAGGAGCGGCGCGAGTATGGGTTTTCTTCGTCAACTCCAAGTCTCTCTCATGTCTTGGGATACACCGGGCGCATCAGCGAGGAAGAGCTTGTTGCCAAAGGAGTGGCTTATCACCTCAACGATGTGATCGGCAAAGAAGGAGTCGAGCTCTCGTACGAGGAGTCAATCCATGGGACGACCGGCGTGCGTACGGTCGAGGTTGACGCGCTCGGGCGTGAAAAACAGGTCGTATCCGAGGATGTCCCGATCGACGGGTACAACATCGTCCTCACGCTTGATCAGAAGTTGCAGAAAGTTGCCGAGCGCGCGCTTTCCGAGACGATGAAAAAAATGGGGAAAAAACGCGGAGCCGTGATCATCTCCGATCCTCGTACCGGTGGGATCCGTGCGCTCGTGAGCCTTCCTGCGTATAAAAACAATGACTTTGCGCGCGGCATCAGTTCACAAGCCTACTCAGAGCTCCTCAGCGATCCGTCACGTCCGCTCTTTAACCGCGCGCTCTACGGCGAGTACCCTTCCGGGTCGACGATCAAGCCGCTCGTTGCCGCTGCCGCGCTTCAGGAGGGCGTGGTCACCCCGTCAACAACGGTGCGCAGCACCGGGGGCTTGCGGATCGGGGAGTGGTATTTTCCGGACTGGAAGTCGGGCGGGCACGGCACGACAAATCTCGCAAAGGCGCTCGCACAGTCGGTCAACACCTATTTTTACATGGTTGGCGGGGGATATGGCGAATTTAAGGGTCTGGGTGTGGAGAAACTCGTTTCGTATTTTCAGAAATTCGGACTGGGCACGCTAACCGGCATCGATCTTTTCGGCGAACGTGATGGGTTTGTTCCAACGCAGAAGTGGAAAGAGGAGGTAAAAAATGAGCCCTGGTATGTCGGGGACACCTATCACATCGCAATCGGACAGGGCGATATCGTGGTCACGCCGCTTCAGGTTAATGCGTTTACTCAGTATTTTGCAAATGGAGGAGTCAATTACCGTCCACATTTTTTTGAGTCGTTTCTTGACGAGTCTGGCGAGCGAGGTGACGTGCGAAAACCGGAAGTAATGAAGGAAAAAATTGTTGACACGCGCCATGTCGAGGCGGTGCGCGAGGGTCTTCGGGAGGCGGTTGTCTCCGGAAGCGCTCGACGGCTGTCTACCCTACCCGTAGCTAGTGCTGGAAAAACCGGAACGGCTCAGTGGCACAGCGGGAAATCACCCCACGCGTGGTTCACCGGCTGGGCGCCGTATGAAAACCCTGAACTCGTCATCACCGTACTCGTCGAAGAGGGCGAAGAGGGCAGCCGCGCCGCAACCCCGGTCGCGTATGACATTTTGAAATGGTATTTTTCGGAAAGGAAAAAGAGTATTGACAAGAAGTGAAAATTGGTGTATACTTAAACAAGTGATTGTAAGAATTCACTGGCCCCGTGAGGGCCATTTTTCATATATTGACAGCGTGCGGGGAGCGGTATATTATCCACAGGAATAATAGGAGGCGTTTTTTAATTTTCCAAAAAAATGGCACAGTATCTGACAAAAGAGGGTCGAGTGAAGATCGAGAAGGAGCTCTCGAACATGAAGACGGTTTTGCGGCGTGAGGTGATCGAGCGTATTGCTGCCGCAAAGGAGCTTGGTGATCTCAAGGAAAATGCAGAGTATGCCGAGGCAAAGGATGATCAGGCGATGCTGGAGTCCAAGATTTCCGAGTATGAAAACATCGTCAAAAACGCGATGCTCATCGACGAGACAAAAGGCGTGCGGACCGAAGTGTCCATCGGATCGACCGTAACCGTGAAGTGCGGCGAGAATCTGTGCACCTACACCATTGTCGGCTCCGCAGAAGCGGACCCGATCAGTTTTAAAATCTCTCACGAGTCTCCGCTGGGCAGGGCATTTTTGAATAAACAAATTGGTGAGACCGTGACCGTAAAAGTCCCGAAAGGTGATTTTGAGTACGTGATCATGGAGATTCAGTGAGTTTTTAAAACAGTGAATTACGAAACCCCTCTTCGGACGCCCTGGGAGGTCAGATACGCTCCAATTGCGCTCGCAAAGATCTGACCCCCCAGGACCGCCCTCGAGGGGTTTCGTAATTCACGGCTCAACGATTGTCACCAGGAAAAGCCTCACCCGAGGCTTTTCTGATTTATAGCATGAGAGTATACTTTGAGTATATGAATAAACTCATCGCAGCTTTCGTTATTGGATCAGTTGGATTGATCGGTGTGATGCCCGCGTATGCAGCAAAGGTTCGAGTACAGAAAAAACGCACTTTGAGCATCATGGAAAATCGTCTCGTGGGGAGCTACCGCTGTTCAAGCTATAACGTCAGCGGGGGAGGGGGTGCGAATTGCCGTCTTACACCGCCGATCGTATTCTCGCCGGACGGATCATATCGAATGTCAAGTGAAAAAGGGACGTTTAAGGTCCTAAAGGGAAAGGTTGTTCTTTCTGCTTCAAAGCTTCGCGGTCCGGGAACCGTTTCGACGGACGCCCGATCTGTCCGGTTCTCCTACACCTATCGCGGGTGGAAGCACGTGGTGACCTATCTTCGCGAGGGGAAGGCCTCACGTGGCTCTGTCGCGGATGCGCCGACGAAGTTAGTTGACACGGAGCAAACGAAAGAGACAGAATCAGTCCCACAGATCCCCCGGACAATACCAGTCGAACTTCTTTTGAATTTTGCGGAGGCGGATGCGTCGCCGGACTGGATCAATGTTATTATGCTTGTTCCTCAAGGATCTACCCCGGAAACATCCTCGTATCGCGCCGAAGCGCTCGCCGTGCTCGCGGGACGCCACGCTCTTACCGCATCATTTACCGACCGCAAGGAGATAAACACGGGGGCTATCTACGACATCTACACGAGTTCGGGCTTTGAAACTCTTAAAATCGGCAGCGTCGATCTTCGCACTCCAACAGCCCTGGTGAAGCAGACATTTACGGTGACTCAACCAAATACGCCAGTGGAACCAACCGCGCCTTCCGCGGCAACGAGTTCTCCGGTCCAACAGCCAGCTCCCGCGCAAGTAAGCACATCCCCTCAGCAAACCGCACCCCAAACGGCAGCGCCGTGCAATCCAAACGTTCCGCGATACGCCGGGGGTTGCTAACGCGGTTTGTGAAAGCCACTTAATATGCACCCAATAAATAAAACAGTAAGCGGATACCTGCTTCTTGCCAGCCTCATGGTTGGTTTGGGGGCCGTTTCGTCATGGTCGCGAGCAGAGGAGGAGCCGAAAAAAAACGGTGAGTCTGCGGCAACAGCCGTATTTGAACCGGCAACAGCTTCTCCGGGAGGAAAGGCACGTTTTATTGTAAAAGGATTTGCGCCAAATACGAACTTGACGTTTGGCGAGGCGGATACAACGCTTCGGGATTTTTTATTCACCGGTGATACGATTACGGATGAGAAGGGAGAATTGACCAAGGATGTCACTCTGCCGATTTATGCTGATCGTGGTGTATTGAGCTTTGAGACTCTCGATGCGGCAGGAAATCGCGTTACTTCCACACTGACTGTCGCGGGCAGTGCAACTCGTCCATTTTTGTTCGGTCCCACAGTCGCGATCGAAGGCGAGGGAAGATTTGTGCACTTCACTGGCGTTGGTTGGACTCGAAGCGCACCGGTGACCGTATCCGACACAGATGAACGAATAGGTCGCAAGATCGATTTAGTCGTGACGGACCAATGCGAGATTGCCCCCTGCGCACGGCAAGATAGGCTTGATATTGTCGCGCGCATTCCCGGGGACGATATTCCCGGACAGCACCGTTTCACGGTATCGCAGGGCACTGACAAAAGTGTCGATACGGTTGCAGAGGTTCCTCTGAGTCCGACTCAGGAAAAATTAAAAGATCTTAAACCGCAGATTTTCCTCATCGATCCTCCCGCTGCGAGCCGCGAAATACCTTCGCTCGCGGTCCGCGGAGACGGATGGGGTTCCTATGACGACCGTCAGCGGCCGCGAGTGTGGCTCGTCAGTAAAAACAACCCACCCACCCAAACTGAATTGAAAGTTGACCGCAACTACCGCGACTGTACGTTTGTCATTCCGAAAGGAGGAGGGCCGATCGGTGGCGGATGCATCTTGGAAACAGACGAGATGTTTCTCCGTGTTGAGTTTACCGACGAGGCAAAAAAATTGCCGGCCGGACAGTATATTCTCTATGTACTCTCGGAAAACGGTCTTGATGCTGCACACGATTTCCAGCTGGTCGATACTCGCGACTTGAAGCGTGAAAAAAAACCGACCATAGCGCTTGAGCCGTCATCAGGAAAAGTGGGAACGTTCGTGATTCTGACCGCCGGAGGATTCCCGCGCCGGACGGGAACGACGGTGGCCTTGGACGGTGTAAAAATTGGCGGTACACCCATCACAGATTCTGAAGGATTTTATACTGACGTGAGTTTTGTCATCCCCGCATCTATCGAGAAAAATAAAAAACCAATTCCGATCGCCCCAGGCGTTCATACGATTTCAGTTTCTGCCGGCGGCGCGGCATTCACGTCCGCAAAATTCACGGTTCTTGCACTTGATGAGACAAAAAAACGCGAAGAGGATGACGCGAAGAAAAAGCTTGAAGAAGAACGAGTAAAGCGCGAGCGGGAGGAGCAAGTAAAGCGCGAAAAGGAGGAAAAGGAAAAGACCCTCGCGGATTTATTGGACGAGAATAAGAAACTGAAAAAAGAGCGCGATGACCTCGTTAAGGAAAAACGCGAACTCGAAAAGAATAAAAAAGATCTTGATGTCCGCGAATATACGGACGAGATTGCGCGGTTGAAAAAAGAAAAGGAAGAAATCGAGAAAAAATTGAAAGAGAGTCTTGAAGAGACCAAGCAGGCGCTCGCGGAAAAGGAGCGACTCCAAAAAGAGGATCGAAAAAAGGAAAAGGGCGATATCAAAAAACCGGACTCAGATACTGACAAAAAAAAGAATTTAAAAAAACTCCTTGACGAAAATATGCGGACCGTCGGCAAGCCCTGCGCTAAAGATCTTCCGATCACATTCCAGCCAGGGTGCGTTACGCCGCTACCATCCGAACCGGAAAGGCCCTATGCGGGGAGATCGTGCGATTCAAATCTTCCCAAGGTGTGGCAGGAGGGGTGTGTTGAGACGCCCAGGTCATTCATTCCCGAAACAGCGGGAAAACCCTGCCAGAGCGATCGCGCAATCACCTTCCAGCCGGGTTGCATCCCCCCAAAATCCCCGGAACCGGCAAAGCCATATTTGGGAAAGCCGTGCGATCAGAATCTCCCGCGCGTGTGGCAGGAGGGGTGTGTTGAAAAAAATCAGCAAGCACCCAACACACCCTCTTCCTCAATAGGGGCGAGTTGCAATCCATCGATCCCCGCGTACACCCAGCCCGGGTGTAAGAAATAGGCAGGAATCTCATTGACGATTTGCAGGTAAACACGTACAGTGTTTCAAGTATTCTTTGTATTATTATGAACGAACTTGACGAACGAAGTGCGCGCCTTGCGAAAGCGGAAAAACTTGGCGATGACGCATATCCATCCCAATCGCATCGAACGCACACCTGCGCAGATGCTTTGAAATTATTTGAGCAACTCAGTGCGGACGGGACACACATCACGCTTGCAGGACGTGTTCGCGGCATCAGGCGGCATGGCGCACTGACATTTTTTGTGCTACAGGACTCCACTGGCAGCATTCAGCTTTTTGTAAAAAAAGATGCGGTTACCCAGGACGTGGTGGAACTCGCGAAAGAGTATATCGATATGGGAGACTTTGTGGAGTGTTCCGGAACCCTCATTGTCACAAAGACCGCGGAAAAGACTCTTCTCGTCAAAACGCTGCGGATGCTTTCGAAGGCGGTTTTGCCGCTTCCAGAGCAATGGCATGGCCTTGCCGACGTTGAGGTCCGATTCCGTCAGCGCTATCTCGACCTCCTCGCGAATGCGGACGTGATGGATACGTTTCAACGCCGCTCACAGATCGTCAAAATAATCAGAAATTTTTTTGAAGAAAACGCATACCTTGAGGTTGAGACGCCGGTCCTGCAATCGCTTGCCGGCGGCGCAAACGCCCGGCCCTTCGTTACGCACCACAACGCGCTTGATCAGGACCTGTACCTTCGCATTGCGCCGGAGCTCTACCTTAAACGTCTCGTGGTCGGAGGAATGGAGCGGGTGTTTGAGTTTGCCCGGTGCTTCCGCAACGAGGGGATTGACCATAGCCACAATCCTGAGTTCACCATGCTGGAGGCGTACTGCGCCTATGCCGACTATACGGATCTAATGACCTTGATTGAGCAGTTATTTGCCCGTCTCTCGCAATCGGTTCTCGGTAGTACTCCACTGATGTATCGTGGAACGACCGTGGATATCGCATCACAATTTGAAAAAATATCGTTTTGTGATGCGCTGAACCAGTATACTGGCGTGGATCCGCGGACCGCTGATGATGCGACTCTCTTCAATGCATTAAAAGATCAAGGCATTACGACCAAAGGGATCACCACTCGCCCGGGTGCGTTAGATGCGCTTTTTAAGAAGTGCGTCGTGTCGCAACTCGTCAATCCGACCTTTGTTATCGATTACCCCCGCGAACTTTCCCCGCTCGCAAAAAGGAAAAGTGGCGCTCCCGGCCTGGTCGAGCGATTCCAGCTGGTTATTGCGGGAGCGGAAATCGTGAACGCATTCTCAGAACTTAACGACCCGCAGGACCAGCTTGAGCGATTCCGTGAGCAAGAGGCAGATCGGGAAAAGGGGGATGAGGAGGCACAGCGAATTGATTACGAGTATATCACCGCGCTCGAGCACGGATTGCCGCCAACGGCCGGCTTAGGTATCGGAATTGACCGCTTGGTCGCACTTCTCACCGACCGACACTCACTCAAAGAAGTGATCTTATTCCCCACACTTCGTCGTAAAGAGGAGTCATGACGGTGCGTGGGAAAACCGTTCTCGCATTCGGAACGTTTGATCTTGTTCATCTTGGCCACGTCGCATATCTTCGTGCTGCGCGAGCGCGGGGGACCCGACTGGTGGTCGTGATCGCACGCGATCAGTCGGTGGTCGCAACCAAAGGCCATGCGCCTCATTTTTCTGAGCGCGAGCGTGCGCGTCTTGTCCGTGAGCTTTCCTGTGTAGATGCGGTACTCCTCGGTGGACTGCGAGACCATCTGTCTGTGATTAAGCGAGTCAGGCCGGATGTCATCGCGCTTGGATATGATCATGCAGTCGATGAAGACGCACTTCGGAAAGATTTAAGACGATTAAGCGTTACACCGATTCCGAAAATCGTGCGTATCCGCTCTCACCGGCCGGATCGTTATGCTTCTCGATTCGTATGCAATTCATCATCCGTAAAAAAAAGAAATCGGTAAGGAGTTTTCGTCACCCGTGGCGGTGGCTGGCGGTTGGTGGTGGTGTGGGTGCGGTGATTGGACTTTGTACGTTTCTGTTTTTTTCAAAAACATTTACCCTCGATCGGATCGACGTTCAGGCTGCCGGATCACTTGATCCTTCCGCGGTGCGGTCGGTGCTCTTTACTATCATGGAGGAGCGCCGAGCGATCTTCTTTTCACAAAAGAATTTTTTCACGTTTGACACGGCATCTGCCGAGCGAGAATTGCGCGACAATTTTTCCCTCGAGTCTCTCTCGATCGCCAAACACCTCCCGAACCGAATCGTCGTCGCGCTCTCAGGCTCTCCCTTCCGAGCCTTATGGGTATCGGGGGAGAGCGTCTATGAGCTTACTCCTCAAGGTGCGGTGCGCTCGGCAGTTGACCCTGCTGTCGTTTCGGGGTTTCCGGCGGCGCTTCTAACATCATCCAGTACGCACAGCGTTTTGCCTCCGAAAAAGAAGGAGCGCGCGTCGCCAACCCCGATCATTGTTGACGAGAAACGAACGCCCGTCGCTGCTGGAGCGACAGTCGTCGATGAAGGGGTGCTTTCGTTTATCCTGACGCTGTCCGCGGGTCTTTCCGATGCGCGTATTCCCGTACAGTATTTTGCCACGTCTCGTGACTCGTTTGACGTTCGGGTGATTACGAAGGATGGGTGGGAGGCCTACCTCACGCATCGCGATAGCCCCGAACGCCAGCTTTCAAGTCTCGTAACCATCCTTCACGAAAAAATCAAAAAAAAGAAAAAAAACCTCTTGTACGTCGACGTGCGATTTGAACAAAGATTATATTACAAATTCAAATGACAATCGGCATTGATGCGCGCCCCCTCTTAGAGAATCGGGGAGGCGTTGCTGAGTACACAAGACATCTTATTGCAGCCATGATTTCGCGCGCGCCGGAGCACGAGTATGTGCTCTACACAAGCGGACGGTGTAGGCCTTCAATCCTGGAGTCAATCATTCCCACTCACGCATCGTGCCAGGTGGTGCACGTGTCCATCCCCAATAAGTTTCTTAATGCTTCCATGGTTTTCATTGGTCGTCCGCAGCTTGATCGATTGATCGAGATGCGCAGCGGCAGGCGACTGGACTGTCTGTGGTGTCCGAATGGAAATTTTGTACCTCTTTCCGGACGGACCCCGCTTGTTATCACGTTTCATGATGCATCCTTTGCTATCGAAGCATCTTGGTTCTCCCGACGCCAGCGACTCTGGCATCGGCTCGTGAATTTTCCCAAGCTGGTAGGTGGGGCCGCTGCGATTATCGCGGTATCCGAAAAGACAAAGGAAGATCTCAGAACATTTTTTTGCGTTCAATCGCAGCGCGTGACCGTCATTGGACTTGGGACTGCAGAGCCTGACGCGAACTCGGGCGATGAGCTCGTTCGCGATCTACCCAAAAAATTCATTTTGAGTTTCGGTGCAGAAAACCCACGAAAGAATGCCGAGTGTCTTGTTGATGCTGTGTACCGGATGCGTTCTCTGTATCCATCGCTTCGCGACGTACGCCTCGTTCTGGTCCAGACGGAAAACGCATCTCTGCGCAGACTCAAGCATCTGATTCGCTTACGAGGACTTCAAGGCTTCTGTCTGATTCGCGGGCCGCTCTCTTCGAGTCTGCGCTCTGCCTTCATTTCTCGAGCGTCACTTCTTGCCTATCCGAGTCTCTATGAGGGATTCGGGCTGCCACCGTTTGAAGCCGCGCGATTCGGTGTTCCCTCGATTGTCTCATCGGTTGCAAGTCTTCCAGAAACATCCGGTGATTTTTCACTCCTCGTGAATCCCTATGATTCAACATCTGTCGCTCGAGGGCTGGGTACGCTTCTTCTCGATCAGCGCGTGCGTCAGCGCGCGATAGCTCGCGGACGCGATGCGCTCAATAGTTTTACCTGGGATGCGGCCGCAGCCGCAACGATTTCCGTATTCGAGCGTACACAATCTCACTCACGCATATGAGAATAGGCATTGACGCTCGGATGTATTGCGAGGGTTTAGGCATCGGACGCTACATCCAGCAATTGATCTCCAACCTTGAAAAGATTGAAGATCAGAATGAAATTATCGTTTTTTTGCGGAAAAAAAATTGGGATCAGTACACTCCTTCCAACCCGCGTTTTTCAAAAATACTTGCAGACGTTCCTTGGTACTCTCTCTCTGAGCAGGCGTTTCTTCCGCGACTGATTCGGCACGCAAATGTAGATTTGATGCACTACCCGCATTTCAACGTCCCGGTTTTCAGCGCGACTCCGTATATTGTCACGATTCACGATCTCATCATGCTCACCGCTCCCCACTCGGCACGGAGTGCAGTCTCAACGCGTCATCCGATCATTCATGCGATCAAACATTTCGGGTATCGCTTCGTTCTGAAATCTGCAATTGAGCGCGCGCGCAACGTCATTACCGTATCCGGCACGGCCGCTCACGAGATCGCCGCATTCGCGCCTTCTGCGGCGAAACGAATCCGTATTATTTATGAAGCGCCCAGTAGTCTTCCTGCGCCACAAGCGCCAATGCCGTTATCAGTCGTAAAACCCTTTGTTCTTGCCGTGGGAAACGCATACCCACACAAAAATTTGCTGGTGCTCTTGAGTGTCTGGGAAAAGATGCGCATCGTCGATCCGTCACTCTTTTTGGTGTTTTGCGGACAAGAAGATATTTTTACCGAGAGATTGAAAACGGCGATTCATGAACGCGGATTGGATGCACGTGTCATGCATCTGGGAAGGGTCAGCGATGAGGTCCTCTCGAGCCTGTATTCTTCAGCCCTCTGTTTGGTAACGCCATCACTTCACGAGGGTTTTGGACTTCCCGGCCTTGAAGCGCTTGCCGCGCACACGCCCACCTTGGCGTCAGATATTCCGGTGTATCGGGAAGTCCTGGGTGATGCGGCGCTCTATTGCGATCCGACCTCACCGGATGATATACTCGAAAAACTCATCACGCTCAAAAAGAACCCACCTCTGCGAACATCTCTGATTGAAAAAGGGGATCGCCGCGCGCGGCAATTCTCATGGAGTACAACAGCCACTCAGACACGCGAACTCTATCATATATGAAATCCTTACTTCGATTCAGTACCGTTATCATCATCCCTGCGATCCAGGTGGCCATTATGCTCCTATCGCTGCGGATGGAGAGATTTTATTTCAGCGGCGCGGCAGTAGCTTTTCTTTTGACCGACGTTCTTCTGGTTCCGTATTTCACGGGCAAGGAGCATCGATCACGCCTTTTCGCACTCTCTTTTCCGCCGCTTGCGCTTGTGCTTTTAGCATTCGGACTTTTCTTTTTTGTGGAAGAGGAGTGGCTGAAGCATATGATCATCATCGCAAGTGCGCTTGCACAGTTTTTATATATCATTAATTTGTACCACCTCGTTTTCCGTTCCGACCGGTATCAGGAGCGCTCGTTTTTCCATGCGAATTCAATCGTCGGGACACTCATTATCTTTTTCGGTTCCGCGTGCGCGTACGGCTCCGGAACATACATTGATATTCCGGTATGGTTCTGGATTTGGCCCGCCGCGGCACTCATGGCCGCTCTTGTTGCTCAAGGATTTTGGGTTCACGGAATATCGCTGCGGCTGCATGCCCGCCACGCGCTTGCGATACTGCTTCTGGGTGTTGAGGGCGCGATCGCGATTTCCTTGCTCCCCAGCCTCTACCTCACGAGCGCGGCGCTTCACACGGCACTGTTTGTAACGGTACTGAATTTAGTCGTGTCAGATATCAGGAAGGAGCTGACGCGTTTCGAGGTTATCGGCTCTATCATGACTGCCTTGATCATGGTAGCATTGGTCTTAGGAACCGCGCCCTGGCGCTAATCGAATATGAGTACACCACCGCAACGTATCGATCGAATGCTCTTTGTTGTTTTATCACTCGCACTCTCCTTTGGTGCGGGGGCGCTGGGCGGGTGGCACTCCTCTGAAATCTCTCGTGTTGCCCTTCTTGCTGATGAGCAGCGTATATCGTCGGTCGACCTCCGCCCACCATCGCCCGCACCGGCAGAGATGGCGCTCGGAGACATCGAAAGTCGTGTGCGTCCCAGTATCGTGACACTCGTGAAGGACCTAAAAGTCATCTCGGCCGGGGAGCAGCAATGGAGTAATCGAGTCGTTGGTACCCCCTCAATCACAAGCTATGCGATTGCGCTGACTGCTGACGGTTGGATTGTTGCGCCTCGCGAAGTGGTGGGGATCGCCGCCACGCGACTTGCCGTTCTCGATTTTCACGGTAGGAGATCTGTTATTGAGAAGGTTATTTCCGATCCCGCATTGGGAATTACGTTTATAAAAATTGCCGCATCGGATCTTCTTTCGGCATCATTTAGTTCTGCCGACACGCACGGACCCGTTCTTGGCTACCGCGTCACGCCGAGGAATATCGAAGTACTTGCGATCTCTTCAAAAACATATCCTCCAATTCAACTCAGCGCCGATGCGATTCGTTCGAGTGATCGGCTTGAAAAACGAATAAACACCGATTCGAGCCTTGAGGGTGCGGGACTGCCGGTTGTTGATGGCCAGGGCGCACTGCTGGGAATGACACTGGAGCGCGGAGTGATGCCCATCTCCTATATTGAGGACGCATTTACCAGAATTTTGCGCACGGGGTCGCTTGATCGACCCACACTCAAGCTCTTCTATATTGATGGGTACCATACGATACTTCAGCACCTTGAGGGAGTGAAGGGGGATGGTGATATCGGTACGAGACTGATTTCGGAGGCAAAAGTTATTCTTGTCCCGACATCAAGCGGGGTCGGACGACTGCAACACTGGGATCGGATCGTGAGTGTGAACGATGAACTGATTGATGGAAATCGGAGCTTTTCCGAGCTCGTGCAAGGATACCAGAAAGGGGATGTGCTCCGAGTTGCATATCAGCGCGGGACGGAGATGGGTGAGATTAAAATTAAACTCTAACTTTTCCTAATTCATAGGTCCCCATGCTATGACCTCACAAGACTTTATTATCCTGGTCGCGACGTTCTCGCTAATCGCGTTCACCGTTCTTGGCGCGATCGCACTGGTATATCTGATCGCGATCCTACGGCGGATCCATCTAATGATGGATACCTTTGAGCAGTTTTTCTCGAATGTATCCGGAGGGATGCGGGATGCGATCGCCCGGGTGCGAGCGATGAAGGAGACTGCGGATCTCGTGGTTCAGGGTCTTCGCGCCGTTTCCGGGATTGCAGAACGCCGTCACACGAAACACAAGAAAGAGAAATCGGAAGAATGAATTTCGTCAATCTTCACGTTCATAGCCACTATAGCCTCCTTGATGGCCTCGCGCGCATCGAAGGGCTCATTCGGCGTGCAAAGGAGTTTGGTCATCCGGCGCTCGCGTTGACTGACCACGGCGCGCTCTACGGCGCCATCGAATTCTATCAGGCTGCAAAAAAAGCGGGGATCAAGCCGATCATCGGTGTTGAGACCTACGTCACCTCTCGCGGTCGAACAAAAAAGAGTACTAAAGATGACGATGAGCGGTTTCATTTGATTCTTTTGGTCCAGAATGAGACCGGGTATAAGAATCTCATGAAGATGGTCACCGCCGCGCACCTAGAGGGATTTTACTATAAGCCGCGGGTTGATTTTGAGTTGCTGCGCAGCCACGGGGAAGGGATCATCGCCCTTTCGGGATGCCTGAATGGGCAAATTTCTCAAGCGATTCTTTCTGGCGCGCACCCGGAGCGGGTATTGGAGCAGTATCTGGATGTCTTTGGGGATCGTTTTTACCTCGAGGTTCAGCATCATCCGCACCTGCCCGACCAGGATATCGTCAATGCGGGACTCATCAAGCTCGCATCGCAATTTCATGTGCCGCTCGTTGCGACCGGGGACTCGCACTATCTCACTCCTGATGATGCCGAGGCGCACGACGTACTGCTATGTCTCCAGACAAAAAAAGAAAAATCCGATAAAAATCGAATGTGCATGCTCGGCGAGGACTTCTCTTTTGCTGACGGATCGCGCCTTTCCGAAGCATTTTCCCATATTCCCGAGGCGATCTCAAATACCGTTTCAATCGCTGATCGGTGCGACCTCACTATCGAGTTTGGAAAAATCATCCTCCCCTCATTTCCTTTGCCGGCTGAAAAAACCCCCGGCGAAGTCCTTAAAGATTCTTGCGAAAAAGGGCTCCCAAAGCGCTACCCCAACGGCGTGACGGAAGAGATTTCCGAGCGTCTTTCCTATGAACTGGATATCATCGCCCGATCGGGGTTTGATTCTTATTTTTTAATCGTCCAAGATTTTGTCAATTGGGCGAAGGAGCAGGGAATTATTGTCGGTCCGGGCCGCGGCAGCGCTGCCGGCAGTATCGTCTCCTACCTCTTGGGAATCACGAATATCGACCCGCTGCGGTATGATCTTCTGTTTGAGCGGTTCCTTAACCCTGAGCGCATCTCCATGCCTGATATCGACCTCGACTTTGCTGATACGCGACGCGACGAGGTGCTCCGGTATGTCGAGTCAAAGTACGGGGCCGACCACGTTGCTCAGATCATCACGTTCGGAACTATGGCGGCGCGCGTATCGTTGCGCGACGTGGGCCGAGTCTTGGGAGCGCCGTACTCGTTTTGCGATACGCTTGCAAAGATGATTCCCGTGCACACGACCCTCTCTGATGCCCTCTCGACCGTTACCGAGCTCAAAAATCTCGTGGATTCAAATCCGCAGGCACAGGCAATTTTTGAAACCGCGAAAAAACTCGAAGGTGTTGCACGGCACACCTCAACGCATGCGTGCGGCGTCGTGATCACCAAAGATCCCCTGACCGAATATGTTCCCTGCCAGTATGCGGCTCCGGATGACAAAACGGTTATCACACAATACTCTCTCCACCCAATCGAGGATTTGGGATTGTTGAAGTTTGATTTTCTCGGACTTTCCAATCTCACGATTCTTGAAAACGCGAAAAACTTGGTTGCCCGCAGCCGGGGAGTCGCGATCGAGTACGACATTCTGCCACTGGATGATGCACAGACCTACGCGCTCCTTCGAGAAGGAAAGACGACCGGCGTGTTCCAGCTGGAAAGTTCCGGCATGAAACGCTATCTCAAGGAGCTCAAGCCAACCGAAATCGAAGACATCATCGCCATGGTATCGCTCTACCGCCCCGGTCCGATGGATCTGATCCCAGACTACATTGCCGGCAAGCACGGCCTAAAAGTTCCGGTCTATCTTCACCCCAAGCTCAAGCCCATTCTGGAGCGGACCTACGGCATTGCCGTGTACCAAGAGCAGGTGATGAAAATGGCGCAAGAGCTTGCCGGGTTTACCCTGGGCGAAGCTGATGTGCTCCGTAAGGCCATGGGTAAGAAGATCGCGAAGCTCTTGAACGAGCAGAAGGAAAAGTTCATCAAGGGCTGCGGCGCTAATGGGATCGACAAGCGCATGGCCGCAAAGATTTTTGAGTTTATCGAACCGTTTGCGGGGTACGGGTTCAACAAGAGCCACGGCGCGTGCTACGCCGTGATCGCATATCACACCGCCTACATGAAGGCCCACTATCCGGCGGAATTCATGGCAGCCCTCTTGACATCGGATCTCGGGAATATCGATCGTGTCGCGATTGAGATCGAAGAGTGCAGAATGCTGGGTTTGACGGTGCTTCCCCCCGACATTAACGAAAGCGAGGGTACCTTTACCGTACTTCAGGATGAAGATGGCGCGTACTCCAGGATTCGTTTCGGCCTCCTTGCAATTAAAAATGTCGGCGAGCACATTGTTGAGCGAGTGATTGAGAATCGCACGGCCGGTGGACCGTTTCTTTCCCTTGAGGAGTTTCTCGAGCGCATTCAAGACAAAGATCTCAACAAAAAATCGCTGGAAAGTTTTATACGCTCCGGGTGCCTTGACCGATTTGGTGATCGAAATCAGATGCTGTATAATATTGATAGGCTCCTTGATTTCAATAAAAAAATTGGCGGTGAAGCGTCATCGCGGCAAGCAACGCTCTTCGGAGTGCTGTACGCGCGGATCTCAACGCTTTCATTGGAGAAGGCACCCGCCCCAGACCCCGGCACACTCCTTGCCTGGGAAAAAGAGCTCCTGGGACTCTATTTGACTGAGCACCCCCTTGCTCGGTTGGCGCCGACGCTTGAGCGCTTTGTGATTCCCTGTCGCAAGGCGAAAGCGGAAAATGAAGGATGCCTGGTGAGTATTTACGGCATCGTAAGTTCGGCAAAGAAGATCATGACGCGAAAAAACGAGCCGATGCTATTTGTCAAGATCGAAGATATGAGCGAGAGTCTCGAAGTCATCGTCTTTCCTTCGATACTGCGGGAGACGGAAAGCTTCTGGCAGACCGACAAGATTCTCGCGATCGAAGGCCGCGTCTCACACAAGGACAACGAGTCGAAAGTGATTTGTTCTCAAGTCCGCGAAGTTACTCCGGAACTTATCGCACGGCTTTCTGCAGCTACAACGTCACCGGGAGCGACTGATCACGCTGCCACCTCTGACTCCGACCGGGAATACGTCTCCGATGAGCAAATGGTTTACTAAGGCATTGTCACGAAATAACCTAATCAATTTCATCCCATCTGTATGTCATCTTTCCGTCAAAAAACCTTCAACGTATCTCGATATGTTTCAGATTTTGTTGACGTACATCTGACACACACCTGGGCGAACTTGAATACGTTGTTTCGTGACAGTGCCTAAAATTTGTACCCTATGAAAGACCATCACGCCTCAGCAACGCGCACGGACAGTTACCGGCGAATCGCGCTCTCATTTTTTGCAATTTCACTTCTTCTTCTCGCTACTGTCGCGTATCTTTTTTTCTCCTGGGCAACGATTACTATCACTCCAAAAGCGGTGTTAATCAATGAGGGATTCAGTGTCGAGGTTGTTGATGCGTCAAGCGGCGCCGCACTTGAGTCCGATCAGCTTTCCGGAAAAGTGGTCACGCAAGATCTGGAGGGCAGCGGAACTTTTAGTACCAAAGAGGGTACCCCGGTCATTGGCAAAACAGCCGGGGCTATCACAATAACTAACACCTCATCAAAACCGCAACAACTTCGTGCGACCACTCGTCTTCTCAATCCCGAGGGCATTTTGTTCCGAACGTCCGAGTTTGTAACCATTCCCGCAGGCGGGAGGGTCGCGGTGAATGTGGTCAGCGACCGCGAAGGCGACTTGGGCACTCTTGATGACAGCAAGTTTACCCTTCCCGGCCTGTGGCCCGGCCTTCAAAATCAAATTTACGGCTTTGGCTTTGAGGTGAAGACTGACGGCGCGGGCCTCGTGAAGATGGTCACTCAAAAAGACATCGATGACGGCATCGCAGCCGTCCTTGAAAAGCTGCAAGAAAAGATGAAAGCGCTCCTTGAGGCGGATGGATCAAATATCCAGAGTTTAACGGCGCGCACCAAGACTGCGCAGGCTTCTCACCGCGTCGGAGACGAGGCAGAGCAGATCGATGTGCGTGTCACCGCAACGGTCACAGCCGTGATCTACACCCCCTTCGAACTAGAATCGCTGGTTACAAAAAAACTTTTTGCAAAAATCGGACCCGGCTACGACCTGTTACCGCCGCGATCAAACGATATTTCAGTAACGGTAGAGTCAGTTGATAATGAAAATAAACGCGCAACTGTTCAGGTAGTCGCGTCTGCTGGAAGAGTTCTCTCGCATGAGGGTTTACCGTTCAACAAAAAAGTCCTCGCTGGCCGCTCGCCGCAAGAGATCACGGCGGCGATTAGCGCCTCGGATGAGGTGAGCGACGTGTCAGTCCAACTCTACCCTTTCTGGGTCACGCGCGCACCATTCCTGATCGATCACATCAACATTCTCATCAAGAAGGATTAAGTCGCTCGCTTCCGGCTTCGTCCTTGTCAATACTGCCGATTTGACGTACAATGATCAGCAGTATTTGATTTTTATATGACCAAAAAAGAGATACCAATCGAGCACGTTCGCCATACGCTTGCGCATCTTCTTGCGGCTGCCGTTCTCAATCTGTACCCGGACGCAAAACCCACAATCGGTCCCTCGATTGAGAATGGGTTTTATTACGACTTTCAGTTTTCAACGAGTCCGTCGGACGAGGATCTCAGGCGGATCGAAAAAGAAATGAGGTCGCTCCTCAAAACCTGGAAAGAGGTTTCATCACGCGAGGTAAGTGAGCAGGAGGCAAAAAAATTGTACAGCGCCAATCCCTTCAAGCAGGAGCTCATTGACGAGATTGCTGGTCGCGGGGAGCCGATTACCCTGTATTTGTGGGGAACATTTGAGGACCTCTGCCGCGGCGGACACCTTGAGACCGCCTCGTTCATCGATCCGTACTCATTCAAACTACATAAACTTGCGGGCGCCTACTGGCGAGGCAGCGAGAAAAACCCCATGCTCACGCGCATCTATGGTCTTGCGTTCTCCACAAAGGAAGAACTTGACGCACACCTCGTGATGCTTGCTGAGGCGGAAAAACGCGATCATCGAAAGCTGGGGCGTGAGCTGGACTTGTTTCTCTTTTCCGATTTAGTCGGCTCTGGCCTTGCGCTGTGGACCCCGCGCGGGACACTCCTTCGCAATTTGTTGGATGAGTACATTTGGCAGTTGCGGCGCGAGCGAGGATATGAAAAAGTCACAATTCCCCATATCACAAAAAAAGATTTGTACGAGACGAGCGGCCATTGGGAAAAGTTCAAGGAGGATCTCTTCAAAATTGTCACGCGAGAGGAGCATGAGTTTGCCATGAAGCCGATGAACTGCCCGCACCACACGCAGATTTATGCGCGAAAGCAGCAGAGCTATCGCGACCTTCCCCAGCGCTACGCCGAGACCACGATGGTCTACCGAGATGAGCAGTCGGGCGAGCTTGCGGGACTCTCACGCGTGCGTTGCATCACCCAGGACGATGCGCATGTCTTTTGTCGCGAATCTCAGCTCAAGGACGAAATGTTTCGTATCTGGGATATTATCAATATTTTTTACTCAGCTGTCGGTCTTGGTGATCTTACGGTGCGACTCTCCCTCCATGACGGGGCGCAGATGGACAAGTATTTGGGCGATAAAGAGGTCTGGGAACGGACCGAAGATCAGTTGCGCGCACTGGTGAAGGAGCGAGGAGTCGTCGCGACCGAAGCGATCGGCGAGGCGGCCATGTACGGCCCCAAAATTGATTTTATTGCAAAAGATTCTTTGGGACGCTCCTGGCAGGTTGCAACCATCCAGGTTGACCGGAACATGCCGGAGCGATTTGATCTTGCCTGCATAAACGAGAAGGGAGAACGCGAGCGCATCGTCATGCTTCACGCAGCGATTATGGGTTCGATCGAGCGGTTTCTGTCTGTGTTCATCGAACACACTGCCGGCGCCTTTCCGCTTTGGCTCGCACCAGTGCAGGTCGCAATCTTGCCGGTGGGGGAAACTTTTATACCCAACGCACGAGCGTTTGCGCATGAGTTGAGCTCTGAGGGGATTCGCGTTGAAATCGACGAGTCAAACGAGACGGTCGGCAAAAAGGTTCGCGTAGTTTCAAAATTGAAAGTGCCCTATATTATTGTCTTTGGAGAAAAAGAGGCGAGTGGCGACGTATTGACTATCAGAATCCGCGGGACGGAAGAGCA
>JBBTRP010000048.1:0-23955 GCA_038065125.1 Patescibacteria group bacterium
TGCATTCACCGGACTCATCCGCTGCATCTGCGGGGGCATGGTAACGGCCGAGGAAAAGTACAAGCACCAGAAGAATGGAAACATTCATCACTACATTCACTACCATTGTGGCCACAAAATCAAGCCCGATTGTACTGAAAAATCGATCCGTACAGAGGAGCTGGAAAAACAAATAGACAGCGAATTGAAAAAAATCGAGATCCCGGAGCGCTTCCAGCAATGGGCAATCAAATACCTCCATGAACTGCGTACGGGCGAAGCGAAAGCCCAGGAGGATACTTTCGTAATGAAACAACGCGCACTGCTGCGAACAACTCAACAGCTCGACAGTCTTATGCTGAAATTCACGTCGCCAGAAAACAGAGACGGTAGCCTTTTCACAACTGAGGAATATCAGTCGCTCAAGGGCCCCTTACTGAAAGAAAAGGCGAGATTTGAGAACGAACTGAAGGATCAGGGCAAACAAAAAGAGGAGTGGCTTGAGCTCTCGGAGCGGACGTTCAACTTCGCGCGGTATGCGCGCGTTTGGTTTGAGAATGGAGATATTGAAACCAAGCGGGCAATCTTTGCATGCATCGGGTCGGACCTCACGCTGAAAGACAAAAAACTCTTTATCCAAATGAGAAAACCCTTCGAGATCATCTCTGAAGGGCTTTCTCACTCGGTGAACGTTTTCGATCGGGTCGGACCTGTCGGTTTCCCAATGGTTGCAACGCAATCAGAACTTTCCGATGCTGAAATTTCACACTGGAGCGGGTAAGGGGAGTCGGACCCCTGTCTGGTGCTTGGCAAGCACCCATAATAGCCGTTATACGATACCCGCGTGTTGAATATTACTCCGCGCTAATTGAATCCATTCTAGTAACTTATGTTTATATGCCGTACTTGGCACATAAATTTGAGCGGTCCCGTAAGGAAGGGTCCTCTTTTTCGATCGACCTTGAATATACTGGCTTTTCATGAAGCGATCAAGTGGTATGCCTACTTTCTCTGACCAGTACTCGCAGGATGCAACATCTTCAAGATCGGGGTAAAGGACGAGGGACATTTTCAGCTTTGGATAAAGCTCGGGTAAATATCTTCCAACAAATGCATGAAAGAATTTCAGAACCATTGGATCTGAATTTGAAATTCTGATCAGGCCATTGGATAGCTTATTGTCACCTTCTCCCCAGTACAGCATCACGCCAGCTACAAAAAGTGCTTCCTTATAATACCCTTCAAAGGTTGTCTGTGCATCCTCTCGATAACTCTGATACAAAATCTGTCTCTGCTCTCGTGCTTTATCCGTGATTGCGATCATTCTCACCCGAGCATTCTCACTCTGAATCTTTGATAATTTCTTTCGGATAGCGACAGACCATTTTTGATGCTGAAGCCATCCGCAAAGAGTGCTTTTTGGAACGCCCGTTATTCTAACTATTTCCTTGTAGCTTTTCCCTTGTCGACGCAGTGATACGGCGTGCGTTTTATTTGGATTCATATCGTACTCACTACTATAATTAATAATTATAGCACATGGGTACGGTTTTCAAAGATCAATAATGATACGTCTTATTGTGAAGTATCGTTGTGGCTCGATAGAGCTGTTCGAGTAAGACGATTCTAGCAAGCTGGTGGGTGAGCGTCAAGGTTCCCAGGGAGAGGGAAAGATCGCATGACTGGACCAATTCGCGAGAGAGTCCTAGGGGACCGCCGATGAGGAAGCAGATCGTTCGGCCGCCCTCGCCTTGGTCTGCTAGATGGCGTGCAAACGTCTCGGAAGAAAATCTTTTCCCGCCCGAGTCCAATGCTATGCGATACGACCCGTGAGGGATGCGCGCCATAAGGTGCTCGGCCTCATGTTTTTGAACGCGGGCCGCATCACGCGCATCGCGAAACGGAACCTCGGGGACTTCGACGACCTGCAGCCGGGCATATCCGGAAAGGCGCTTAAGATAGTCTGATGCCGCTTCTTTCCAGTACGACCGCTTCAGACTCCCCACCGCTACGACGCAGAGTGAAAACATGTCTATTTTTTTAACATTCGAATAAGGAGTCCTCCGGAGAACAATGCCAGGGCAATGGCTGTGACGAGAAGGTACTGCGCAACTTTTGATACCTCATTCTTTCGTGAAGGAATCTGTTCGACGGTTGCCGTTTCTGGCGTGCTTGATACGGACATCATCGTCACATCGCTTTCTGCTCTAGGAAGAACACGGTACTCATCGTTTGACTGGCTGACAATGCCGGTTACTGCTAGTTGCGCGCCCTCGCGAATGGCACTGGAGGGAATCTTTGTGGACCGTTTTACCACTACGATCACGTCGTTATCCCCGTCAGAAAGGATAAACCTTCCCGAGCGTTTTTCAACAACCTCGCCACGGATGGTGACCAGCCACCCCTCCAGCTCCTCACCGATGTCGCCGATGGAAACTTCATGAGCTTTTGGCGGCTCCCCTGTCCCGAGCGGACGTACATAATCCTTCTTTGTGAGCCGGATGCGTGTCTCACCTCCAGACTCAGAGAGCACGCCGCTTACCTGGATACGTTCGCCAATCTTGAATATCTTCCGGTGTCCGCTCGAGAGGATAATCTGAATGCCGGAGCCGGCAAGGTACATCACGTTTTTTCCGAATACGCCGAGAGGAACCGACACGACTCCCTGAACACTGACGCGAGACCCTTTTGGAAGTTCACGAACATCCGCAAGCGAGACAGGAATCGGCCCGCGCGGCGCATCTGCACTACCGACATCATCTCCAAAAAACGTGCCCGGGAAATTCTGATCACTCTGTTCGATCGCATGGTCTTGTGTATCATCTTCACGCGCAAGCGCATCAACCCCATTCTCCTTCCCCGCCGTTGCCACACCTGACCACACCCACAAGCCGCCCGTGGTTCGGGCAAGGCTTTTTCCTGACGGGGCGTCTTCATACTCGACCTCGTCACGAACAGACTCGTCTGTTTCGAAAATACTGATTCGGCCGCGATCGTTGAGAAGCGATTTTTTTAGTCGATCGCGCTTGAGCACAAACAAACCCGACGGTTCTAGCCGATCATCCGCACTCAGCTGTGCTATCGTCTCTCCGCGCTCGTCCGCGATGCGGATACCCGCAAGCGATACGCTCTGATCAGAGGTATTCTTGAGTTCAATAAACTCATCGTGATCCGCACCCGCAGGATTGGGAAATACTTCGTTCAGGACAATCGACCGTACCGGTGTAAGTGATGGAGAATCTTGTGGCGCCCCTGCCTGCTTTTGAGGATCTCCGGATCGTGCCGGTTCCCCTGCCGCGGATGGACTCCCTTCAATGCGAATCTTTGCGGTCTTGGTAACACGGTGCTCGCCCGCGCTCAGAGTGAACAACACCGTGTACTGGCCCTCTTTCTCATATCGATGCTTCACATACAATCCCTTTGCATTCATCGTATCTCCAAAATCCCATGACGCGCTTAACCGCTCACCTTCCGGATCACTCGAATCGCTCGCGTCAAATTCAATCTCCTGGCCAACAATCCCCTTTGACGGAAATGTCGCAACAAGAATCGGCTCCTTGTTTCTCTGCGTGATGATATTTTTCCTCCCCGGCGTGGGCAGCTCCGACCACTCAAATCTCGGGCCCGCCTTGCTATACGACACGCCCAACGGTGCGGGGTCGCGGTAGCTCACGGAATCAATGGGCCGTTCCTGAGTGGGATGATAGAGCCGTACGGTCTCCCCGCCCTCATTTTTGAGCGCGAGCCTACTTGTCGTGCGCGGGATGACCAGATACCCTTGTGCCGCGATGCGCTGCGGGATGCCGGAATCGGGACGAAAACGGAATCGGATGCCGGAGCTGTTCACCAACTCCCAGTCGGTAATGTCTGCCTCACTCGATCCTTGATTATACAACTCAACAATCTCATCTAGCTCGTCTCGAGTTGTCGGGTTTGGAAGGAGCTCAGAGATGATAACATCGGCGGCAGGATTCTTTTCCGAGGTCAGACTCTCCTGGCTCAGTGTAATCAGATTAGGCTGTCCCCGTGTCGGCGTTGCGGTCACACGGAAGTTAACTTTGTCGTTTCCAGAGTTCACTCCGTCACTGGTGCGCGCGATTGAGGCGGGATCAGACGCTGTCGGAGCGTTGTCGGAAATGGTGCCGTCGTCCCATGAGCCATATGTAATAGAATCGATTACTGTGCGGTCAGAATTCTTTAAAACAACACGGTCGCCCGCGTTATTGAGGTCTCCTTTCGGCGCTTCGATCACAATGAACCTGCCTAAGCCATTACTGTCGAGGATGCCGGAGAGGACGGTGACTGATTTTGATCCATCCTCAAGCGTCCAGCCCGAAAGATTGATCTGACGGCTCGTGATATTGTACAGTTCGACCCACTCTTTCACGCCGTCTGCAGGATCAGCAACTAGTTCATTGATCACAACGTCGCCGCGAAGCGCGGGTGCCTCCGAGAGGGTGCTTGCCGGTGGAACAATGATGAGTGTCGATGTGCTTGCGGACACGCTCTGTGACACGGGCGACTCAACGATCGGACTATTTACAACACCGACCGTATTGCCGGTCAGATGCTCCTTCCAATTCGACTGCTCGGATGCGGACTTTGACGTATCATTGCGTTCGAGGGAAAACTTTTCAAAACTTCGATAGGTAAAACGCTCTGCAAATGTTTTATCCGGAAGAGCCATTCCAATCTCCTCTCCCGAAGACGCAAGAGCTGACCACGAACTATCAATAAGCGTTCCGGTAAACGAGGGGTAGTCTGCGGCGGTGTTGGCAGCGTTTTGTGCAATCACCGCGATCTCACCGGGCTCGATGATTAGGTCGCCACGATGTGCTTTTAATCCGTGATGGGTGTTGTCTTCAAAAAATTTCCAGTTCGTGAGGTCGACAGGCGTCGCGCCGATGTTTCTAATCTCAATCCACTCGTGATCCATCTTCTCATATCCGCCAATTTCGGTGATGACGATATCGGCCGCTCCGGCAAATGCAAACGATGGCGCAAAGAGAAACACCAATGCGCACACAAACCCCATGGACATGGCCTTACTCCGTCTTTTTCGCGATGACTCGCGCCTGGAAGCTGGACTCTACGCGATCGATTTCTGACAAAAGATCCTTGACGCGCGCCGCTGCTTGGGAAGGGGCGACATGAAGCGAGTCTCCCATTTTCTGAAGCGCCCGATCCATCATGGTCGCAAGAAGCAGCCGGGTTGTCTCCGGTGTTAACCCGTCGGCATGGATTCGCCCGATCCACGAAGTTCGTGTCTCCTCGTCAAGATAGGGTGCCCGCGCAATCTGCTCGCAAATGTAGTGTTCGACATCAGTCATACTTTTGGCGTATCAAGTGTTCCGCACGCCATTTTATGCAAGAGACCAAAAAGTTCCCCAAGTCTTTCCGGGTCTTTCATAATCCCTCCCTCCTTCATGAGTTCAACTAGCCGCGCCTCCTCAAGGTGTGATCGCACCTCTGTGATGAGCCCTTCAACGGCCTCGTCCTCTGTGTGGTCTACGGTGGGTGCTGTGAATTTTTCCATAAAATATCTAACGCGTATCTTACTTCTTTTTTCATTCATTGACAATGCACGGTCGCGATGATGTAATGGAGGTATGCACACTCAACCTACGATTCAATTCTGCGGTGGCACGGGCACGGTGACGGGCGCGTGCTACCTCCTCACTGCTGGAAAAGAAAAGATTCTCGTCGACTGCGGCCTCTACCAAGGAGGGCGCTTTTTAGAAGACGAAAACCACAAGCCCTTCCCGTTTAACCCGCACGAGGTTAAAACAGTCTTTATCACGCATGCCCACGCAGACCACATAGGGAGACTTCCCAAGCTCTACCGCGATGGCTTCCGCGGCACCGTAATCACGACTCCCATGACTGCAGACCTCATGGCCGTCATGCTAGAAGACGCGCTCAAGATCATGTCTCACGAGTGCGACGCGC
Source organism: Patescibacteria group bacterium (assembly GCA_038065125.1). Classification (GTDB taxonomy): domain Bacteria; phylum Patescibacteriota; class Patescibacteriia; order JACQRZ01; family JACQRZ01; genus JBBTRP01. Next base: position 5,929 of record JBBTRP010000048.1, read on the forward strand.
GGGGAGAAAAACCGCTCTACACCAAACAGGACTTGGACGGAGTACTTGAACTGGTCAAACCGAGCAACTACAACCAGCGCGTCACGCTCTCCGACTCCATCGACGTGTATCTGCGCGACTCAGCACACATCCTGGGATCGTCGCTTATCGAGATGCATATCGGGGACGATATTGTCGTCTTTACCGGCGATTTAGGAAACGTCCCGGCGCCGCTTCTCAAAACAATTTATCCGGTCGAATACTGCGACTACCTCTGTATGGAGTCTGTATACGGCGACCGCATTCATGAGTCCCATCAGGAAAAGGAGCGGATCCTGGAGCGCGCGCTCGAGGACACGTACAGTAAAAAGGGGGTACTTATCATTCCGGTGTTTGCGCTGGAGCGAACGCAGGCACTTCTCTCGGCGCTAGATGAACTCATCGAGCACAACCGCGTCCCGCGCATGCCGGTATTCTTGGACTCCCCGCTCGCCATCAACGCGACGAAGGTATATCGAAAATACCAGTCTCTCTTTAACGAAGACACCCAACAACTCCTGCGCGGCGGCAATGATCTCTTCTCGTTCCCGGGCCTGAAACTGACCGCAAGCCGCGAAGAGTCCATCGCGATCAACGAGGTCCCCCCGCCCAAGGTCATTCTTGCCGGCAATCCCCACGGGTACGGCTCGCGCATCGCGCATCATTTTCTCCGTGCGCTCCCCGACCCAAACAGCACCGTCCTTTTTGTCGGCTACGCGCGCGTATCAAGTCTCGGCCGGATGCTCTGCGACGGCGCAAAGTCGGTCCGCATCGGCGACGTGGTTGTTCCGGTTCGAGCGACGATTACTACGATCTCTGGCTACTCCGCGCACGCAGACCAAAACCAGCTCAAGGCGTTCGTGAACAAGATCAACAAGCCTATCCAACAAATCTTTGTCACTATGGGCGAACAACAAAGCTCGGAAGTGCTTGCACAAGTACTCCGAGACGAGCTCGGGGTTCCCGCAGTCGTTCCTAAATTCGGCGACACCGTCAGCCTTGAGAGTCCGGCACTCGCACCATCCTTATAAAATTTTTTATCTCATACTAGTATGCCCGCAAAACCAGCCGCCACCCTGCCTCGCGAACGAGCGCTCCTCCAGCAGACCTACCTCAAATACAAAATCTGCGTGTCCGGGTCTGCCGAGACCTCGACTTGCTCACCTGATGCGCTGGACAAGGCAAAGGAGCTGGGGCGGCAAGTGGTGTTACACAATGGCGTATTAGTAACCGGCGCGACGACCGGCATTCCCTACTGGGCGGCGATTGGCGCCAAGGAAGCGGGCGGCATCGTGATTGGCATCTCGCCCGCAACATCAGAACTTGAGCACGTAAAAAAATATCGCCTGCCAATGGATTATCACGACCTGATCATCTATACCGGCTTTGACTACTCGGGCAGGAACCTCCTGCTGGTGCGCAGCGCGGATGCCGTCATTGAAGTATGCGGCCGGATCGGCACGCTCAATGAGTTCACAATCGCGTTTGAAGACCAAAAACCGGTCGGCGTCCTGGAGCACTGCGGCGGCACCTCGGAAATGATCCGTGAGATTATCCTCAAAGGACATCGCGGACCTGGAAAAACCGTGTACGATCCAGATCCAAAGATTCTTATCGACAAAGTCATCGCCCTCATCGACAAGGAAAAGGTGGTGCCGATTCCAAAATATGAATATGCGAAAGGGAGGCCGTCAACACGCAAGCGCGGCTGATTTACTTTATTTAGGGGCTGACCACGCCGGCTTTGCGCAAAAAGAAGAGCTGAAAAAGTTTCTGGCCGCGCAGGGAGTTTTGGTTTTCGACATCGGCGCTCACGCCTATGACGCGTCTGACGACTTTCCTGACAGTGCCAGAAAACTTGCACGGCTCGTTGCGAGCAACAAACGCAGACGAGGTATTCTCCTTTGTGGCAGCGGGCAGGGGATGTGTATCGCCGCAAACAAAATAAAAGGGATCCGTGCTGCAAGCGCATGGGACGAAAAAAGCGCGAAATCTGCACGCCATGATGACGACGTGAATGTACTGTGTCTTGGCGGGCGCATGCACTCGCTCCCCCAGCTCAAAAAAATTCTTGCGGCCTGGCTGGACACGCCCTTTTCAAACCTCGCACGCCACAAACGCCGCATCAAAAAGATTGAATAAATGAAAAATCCTCCGACGATTGCCGGAGGATTTTTCTTCTCTTTACCCTTGGGCTGCAAGAGGAACAGGATCTGCAGTTAGAGGCCGCAAATCGCCAAAAGGACACTCCTCGCACCGGTTGATATTCGAGGAGAGAGATGGCGCCCTCGACGGACGCCGGGTGAATATCAGATGCAAAGAATGCAATCTCTCTTACTTACGTATGAGAGGCCTCTTGCAGCCCAGGAATAAAGACCGTACAAAAACAATTCGCGGGCAGCCTTGCATATATCACGACACTGGGCCATGATACATACAAGCCTACCCGCGAAAGGTTTATTCAAAGAACGGGGAGAAATCTGGCGAGGCATGGGGTCGGCAAGAAGGGCGCTTTACGTAAATATTCACGTAATTTTGTTTTTCGCCGTCTCGCGCGGTGTCCTCCTCACCATATTTCTCACCGCACAATCAAAAAAGGTGGCACAATATTGGGGAGTTCTCTTGTGGAGGAGAGCTCAACAATACGTATCACCTTTTTTGATGGTATGGTATTGTGAATCGCCTGTGCGATTCGCAAGGGAGGCCTCTAGAACCTCCGACTGTGAATTATCCTTTTAACAATCCACAGCCAGTCTCTCTCCTCATTTGGTATGATTTGAACCCCTCTAAGGCTCAAATTCCCTTATTGTAAAGAGCTTTCTACCGGTACTGGACCGATTTGGAGCGTTGACAACTTTTATAGTATACACCCCTTTTAAAAGTTTGTCAAGCCCCCCGCTTACATTTTTTTGAGAGGCAGAAAATCTGCCGAATTCATGGTAAACTAGTCTAAAGAGTATGCATCATCCCCCACCACTCCCAAACGTGATAAAGCGCCAAATAAGTCCTGCGCTGCTGGCTGCAAACAAAAAAGAGGCTCTAGCAAAGCTAGATTTTGTAAGGAAATCCTACCCCAGGGCTCATATGCATATTGACGCGACTGACGGCAAGTTCGTACCGTCGCATTTTTGGTGTAAACCAACAAACATAGGAAAACTCGGTTTTCCACATACGTTTGAGGCGCATTTGATGACATACCATCCGGAAAAGCGTGTGGCCGCCTGGAAGCGCGCCGGGGCTTCTCGAATCGTTTTTCATTTCGAGGCGACCGACAATCCGTTGAGAGTGATTGATACCATTAAAAAACATCGTCTCGAGGCGGGCGTCGCCCTCAATCTCGAAACCGCGCCGCGCCAAATCGAATTGCTCCTCGAGAGACTCGATGCTATATTGTTTATGGCTATTGAGCCGGGCTTCGCCGGCATGCCGTTCCATCCTGAGGTCATTCCGAAAATAGCCTTCTTCCACAAAAAGTATCCCAAAAAATTTATCATCGTCGATGGCGGCGTCTCGCTCCAGAATGCGGAAAAACTTCTCAAAGCGGGCGCACGGCAACTCGTGTCAACAACCTTGGTCTATGGAAAAAACTTCGGTACCAAGAATCAGTAAGAAAATCTCTGTCATCATTCCCGCCTTCAACGAGGCGGACTACCTCCCCAAAGCGCTTGAAGCGCTCGCACGACAAACCTTTCCACGGGAGTCGTTCGAGATCATTGTCGTTGACAACGCGAGCACCGATGCGACGTGTGAGGTTGCGCGCGCGCATGGCGCGGACAGGGTCGTAACCGAGCACAAACGCGGCACCAATCAAGCTCGCCAACGCGGGCTTGAGGAGAGTCGAGGAAAAATCGTCGCGTTCCTGGACGCAGACTGTATTCCTCCCGTCGATTGGCTCGAGCGGATCTCGGCATCCCTCAATTCGCGCAAACACCCCTGCGTTGCGGTTGCCGGCGCGTACACATTCTACGACACTGATGACGAGTCGTTTTATATCATGCAAGAGATCTATCGCTGGGTCGTGATGCCCGCGCTCGGGTCCCTCATGGGACGCCTGTTGAAAAAAGGCGGCGTGGTGATTGGCGGAAATTTTGCGACCTTTCGAAAATACTTTAAAAAGCTGGGTGGCATGGATACGACCTATGAATTTTTCGGCGATGATGCCAGTATCGCAAAACGGTTCGGCGAGCTCGGGTATGTGCACTACGACCCAAAACTTTTTGTCATGTCCTCGTATCGCCGCTTTTCGCGCGAGGGACTTCTCAAAACAAACATCCAATACACCAAAAATTACTTTAAGGTCATGTTCGAAGGAGACCTGAAACGCCAAAACGAAAAAATCAAGGAGATCACTGGAGCGGTCATCTCGCTCCTGGAGCGATAACATGCTCATTCATGAGGCAAAAATAAAGCGCCTGGAGCGCATGGCAAACACCATCCGGCAAGATATTGTCGGCATGCTTGTGGCGGCAGGGTCGGGACATTCGGCAGGACCCTTGGGTATGGCGGATGTGTTCACGGCGCTTTATTTTCATATCCTCCACCACAAGCCAAAAAGTCCTTCTTGGACCGAGCGTGATCGGCTCGTGCTCTCCTGCGGACACATCTGCCCGGTGCGCTATGCGAGCATGGCTCGCGCGGGATACTTTCCCCTCAAAACGCTAAAAGACCTCCGCAGCTTTGGGTCGCCCCTACAAGGACATCCTGAACTTGGTCGCCTCCCCGGCATTGAGTCTACCAGCGGCCCGCTGGGACAGGGCTCATCGATTGCCGTCGGCATGGCCCTTGCCGCACAGATGGATGCGGCTGCGTGGCGCGTGTATGCGGTGCTCTCCGACGGCGAACATCAGGAAGGACAGGTGTGGGAGGCGGTCATGTTTGCGGCAAACAAGAATCTTTCCAATCTCACGTTTCTAGTTGACCGTAATAATATCCAGATTGACGGGCCGACTGAAACGGTGATGCCGCTGGAACCGCTTGGCGCAAAGTATGTCGCGTTCGGGTGGCACGTCATTGAGATCGACGGACACAACATCAGAGAAATCGTCGAGGCGTGCGAGGAGGCAAAACACGTCTCGGAGAAACCGACCGTCGTCATCTGCCATACCGTGCCGGGACGAGGCGTACACTTCATGGAGCACAACTTCCTCTGGCACGGTATCCCTCCCAATGCCGATCAGGCACGCGAGGCGCTCGGGAGCTTGCGCACCCTGCGTGGGAAAATAACCTCCGAACATGAGTAAAAATACCACTCTCAATCAGAAATTGTTTTCACCAGACGTTGAACTCATCCCGACGCGCAACGGCTACGGCGATGGGCTGCTTGAATTGGGAAAAGCAAATCCCGCCGTTGTGGTGCTCACCGGGGACCTTGCCGAATCTACGCGCGTTCTCCCATTTTCCAAGGCCTATCCCGATCGCTTCATCGAGTGTGGGGTTGCCGAGCAAAACATGGCCGGTATTGCAGCGGGGCTTGCACTGTCCGGAAAAATTCCGTTCATATCAAGTTACGCGGTGTTCTCTCCCGGCCGCAGCTGGGATCAGGTGCGGGTGAGTATCTGTATCAATCGTGCGAATGTAAAGATTGCTGGGGCGCACACGGGTGTCTCGGTCGGTCCTGATGGTGCGACACACCAAGCACTTGAAGATATCGCGATCATGCGGACTTTGCCGAACATGACCGTCATTGCGCCGTGCGATTACGAGGAGACCAGGAAAGCGACTCGCGCAGCGGCAGCCATCAGCGGGCCGGTGTATTTCCGCTTCGGACGAGAAAAAACTCCCGTGATCACGACACCAAAAACACCCTTTGCCATCGGGCGCGCAGAGGTGTTCCAGGGAGGTTCTGACGTCACCATTTTTGCCTGCGGGCCACTGTTATATGAAGCGCTTATCACGGCGCGCGACCTTACCAAAGCAGGCGTCTCATGCGAGGTCATCAATAATCACACCATCAAGCCGTTGGACGTAAAAACGATTCTCGCGTCAGTAAAAAAAACGCGCTGCGCTGTCACCGTAGAAGAACATCAAATCATGGGTGGCATGGGAAGTGCGGTCTGCGAGCTCCTCGGCGGACGTTTTCCTGTTCCCGTTGAAATGGTCGGCATGCACGACTCATTCGGCGAGTCGGGAACGCCCGCACAGCTTCTAAAAAAATACAGCATGACGCGCAAAGAAATAAAAGCCTCAGTGAAAAAGGTGCTGACAAGAAAGTAAACGGCAAACGTAGATGATAGTATCAATTTGTACGTTCGCCGTAAATCTGCTATAGTTAAAGGATGAAAAAAAGAAAGTGGACAGAAGAAAACTTATTTCGATCGGCAGCACAAGTAAAAAGCAAAAGGCAACTACTCTCATGTTTGGGTCTCAAAGAGGCTGGCGGGAACTATGCCCAGTTGCATAAATATCTTGCTCAATACTCAGTAGATATTAGTCATTTTACCGGGCGAGGCTGGAGCAAAGGTCTCAGGGGAATCGGAAAACCTCGGCTTTCGCTAAAGGATATCCTGGTCAAAAAAAGTACGTTTCAAAGTTATAAGCTAAAAAAACGACTTATTGCAGCAGGAATAAAAAATGGTGCATGCGAAGAATGTGGTTGGGCAAAAATGTCACCGGATGGAAGAACCCCACTTGAACTCGACCATATTAATGGAGATAGTATGGATAACCGTTTAGATAACTTGCGCGTTTTATGTCCGAATTGTCATAGCTTAAAACCAACGCATCGCGGAAGAAACAGACGAAAAAAATAATAATAATCACGCCCGGGTGGAGAAACTGGTAAACTCACGAAACTTAAAATTTCGTGCCGCAAGGCTTGCGGGTTCGAGTCCCGCCCCGGGCACCAATAAGGAATCCGGTGTGACGATCGTGCCGGTAAAGGGTTTGTCTACAAGAAAATTCTCGAGGTTTTGCATGTGAGCGCCGTTCATGATCGCAACGGTCATGTCGGCTTTTTGAGCGGCGGCGGCGGCAATGGGATCAAAGGGGGCATTGAGACCCGGATCCCATTTTTTGGGGAGCAAGCGCCTGAATTTTTTCCAGGTGATTTCGTGAATGGGCTTAGCGTCCGGAAATTTTTTTGGATCTTTTGTGTACACGTAATCGATGTTTGAAAGATTCACCAAGGTCTTTGCACCGTGATTCTTTGCGAACAGGACCGCATCATAGTCGGTCGAGCAGCCGGGCTTCCAGCCGGCAGTTACCAGCATGGGCTCCTTGAATCGAGCGGGACGATGCGGGTCTTTAACGATTTCGGCATGCGCCCAGCCTTTAAAAATGGTGCGCAAAAGATGCGCATTTAGTCGCGTGGTGTGAATACCCAACCAATCGAGATCTTCCTTACTGACCCGAACGACCGACTCGGCAGCGGCATTATAGCGCCGACACGTCTTTCCTCCGCCCGCAATGACCACAAACCGCGCTCCTTTTTTCATGTGACTCACCAGTAGGGCGCGCAGCTTCTTTAAAAACACCGTATCGATTCCATCAGGCACGATCAGCGACCCGCCGATTGAAATGATGATTGTCTTATTTTTTTTCATACACCTTACTATACCGTGTCTGTCCCTGATGGACAAGTCGCGGGTTCTGTGTTAGTCTCCAAAACGCATACGCGGAACGCATCCGCATCCTCGAGAGGGAGAGCAAGCTCCATGGTAACCGTCACCTACGCCCGTCGCGACCTCCCCGAGGCGTTGCGGAGCGACAAGCACGCCGCCTGGTTCTTTGGCAACGCGACCGGACAGGCCGGCACGTTCATCATCAAGGATGAACCGATTATCCTCGATGGAGAGGAGATCCCTCTTGATGATGACGAGCCCCTAACGAAGGACGAGGGGGTCACCTTCTTCCTGGTGCAGCAGAGCGGGATGCCGAATGTCCCCTGGTTTCTCGGGTATGTGATCCTACCCGACGGGAAACGGTTTGTATTCCTCTCCGACGCGATTCCCGAGGAGTTCCGGCCCTTCATGGCTTGGCACGAGTCAAAATGCAGGGCGCGGGAGTTTCCGGACTGCGAGTACGCGTGCTATGCGGTCATGGAGGAGGAGTTCATGCTCGCGGGCAGCCACTTGCGGACCGAGGATCTCTACGACCGGTACGTCAAGGAGCGGACCGCGCACTACGCGCATCTTGTGCGCTACATGCGTGCAAATGCCGACCTCTACGCCGACATGCTGCCGGCGGCGGAGTACTCGCTTGCGCAACTCAACCACTGGCTCGCGCAGGTGAACATGCACCCGGTCTAATCGACGAGGACCAACTATCAAAGCCGCCGAATGGGATTACTCTCATCCGGCGGCGTATCTTTTTTATGAAACGACTCCGAGCTAATCCGCGACCGAGAACACCTCGGCAACCGAGGTGACGCCATCGAGCGCCATGAGTATGCCATCCTGTACCATGGTAATCATCCCGTTTTTTATCGCGATATCCTGAATAACGAACTCAGACACCTGCCCCGAAAGGATCTGCTGTTCGATCTCCGGGTTCATGCCCATGATCTCGTGAATACCGATCCGCCCCTTAAACCCCAGGCCGTGACACGCGTCGCAGCCGGCGCTTTCCCAAAACTTCAGACTTTCGAGATCCACGGTTCGGCCACATAACGGCGTAAGATTTGAAAGTTCTTTTTTAACCCGCTCGAGAATTTTTGGTTCTAACGGCGCCTCTTTCTTGCACTCGACGCAGAGCTTTCTTACGAGCCGCTGACCCATGATCGCGTTGAGCGCCGGGGAAAGAAGGTACTGCTTTACGCCCATCGCGAGAAACCGAGGAATCGCTCCCGCCGCACTGTTGGTGTGGATTGTAGAGAGTACCAGGTGACCGGTGAGCGCCGCATTGATCGCAATGTCGGCCGTTTCCAAATCGCGGATTTCTCCCACCATCACGATGTCGGGGTCTTGGCGCAGAATCGAGCGCAGCCCATTTGCAAAAGTATAATTTTTTGATGGATCGATTTGGCTCTGGTTGATTCCAGCCATCTTGTACTCGACCGGATCCTCAAGCGTGATTATTTTTGATTCCGGCGAGTTGAGAGTTTTAAGGATCGCGTACATCGTAGTCGTTTTCCCGGATCCGGTCGGCCCGGTCGTGATAATCATGCCGTTGGGCTTTTCGATCTCTCTTTTAAGAAGCTCGAAGTTGTAGCCGACCAACCCGAGCGTTTCAAACTCCAGCGAACCGGCGGTTGAACGCAGCAAGCGCATCACCACACTCTCGCCATACGCGGTTGGTAGGGTCGAAACGCGCACGTCTACCTCGTCGTCCTTCAAATAAATCGTAAACCGCCCGTCTTGCGGACGGTCGGTCACGTTGAGCTTGAGACGCGAAATCAGCTTGACGCGCGAGATGATTTTTGGCCAGGCGTCCGATGGAAGAGTGAATACATCTTGCAGGATCCCATCGATTCGCAAGCGGGCCTTGATATCGTGTTGTTCCGCCTCAATGTGAATGTCGGACGCGCGGGCGTTGAGCGCAATCGCAATCAGAAGCGTCATGGTCTCGGTCAGCGAGATCCCGGACATCTGTTCCTGCACCGTGCGGATGTCAGAAAAACCTTCCTTAAACTTATCCAGGTCCTCTTGCGTCACCTTCACGCCACTCACCTCCTCTTTGATTTTCGGCAGTTGATTGTAGAGTCGCAGGACAGCCGTGAGGCTGGTTTCAGACATCACGAACAGGGAGAGTTTTGCCTTGGTACGCTCCTCAACCGAGTGCAAAAACTCCTCAAGACCCGGAAGCCCCGGATCGATAATAGCGACCTTCTTCTCATCAGTAGTTTCCGCAAAGCAGACAGCTTTGTAGATCTTTGCCTCTTCTTCGGTGATCACTCCGAGCGGACCCGGAGGGATTGGGATCCCGACGAGGGTGATGTAGGGGATTTGGATTGTTGCAGAGAACTTCTTCGTGTCGACCTCGCGCTGCTTGAGGGAGATGTCGTGCATCTTCTCCTCAAACTTTTCCGCCGCATCAGTCGGCGTCAGTTCCTTGATGTGTGGATCGTGGGATTGGGGCATGGGGAGCGTGTTCCTTTTTTTCAGGTTTATCTGGAAAGAGCTCCTCGAACTGCTCGCGCTCGATAGTTTCTTTCTCTAGCAGTAAGTGTACCAGAGTCTCGAGTTTTTCTCTATGGTCGGTGATGAGCTTTTCCGCGGTTTTCCGCCCCTCTTCGATGAGTGCTGAAATCTCTTTATCAATCTGCTCCGCGGTCTTCTCGCTGTAGTCGCGCTGCTCGCTGATCTCCCTGCCCAAAAAGATCATCTCCTCCCGCTCGCCGAAGGTGCGCTGTCCCAGATGCTCGCTCATGCCGTACTCGGTAATGAGCTTCTTTGCGATGCGGGTTGCTTTCTTGAGGTCGCTTGAGGCGCCGGTCGTGATGTCCCCAAATACCAATTTCTCGGAGACAAATCCTCCCAGAAGCACCGCAAGGTCTGCCTTAAACTCGTTCTTGGTGTGAAAGTGCTTATCTTCAGTCGGCATGTTGAGGGTGTAGCCGGCGGCGCGGCCGCGGGAGATGATGGAAATTTTCTGTACTGGCGGCGCTTCCGGCAGAAGGTGCGATACGAGTGCGTGTCCACCCTCATGGTAGGCGGTAATTTTTTTCTCCTTCACAGACATAAAGTGTGTCTTGCGCTCGGGTCCCAGTATGACCTTTTCAATGCTGGTAAGCACATCGAGCATGAGTACTTCTTTTTGATTTTTGCGGGCCGCAAGAATTGCCGCCTCGTTAAGAAGATTTGCAAGATCGGCTCCCGAAAATCCGGGCGTTCGCTCTGCTACTCTCCGGAGGTCGATATCCGCTGCAAAGGGCTTGTTGCGTGCATGAACCTCAAGGATTTTCTCACGGTCAACAATAGTGGGAAGGTCAATGATCACGCGTCGGTCGAACCGACCAGGCCGCAAGAGTGCCGGATCGAGAACGTCGGGACGGTTAGTCGCGGCAACGACGATTACGTTCGTTGTCGGCTCGAATCCATCCATCTCCACTAGAATCTGATTGAGTGTCTGCTCGCGCTCGTCGTGTCCGCCTCCGAGCCCTGCTCCACGCTGCCGTCCGACCGCATCAAGCTCGTCGATAAATACAATACAGGGAGCATTTTTCTTGGCACGCGCAAACAGATCACGCACACGGCTTGCGCCCACCCCAACGAACATTTCGATAAACTCGGATCCAGACACATGGAAAAACGGTACATCTGCTTCTCCGGCAACGGCTTTTGCAAGAAGCGTCTTGCCGGTGCCGGGCGATCCGACCAACATCACGCCTTTAGGGATCTTTGCGCCGATTGCAGAAAACTTGTCCGGATCTTTGAGAAATTCGATCACCTCTTCAAGCTCCTCCTTTGCTTCGGTCGCGCCCGCAACGTCGGCAAAGGTCACCTTGTTCTTCATGTCCTTCGCATCAACTTGGCGTGCGCGCGACAGTCCGAAGGTGAGCGCGCGGTTGTTCGCGCCCTGCACCTGCCGAATCATGAGGAAGATGAAAAATCCCAGAATCAGGAATGGTAAAATGATACTTACAAACGCATTTAACCAGAACAATCCTTGCTGGTCCTTCACGTGCACGCTTACCTTGCGTAGTTTCTCCGAATCGACTCCGTAGTTTCGCAAGAGTTCGCTCAGCGACTCCGACTCTTCTTTTCTGAGCGTCTGCTCCGTTCCGTCTTTGAGGGTCACGGCGAGCGTATCGCCTTTCACGTCGATATTTTTCACCTCCCCGGCGTTGATGCGGTCAACCAACACCTCGATGCCGATCTTCTGCGCTTTTTGCGTGCTCGGCTGACCAGAGTACATACTGAAGAATCCGCCGATCGCCACAACTACAACCAGGAACACTGCAATGTTCTTCCAGATTTGATTCATAGGAGATCTAGGCGGCCTTTTCAGGTTCGCTTGGGGTTTGCTCGGAAGGAGTGGACTCGGGTGATGGCTGGGACGCCACTGGTTCGCTCTGAATTTCCTCAGCAGGCGTCTTGGCGACTGGGGCTTCGCTTTCTGACGCGACAACCTTCTTTTGTTTTTTGAGACTCAACCCCAGACGATGCTCTTTCGGTTCGATGGAGACGATCGTGAACTCCATCGTGTCCCCTGCTTTTGCAATCTGCGCTGGAACCGCGCCGGCTTTATCGGAGAGTTCGGAAATGTGCGCGAGTCCATGGATTTCAGGATCAAGCTCTACGAAGAATCCAAACGGGTTCACTTTCAGAATCTTGCCGGATACCTTCTGTCCGATAGTGTAGCGTTCCGCCACGGCCGCCCACGGATCTCTGATGAGCTTTTTCATCGAAAGGAAAATCTTTGATCCATCAATCTTGATGATCTCGGCTTTGATCTTCTCGCCAGACCTCACGATGTCTTTGGGGTCGTCAATCCGCTGCCACGCGAGTTCGGAAATATGCACCAATCCCTCGAGCCCGGGGCCAAATTCGACGAACACGCCAAAATCCGTAATCACCGTAACAACTCCCTCGACCGTATCGCCAGCCTTGTACTGCGAGAGCACGTCTTTCTGTCGCTCTTCCCAGGCCGCCTTCTCCGACACGATCAACCGTCCCTCGTCGCCATTCACGTCAATCACCTTCGAGTCGAAATTCTGTCCGATGTAGCTCTTGAGACGCTCGAGAATTTTTGTCTTATCCCCGCCTTGAATACGCGGGTAGTGCTCGGGGCAGAGTTGTGACACTGGCATAAAACCGGAAACGTTGCCCCACATAACCATGAGACCTCCTTTGTTGGCCTCCATAATCTTGACCTCGGTGATCTCTCCGCTTGCCATGAGTTCTTTGAGTTTATCCCACGCTTTTTTGTGGCCCGCGGAGCGGAATGAGAGCTCAACAAGCCCCAGCTCATTTTCCAAATCAACAACAGTCGCGGAAACCTCGTCCCCGGCCTTGAGGTGCGAGTAGTCCCCCGACTCATCAATGAGCTCAAGTCCGCGCGCTACGCCGGTTGCGATCCCGTCGATGTCAACGGTGACCTCGTTTTTTGCGACCCGCAAAACATGGCCGGTGATAATGTCGCCAACCTTAGGAAGTGGCGCGCCATGTGTTTCCAAGAGGTCTTTAAATGAACCGGCCTCTCCTGACTCGGATGCGTCTTGTTCCTTTGTAAGATTTTGTGCTGATCCGTTTCCGTTCGATAACTGAATATCCATAGAAATGTACGTTCGTTATGATTTAGCTTATGAATAAATTAACCCTTTGTTACTTTGCAAGCATCGCGACGATGAGGAGTGCGACGATGTTGAGAATCTTGATCATCGGGTTGATTGCCGGCCCTGCCGTGTCTTTGTATGGGTCGCCAACCGTGTCGCCAGTCACCGCCGCCTGATGCGCGAGCGATCCCTTTCCGCCGAAGTGCCCCTCTTCGATATATTTTTTCGCGTTATCCCATGCACCGCCTCCCGAGGTCATCGAGATGGCGACAAACAGGCCGGTGATAATGGATCCGACCAGAAGTCCGCCGAGCGCCTCAAGTCCCAAGAACTTCCACACGAGGATCGGTGCGACAATCGGCAGAAGTGAGGGAAGAATCATTTTCTGGAGTGCTGCTGCCGTGACAATATCGACCGTACGCGCGTAATCAGGTTTTGCAGTGCCCTCCATAATCCCTTTGATCTCGCGGAATTGCCGACGAACCTCTTCGACAACTTTGCCGGCGGTCTTTCCCACCGCCTCCATCGAGAGTGCTGCAAAGTAATAGGGAAGAAGTCCTCCGATAAAGAGACCAATGAGAACGGTCGGCTTGTCAATAAGAAACTCAACCTTATACCCCAAGTTGAGCGCTTCCAGTGAGTGAGTGTAATCGGCAAAAAGCACGAGCGCCGCAAGTCCCGCGGATCCGATCGCGTACCCTTTTGTCACGGCTTTTGTCGTGTTTCCCACCGCGTCGAGAGGGTCGGTGATCGCGCGGACCTCCTGGGGAAGTTTTGCCATCTCGGCAATGCCGCCAGCGTTGTCCGTGATCGGCCCGTACGAGTCGATTGCGACGATGATGCCGGCCATCGAGAGCATAGCCATGGCCGCGATTGCGATTCCGTAGATGCCGGCGAACTGAAAGCTTGTATAGATGCCCGCGCAGATCACGAGGACCGGCAGGACGGTCGAGCGCATTGAAACCGCAAGCCCGGTAATGATATTGGTCGCATGGCCCGTTTCAGACGCCTTTGCAATACTGCGCACGGGTTTGAATTTTGTCGAGGTGAAATACTCGGTGATCATGACGAGGAGCGCGGTTACCGCGAGACCGATGAGCGCTGAGAAGTACACACTCTTTGGATCAACCAGTGTGCTTCCAGAAAAAATCTTAAGCGTGATCGGATAGAGCGCAATTGCGGAAAGGACGCCGCTCACCAGAAGTCCTTTGTAGAGCGCGCCCATGATATTGCGGTTCTTTCCCAGACGGATGAACCACGAGCCGATGATAGTGGTGATGATTGAGAGTCCGCCGATCACGAGCGGATAAAGCGTTACCCGCTGCAGTTCCGGCGTACCGGCAAACACAAGACTCCCGAGCACCATAGTTGCCACCGCCGTCACGGCATAGGTCTCGAAGATGTCCGCGGCCATGCCGGCACAGTCGCCGACGTTGTCGCCGACGTTGTCCGCAATCACCGCTGGATTTCTTGGATCGTCTTCGGGGATTCCCTGTTCAACTTTTCCGACCAGGTCCGCGCCAACATCCGCGGCCTTGGTGAAAATACCTCCACCCAAACGCGCAAAAACGGAGATTAAACTTCCGCCAAATGCAAGACCGATGAGATATTGAACGTTATTCGTGAGAGCATAAAACCCGGTAACACCCAACAATCCCAGGCCCACAACGAAAAGACCAGTAACCAAGCCCCCCTGAACGGCGACCGAGAGTGCTGCTGCCATGCCCGTTTTTGCCGCTTGCGCAGTCCGGACATTCGCGCGAACCGAAACGTTCATGCCGATATAGCCGGCAAGGGCCGAGAGAACAGCGCCGGTCAAAAACGCATACGCAGTTTCTTTATTCAACTTCCATGCGATCAGCACAGCAACGATCACAGCGACGATCGCGATCGTGCGATACTGGCGATTTAGATACGCGGCCGCACCCTCCTGGATTGCAGAGGCGATCGCATTCATTTTTGCGTCACCGGTTGGTTTAGAAAGAACGTTACGGATTAACACGCCGCCGGCGATGAGCGCAAGAACGCTTGATCCGAGGGCAAATAGTAATTCTTGAGGCATACTCCTTCTTATGAATAAAAATTATGAATTATTAATTTTACGAGCTAGCTTTCTTGCTTTTTCTCCGCGTCTGGATCGACCCAACCCTCATCGTCCGCGCTCTGAGGACCCGCGTCACTGGAAGGTTTTGCGGCAGAAACACCGTCTCCCCGCACTTCTATCTCCCAGCCGGTTAGCTGAGACGCGAGACGAACGTTTTGTCCTTGCTTTCCAATGGCAAGCGAGAGTTGGTCCTCCTTCACGGTCACAACTGCTTTGTGCTCTGCCTCGTGTAGGTCGATCTTTGAGACTTTTGCTGGAGAGAGGGCGTTGGAAAGATAGCCCTCTGGGTCCTCGTCATACTGAATAACGTCTATTTTTTCTCCGCCCAGTTCGGCGATAATGGTCTGAATACGGCTGCCACGCTGTCCGATGCAGGATCCGATCGGATCGATCGAGTCGACGTGCGCAAGTACCGCGACCTTCGATCGCTGACCAGCCTCGCGGCTAATGCCTTTGATCTCGATCGCGCCGCTGGCGATTTCTGGAATCTCACTCTCAAAAACCATCTTCACCATGTTGGGGTGGCTGCGCGAAACGATAATCTCGGGGCCCCTCATCGTCAATTCCACCGAAACCACATATACCTTGATCCGATCCCCGGACGCATACCGCTCGCGGGGAATCTGTTCAGCGTTCGGGAGAATTGCAGTCACTCGGCCCAAGTCCACCAGCACGCGCATCTCTTCGCGCCGCTGGACCGTCCCGATGATGATTGATCCCTCTTTGTCTTTGAATCCCTGGTAAATCAGCGCGCGCTCAGCCTCCCGGATCTTTTGTATGATAACTTGCTTTGCGGTTTGCGCGGCCATTCTGCCGTACTCGCTCGGGACGGTGAGTTCGGTCTTGATTACGTCGCCGATAACAGAGTCGGGGCTTGTTTGAATCGCCTCAGAAATCATAATCTCGGTCTTTGGGTTGAATTTTTTCTTCTCTTCGTCTCCTTCTTCGGTCGGCTCAACAGAAGGAACGTCTGAATTGACGACTTCCTTTTGTTCGTCCTCACCCTCGGCCCTCTCTTCTTCCGCAACATCCTCAACCACGGTCTTGATGTCAAACACGCGCGATTCGCCAGTCTTGATATCAAACTCGACTTTAACGTTCTGGTTCTTCTCGCCAAAATCTTTACGGTAGGCTGCCGCCAGCGCCGCCTCCAAGGCCTCCACGATCTGCTCCTGTGGGATGCCTTTTTCGTCACTAATTTGCTTGATTGCCGATGCGATTGGATTGTTCATATACCATTATAAGAAAAAGAAAAAAGGATAGGGTAACCATCCTTTTTATAGTATTTTCCAGTCTATCACGCCAAAATCCAAAGTCAAGCGGCGGGGATGTCGATAACTATTGCGGTAATGTCGTCTGATTTTGCACGAAAATGTTTCGAACCGTCTGGATTGCTCTCTTGAGATCGCGCAGTGGCCGCGTCGATAATTCGCTGCGCCCGCTCCTGCGGGGTACCTGGCTGTTCCAGAAGCCCCTGGATTTCAGGGGTTGTGAGATTATCGTGCACACCGTCGCTGGTGAGCAAAAGCATATCTCCGAATTTTACTTCTTGAACAAATACATCAGGATTGATTGTCTCTGATCCGATTGGATATTGGACGAGATTGCGCAGTCCTCGCTGCTCATCTCCGTCTCCCGCGTACATCCTACCATCAACGTCACTCTCGGGGGGCGGCGTGATGAGATTGTTCATCCGCTCCTGGAATTCAAGCATCTCTTGCCTGGTTGCCTTGCTTCGAATGACTGGATTGTCGTCGACAGTAATTTGGGCAAACTTCGCCTCAGTACCACTTGGTATTGCGCGCAGATGGTAGACGCGGCTGTCCGCAACGCTCCCAATCACCGCACTGCGATACGCGCCACCCTCCTTACACAGCTTAACGGCAGTTGCGGTGGTACCCATGCACCTTTTCGGATCTTGTCCTTCAGAGACCGCTGTGGCGTGGAGTGAATCACTAATTTCTATTAAAATTCGCCTCATCTCATCAACTGTTTGATCGGGAGAAAGCCCTGGCGCAAGCGCACTTATCTTCTCGTGGAACGACTGCGCAGCAAGTAGAGCTGCACGATCGCCTTGAGGATGACCGCCCACTCCGTCAAGAACTGCATACGCGCCCAACGTCTCGTCGACAAGATATGCGTCCTCAGTTTCGTCAGGATGCTTTTGCGATGACTTACTCTCCGCACCACTGAAATGCGTCGTATAGAATTCTATCCTCTGGCTTTGCTGTGGATACAATGATAGCTCGACGCGTCGAAAAGTCCCGAGTCCTTCGAATGCGCTCCGCGCATCATCTCCTTGAGTAAATACCCAGTCGCGCAATGCTCGATACGCCATGCCCACTTGTTGGAGCCGTTCATCTTCTGACGTAGCGGACGCATCACTTGCTGACCAGATATCCTGTAGAGATCGAAATCGTGCCTGGTATTCTGGACTATTCTTTATGGCATCAGGCATCCGTCCAATCGCGTTTGTCATAAGATAACCAACGTCGACAGAAAATCGTCGCCGTGGGGTAGGATAAACCTCACTCTCCAGATCTTCGTCGAATTCGTCGCCTACCTCTTCATCCTCTAGGTTATCTTGATCTTCGTCCTCATTGTTATCATTTGCATCGTCGAACGGTGGGTCGACTGGCGGAGCGTCGGGCTGGGGTGGAGTCATATCAGGCGCGTCGGGAGCTGGCGGCGCTGGCGGAGCATCGGGGGCGGTGGGAGGAGGCGGGGTAAAATGCTGCTTCATGCGTTGGAG
>JBBTRP010000049.1:0-1589 GCA_038065125.1 Patescibacteria group bacterium
CGATGATTGGAAGGAGGTACTTGTCGATATCCGGAATGGCGTTACCCAGAATGTATCCGAGCATCGTAAGACCGGTGACCCACACGACTCCGCCGACGATGTTGTAGAATTGGAATGTTTTGTAGTTCATCCCTCCAACGCCGGCAAGGATCGGCGTGAAGGTGCGGATAATCGGAAAGAACCGCGCGAAAAAAATCGCTCGCCCGCCGTGTTGTGCAAAGAATGTTTGCGCTTTTTCAAGATGCTGTTTATGGAACAAGAGTGAGTCTTCGCGTGAGAAAATACGCGGGCCGACCCGTTTGCCGAACGCATAGCCGACCATGTTGCCGGCAATGGAGCCGACGATTAAGAGTGGCACTAAGAGGCGGATGTCTAGGTATTGCTGAGATGCGAGAAAGCCCGCGGTAAACAGGAGACTGTCTCCCGGAAAAAAGAAGCCGACCAAAAGTCCGGTTTCGGCAAAGATGATCGCTACGACACCGATGAGTCCACCCGAGGAGATGAGAAATCGAGGATCAAGAAAAGAAAGGAATTCCATAGAACTATTGATCGTCGTGAGTGATGCGCACCGGTTCGAGTGTATGTAGTGTGAGCGGGCTCGCTGCAAGCGTCATACGACTAATTCCCTTTCTGATTTCTTCAGGGATCAGCGTGAGGGCGCCGATCGCAATACAGAGCGCCCACTCCACGAGCGAGAGAGGGGTCGTGTGCAAGATGCCCTGGAGAAACGGCGTGGAGAGCGCTGTGACATGAAGAGTTGCAACAAATGCGATCGCGCCGAGGAGATAGTGATTCGAGAAGAAGTGTCGCGTAAACACCGTCGTGTGCTCAGACCGACAGTTCCACGCGTTAAACCACTGCGAGACCGCGATGATCGTCATGGAGAGAGTCATCGCTTTGATATAGTCGGTGTCGACCGTGAAAGAAAAGACGACGAGCGCGGCAATGGTTGCGGGAAGGGACATAAGTACGACTCTCAGCGCCATAAGTCGATCAAAGAGTACGACGTGTTTATTTCGTCGGTGATTGAGGGTATTACCGTGAGTAGGCTCCATACCGATGGAGATGTCAAGGAATGAGTCCGTGATTAAATTGAGCCAGATAATTTGCGCAGGAAGGAGCGGCAAGGGAAGGCCCATGAATAGCGATGCCGCAATAAGGAGGACCTCCGCGCCGTTGTTTGCAAAGAGGTAGAGAATCACGCGCTTGATTCGCGTCATGATGGTGCGGCCCTCCTCGACTGCGGCGATAATACTCGTGAAGTTATCGTCAACCAGAACAATATCCGCAGCCTCTTTTGCGACTTCGGTGCCGATTTTTCCCATGGCAATTCCAAGATCTGCGGCGACGAGCGCTGGCGCATCGTTGACGCCATCACCGGTCATCGCGATAATTTCTCCACGGAGTTTTACCGCATCCACGATTTTGAGTTTATGTTCCGGAGTCATGCGGGCAAAGACCGAGGTCGAACCGATCGCGCGCGCAAACTCGTCGGCATCCATTGCGTCGATCTCATCGCCCGTAAGAATGCGGTCGCCCGATCGGAAGATATGCGCCTGCCCTGCGATTGCGCGCGCAGTCACGGGCGA
>JBBTRP010000049.1:1689-4343 GCA_038065125.1 Patescibacteria group bacterium
GCAATGCGCGGCGAGTCTTTGAAGAGCCCTTCTTTTGGCGTGCCGAATTTTTGCGCAAGCACCACGATCGCCGCTTCGGTGGGGTCGCCGGACACACGCCATTGTCCGGTATCTCCATCTTGGGCAAGATGCGCATTCGTGTTCAACGTGGCGATACGAACGAGCGATGAAAGGGATAAGGCTTGGTCGTCAGGAAGTGAGGCGCCGTTGACCGTGACACTACCATCGGGGCCATAGCCTGACCCCGATACTGAGAATTCTCCTCGAGGTGTATACACCGTTCGCACGACCATCTCGTTTTTCGTGATCGTCCCGGTCTTGTCCACGGCGATTACATCTGCTTGGCCGAGCGCCTCGACAGCCTGCATCCGCTTAATGATCGCGTTGCGTTTGGCCATTCGCCATACGCCATTTGCAAGGACCAGTGTTAGTACGATGGGTAATCCTTCCGGGATGATGGAAACAGACAGCGAGACAACGGTTCCAAACATCGTGATGACCGATTTGCCAACCAGCACGCCGACCGTGAAAAGAACGGCGCAAATGGTCACGGTCACTAGAAGAATCGACCGGGAAAAAGATGCGATCTCCCGTGCGAGCGGAATGTCGCCGGGACGAGTGATGAGTTCTGTGCTGATGCGGCCGATTTCCGTGTGCACGCCCGTTGCCACGATCACCGCGCGCGCGCTTCCCGCAACAACGGTCGTTCCCTTATAGACCATGTTCATACGCCCCGTGAGGGCGAGAGGCATTTTTTTGATTATCGCGTCGGTCTTATCTACGGGGAGAGACTCCCCGGTGAGGGCAGACTCATCAACGCGTAGCCCCGAGACCTCTAAAAGACGCGCGTCTGCGGGAATTTTTTCTCCCTCCGAAAGGAGCACGATGTCGCCGGGAACACACTCGGTGTCAGGAATGATCAGTTCTTTCCCTCCGCGGATCACGGTCGTTTGCGTGGTGAGGAATTTTTTGAGCGCCTCAAGCGTGTGCTGCGCGCGGCCTTCTTGAAGGGTCCCGATGCTTGCATTGAAGACCAAAACGAAAAGAATAATGAACGCATCAGACCAGGAGCCGAGTCCAAAGAGTACTGCTGCAGAACCGATCAGCACGAGAATGAGGGGGCTTTTGAACTGCCGTGCAAAGATCAAAACTCCCGAAGTCCGCTTTTCAGGGGGAAGACGGTTTTGTCCGTACTCGGTTTTCAGTATTTCAATACGGGACTGGTCCAATCCGTCCGTAAAGTTCGTCGCAAGTGTCTCTTCAAGTTTTTTATGCGAAAGTGTGTGCCACAGGGACATGTCGGGAGTTTGCTCTTTAGGATTTGAAACGGTAGTATGAAGGGTACCAAAAAAGTGACCAACTCTCAATATGACGGATGCACTTTTGTTTTTTCTGCTCATCGGAATCATTGCGCTCATCGTGAGCGTCTTTATTGTTTTGCGCGGCCGCGAGCGAGCGATCGGGAAAATAGCGAACGACGTGTTCAGGAGTAGTCAGGAACAATTCCTTACCCTTGCCCAGGAAAAACTGGAAGGGCACCGGAAAGGAGCCGTCCAGGAGCTCGACCATAAGCGCGAACTGATCGAGAAGATGGTGGAAGAGATCCGGCGCGATCTGGTCCAGACACGAGACCGATTGAAATCAAGTGACGAGGCGCGCGTTGCGACATTTTCCAGTATCGCTAAAGAGCTTGAGATTCAAAAGACGGTCGTCTCCGACCTGCGCGCGAGCACGGAGGATCTCAAGCGAGTGCTTTCGAACAACCAGCTGCGCGGCGCGTTCGGCGAGCAGGTTGCGGAGAATCTTTTGAAGATGGCAGGGTTTGTCACGGGAGCGGACTACGTGTTCAATCGAGAGCAAGAGAGCACGGATACGCGTCCCGATTTTACGATTTTTTTGCCCGACAAGACCCGCGTGAATGTTGACGTCAAGTTTCCTTACAGCGCGCTTCTCAAGATGTCTTCCACCGATGACAAGACAGAGAAGGAGCAGCATCTGAGACAATTCACGGCCGACGTCAAGCAAAAGATCAAACAAGTCACCACGCGCGGGTACATCAACCCGGAAGAGAAGACCGTTGACTTCGTGATCCTGTTCATCCCGAACGAGATGATCTTTTCATTCATCTACGACCAGCTCACCGATGTGTGGGAGGACGCGATGCAGCGCAAGGTTATTTTTGCAGGCCCCTTCAGCTTCACGGCGATCCTGCGGATGATCAAGCAGGCACACTCGAATTTTCATTATCAGGAAAATCTCGGTCAAGTGATCGGGTTGATTCATAAGTTCGAAGCCGAGTACCAGAAATACGGGGAAGCGGTCGATACGCTCGGTGACCGCATTCAGTCGGTGGTCAAACAATTTGACGCCGTCTCGGGCACGCGCTCCCGAGCGCTGGACAAAATATTTGATCAGATCAAGAATCAGAACGTCCTACCTGAATCGGCAGATAGTGTAGTGAAATAATGAAAAAAGGCGTGTTAACTGTGTTGGTCTCAACGGTTCACTTGCAAGAATTCTAAGGGATATTAAGGTAACCAGTGAAGATCTTGAGTTGGTGTTGTAGTGGAGGGGTCGCATAGTGGTCGAGTGCACCGCCTTGGAAAGGCGGCATACCTTCACCGGTATCAGGAGTTCGAATCTCCTCCCCTCCG
>JBBTRP010000050.1:0-3788 GCA_038065125.1 Patescibacteria group bacterium
CATCATGCACTTCAGGCACGTAAAGAGAAAAACCCCGATCTTCTCGTTGCGGTGACCGGCTGCATGGCGGGCCGAGACAAAGACGGGAAAATCAGCGCGCGGTTACCGCTCGTCGATCTTTTTTTCCCGACTGAGGAGATGGTGTATCTTCCCAAGCGAATCAGCGAGCTGCGGCCGTCTCTCATCGATCCGAACGCCACACAATCAGAATCCGAGTACGACCATTATCTCAAAATCAAGCCCTCGTACCAGAATCAGTTCCAGGCATATATCGCAATCAGTAATGGCTGCAATAAATTTTGCACGTATTGCGTTGTGCCGTTTTCGCGAGGGCGTCAAAAAGATCGTCCTGCTCATGACGTCATTTCCGAAGCGCATGATCGAGCAACAAACGGATGCAAAGAGGTGACCATTCTGGGCCAGACGGTAAATCTCTATAATCCTCCCGACAAAGATTCCGCCTTTCGTGCGGACAATCCCTTCGACCGATCAAAGAATTGCTTTGGCGCGCTGATGTGGGAACTCAACCAAATTGAGGGAATCGAGCGGATTCATTTTACCGCGCCCCATCCGCATCACATGGATTCGGAAACCATCGCCGCCCTCACCCTACCCAAGCACGTGAACTATCTTCATCTACCGGTTCAGTCCGGCAGCAACGAGGTGCTCAAACGCATGAATCGGCCGTATACCCGCGAGCAGTATATCGAGATCATTAAAAACGTGCGTGCGGCACGCCCGGATATTGCGATTGGAACTGACATCATCGTCGGATTTTGCGGGGAGACCGAGGCGCAGTTTGAGGAGACCGTCTCCCTCTATCGCGAGTGCGATTTTGATATAGCCTATCTTGCGCGCTATTCGCAGCGCTCCGGTACCGCGGCGGTCAGGATGTACAAAGATGACATATCGAAACTAGAAAAGAAGCGGCGCTGGATTTTCCTGCAACACCTAATGGAAGAAACGGTCCTGCGCAAAAATCAGCGTTTTACGGATACCATCGTCGAGGTGTTCGTTGAGTCGTGCGAGAAGGGTCTCTGTAGTGGCAACTCGCGAGAAATGAAACGAGTAATCTTTGCAGGAAGTGACGATCTCGTCGGCACGATCGTCTCAGTAAAAATTGACCGAGCAATCGAGTGGGTTCTCTATGGTAGCCTTGTTGTCTCCGAACGCACTGCCGAATCACATGTACCGGGACATGCAGTTTCCATGCAGCTATGATCTACAATACCGGGTGCATACTACTCTATGATACGCTCATCCGCACCCAAGCCGATTCCCATTTTGCGCATAAGTGACGATCGTCATTCATTAGCGGAGATTGCATTATGGAGAAGAAGATTCCACTTATTGTCATTCATGGTCCGACCGCATCGGGAAAGTCCAACCTCGCGATTAAACTTGCCAGGAAATTCAACGGTGAGATTGTGTCCGCTGACTCACGACAGGTATACAAAGGACTGGATATCGGTACTGGAAAGGTGACAAAAAAAGAACAGCGGATGGTGTGTCATCACCTCCTGGACGTTGCGAAACCAGGAACTCGGTTCACTGTTGCTCGTTTTCAAAAATTAGCAGACAAAGCCATTAAAGATATCTGGAGCAGGGGAAAGCTGCCTTTCCTCGTCGGTGGATCTCCGCTGTATGTGAAAGCGGTCGTTGAGGGATATGATATCCCCGTGGTGCGACCAGATTGGAAGTTACGAAAAAACCTTGAAGGGAAGCCGTTAGAAAAGCTTTTACAGCGGCTAAAAAAACTTGATTCAAAAACCTATTCGCGGATAGACAAAAAAAATCCGCGGCGCGTTATCCGTGCTCTCGAAATAATTATTCGAACCGGCAAACCCATCGCCGAGCGGACATCACAGTCTCGCTATCATGCACTGCAACTCGCAATCGACGTCCCGCGCGAGCAGCTCTACGAGCGGATTGATTCACGTGTCGATTCTCGCGCGCGGTTGGGGATGATCCGCGAAGTGGAGCGGCTGATTGAAGGGGGTGTATCAAAAAAATGGCTTATGAGCCTCGGCCTTGAATATCGGTTCATCACGAATTTTCTACAAGAAATCCGAGGGTTAGAGGCTGGAGGTAAGAGGTTTGAGGTTAAAAATTGCAGAATCGAGATGCTTCAAAAGCTCAAGTATGCAATCCATGACTTTGCTCGGCGGCAGATGATCTGGTATCGAAAAATGCCGTCGATCGTATGGATCAAGGGCATTTCCGATGCAGAAAAAAGTATTCGAAGAACACACTTATGACTGAAGCTTTTCCTCGAGGATTTTTTTAACGATTTCGGGTTGCGCGGTGCCCTTTGTCTCACGCATCACTTGGCCGACGAGGAACATGATGACCGTGGTTTTACCCGCACGGTAATTAAGCACCGCATCAGGATTTTGTGACAGGACCGTCGCGCAGACGGCCTCCAGCGCCCCTGAATCCGTGACCTGCTCAAGCCCTTTTTCTTTGATGATTACCGCAGGATCCCCGCCGGTATCAAGCATCTCTTCAAGAACCGTCGAAGCGATGGAGCTATTAATCTTGCCGGATGTAAGATAGCTTGCGAGCTGGCCGACATTTTCCGCCGTAAGCTTGGAGTCTTCAAGTGAGACTCCGCGTTCAAGGAGTAATCCTCCAATTTTGTTGATCAGAAGTCCTGCAAGGATCCGATACGCTTTCACCACCTCATCACTGGATAGTGACACGCCTTGGCACGAGTGCCATTCGGTGAGTTCGGACGCAGCCTGTTCAAAAAATTGCGCTGTTAAAACATCCTCAATCAATACGTTCGAATCTTTGAGTGTGAGGCCGTATTCCGACACGAAACGTGTTCTGCGAGTTTGCGGAACCTCAGGAATCGATGCTCGAATCTCGTCAATGCGTTGGAGCGAAAAGTGGAGCGGCGGGAGGTCGGGTTCGGGAAAGTAGCGGTAGTCGTGCGCCTCTTCCTTGCTGCGCTGCAAGGTCGTCGCCTGCTGCTGGTCATCCCAGCCAACCGTAATCTTGTGCGAGCGGTTCACGACATCGCCCCCAGCCCCCCACTCCTGATAGAGGCGATGTGCCTCATACTCGAGCGCGCGTTCAACCGAGCGGAATGAGTTGAGGTTTTTTATTTCGGAAATAGGTGTCCATACGGGCGTACCCTGATGATCAAATTTGATCGAGACATTGGCATCGCAACGCAGATGACCTTTTTCCATGTCTGCTGATGAGACCTCCAGTGTTCTCACAAGAAGTCGAAGCTCTTGCAGATATAGTTTTGCCTCCTGCGGTGACGCAAGGTCTGGCTCAGAGACGATCTCCATCAGGGGAGTGGACGAGCGGTTAAAGTCGACGAGGCTTGATCCGAACTCCGGCGCGTGAACGAGTTTAGCAGCGTCCTCCTCAAGGTGAAGACGATTGAGTCGTATTCGCGCGGTTGTCCGCGCTCCTTCGGGCGCATCTGGCATGTCCAGATCCACATATCCACCGCGTCCGATGGGCTGGTCGAATTGAGAAATCTGGTAGCCTTTGGGCAGGTCCGGGTAGAAGTAATTTTTTCGATCGAATTTGCTCGTTGGTGCGATTGTGCAATGCAGTGCAAGCGCGGTTTTTGCCGACATGAGGACCGCAGACTCATTAATCACCGGAAGAGTTCCGGGGTGACCCATGCAAACCGGACACACAGTCGTATTCGGAGGGGAACTTTCGCCGGCATTCGAACAACGGCAAAACATTTTTGATGCTGTTTTGAGCTGAACATGGACTTCCAGTCCGATCACGTATTGAAAGGGGAGCCCCATAGATTATTC
>JBBTRP010000051.1:0-24526 GCA_038065125.1 Patescibacteria group bacterium
AGACCACGGTTGGATTAATTCCATTTTCACGCGTCGATCCTCGATGAGGCGGTTCTGTCCCGGCAAGCCGTGACACTCATATGCATTCGTTGAGCCGATAATGATGTCGCCACTTTGGCGACTATGCGACCTAATTTTTAGCAAAGCGATATTATGAACACCTACTTTCTCTACGCTCGTAAATCCACAGACGAGCCTGATCGACAAATTCTCTCGATAGAAGCCCAGATTACCGAGCTTCGAGAATTTGCCGAGCGAGAGCAACTTACGATCACTCAAACCTTTATAGAAAGTCAGACAGCGAAGGAACCAGGGCGTCCTATCTTCAATGACATGCTCTCGCTCATAGAGAAAGGGCGTGCAAACGGAATATTGGCATGGCATCCGGACAGACTTGCTCGTAATAGCGTTGATGGAGGCCGTATAATACACCTCACAGACACAGGAAGTATCACCATGCTCAAATTCCCCACCTTTTGGTTTGATGCCACACCACAGGGCAAATTCATGCTTAACATCGCTTTTGGACAGAGTAAGTACTACGTGGATAATCTCTCGGAGAATGTGAAGCGAGGATTACGACAAAAAGTGCGACGAGGCGAAGCAGTGGGAGTGGCACCGACAGGATATCTGAATGATGTTATCAATCACAAGATGGTAAAGGATCCAGAAAGATTTCGCCTCGTTCGCAAACTCTTTCAAATGTATGCGACTGGTGGCTACTCCCTCAAAGGTCTGCGAGAGATTATCTTTGATATTGGGCTGGTGAGCAGAAACGGGAAAAAGCTCTCGATTTCTAATATTCAGAAAATTCTCACCAATCCATTGTATTATGGGGGTCTTCTCTTCAATGGTGAGCTTTTCCCAGGTACTCACGAACCATGTGTATCTAAGAAGCTCTTCGATACTGTGCAGAGCGTTCTGACGAGCAAAACATGCCCCAAGAAACGAGGTGAGAAGATATTTCCTCTTCGTGGATTATTTCGTTGCGCGGAATGTGGCTGCTCCATTACAGCTGAAACGAAGAAGGGGCATAATTACTACCGATGCACCAAGAAAAAGGATGACGTAAAATGTTCACAGAAATATATTCGCGGAGAGCTTCTCACTGAACAAGTGAATGAGATTATTAAAAAAGTTTTCTTGCCAAAAAATCTTACCGACAAAATATTAGAGCGATGGGAAATGGATGAGAAAAATGACACTCAATCCGATGTCCTCTTTGCTGAGAAGCGTAAGATTGAGATCAAGGCCTTGGACAGCAAGCTGGATGCCCTGCTCGACACTCATTTAGACAAAGCACTTACCCGGGAGGAGTACACAGCCAAGAAGAACAAAGTGCTTTCCCACAAGATGGATCTCGAGCAGGAATTGAAAGATTTTGAGCGCAGAGGTAGTGGATGGCTCGAACTTTCTCAAAGGTTCTTTTTCCTGTGCAACGAAGCGGAAAATGTCGCTCGTGATGAAAATATTTTCAAAAAAATAGATTTTTTGAAAAAGCTCGGCTCGAACCGCCTCATCGAGGATCGACGCGTGAAAATGGAATTAATCCAACCGTGGTCTTTTGCTTTTGATTGTAAACAAAATGGGGGGTTAAATGTAAGGGGGGTTAAAAACGAAAATACGCCCGAAGGGCGTAATTTCAGTGAAATATTTTTTCTCCTGGGGGACTGGGGATCGAACCCAGACTCTTCTGCTTCAAAGGCAGACGTGTTGCCAGTTACACCATCCCCCAATAATATTGTTCTATCCCTTTTACCCAGCCGGTAATCCTACGATTCATGATTGTACTTCGATATACTTTGAGACTCACGAGACCAAAATAGTCTTCTCCGATGTTTTTTCTTTTCGTTTTTATATTTCCCTTTTTATAATACAACCCTTGAAATGATCCTATCGGGACACCAATTTTTTTAGACCAGTGATGGAAAATTTCTTGCTTGGTCTTTTTAGCAGTCTCGTGAATATACACATCTAAGCGAACTTGATCAAATTGTATTCTACAAATCTCATCTAGCCATCTTAGAAAAACACGGATCATGACTGGATCAGAATTAGAGAAGCGCACTCCGCTTGCTACATTGTGCTCTTTTTGCTTTGCGCCTTCCGCCCAATATAACATGACACCCATCAACCATAGCTCTCTTTTACTAACCTCACCAATGTCTTTCGCAGCTTCCTGATAGATGATCTCCGTAGAGGCAATTCTATCCGTCCTTCGCCTTAATGCGCCACGGAGTTGCGCCTCTCGTTTCTTCTGTGTTAGTCGCTGCCTTTGCGGCTTAGATAAATGTACTTGCTTTAGCCAAACCGAAAGGGTCGACTTGGCAACAGGAACAACCTTTACGATATCACGTAATGATCTGCCTTCCTTTCTAAGGGCGATCGCCTTTTTTCTCTCTTCAATTTTAGCAATCATACGAACCATGACTTACTTCAGTAGAAGTATATCATACAGTTCGATTTCTCTCTACACTTTCAAATACCGGCCGATGGCCATGCTTGAACTGATGATGTTGAGAGCGATAGAAGCGAGTAGCTGCATACCAAAAATCTCAACGGCGTGTGAGCTGAAATACCCTAACACGTCAAACGCCTGGCCGTCAAAAAACCGCTCGACGGAAGGCTGGATCGCGCCCAGCAAGGGGTATAAAAGCAAGAGTGTTGCTCCCATGGCAATAATGCTATAGAGCACTCCTTCCAATAGAAGGGGCGTGCGCACGAAGGTATTGGTCGCGCCCACGAGCTTCATGATCCCGATCTCGCGCTTGCGGGTGTATATGGTGATGCGAATTGTGTTATAAACGATCAGGCTCGCGATGATAGCAAAAAAAATGTTAATAACATACCCGACTGCAGCGGCGCGCTCCTTAATGTCTTTGATTTTTCTGATCAAGAGCGTGCGGTCGTCAAACTCCTTCTTGTCGATGAGCTGCTCGTACTGCTGCTCATTGAGAAGCGCTTCAATCGGAGGATAGTCATCAATCGACTTTGCGCGAACAATCAAGCTTGCAGTCAATGGATTTTCGTCCAACTCTTTAAGAGAATCGGCGACGATCGAACTCTTTTCGGTGTCGTACTTTGCCTTGAGCTTCTCAAGGGCTTCTTCCTTTGATACGTAGGTAGCCTCATCGACTTGAGGAAGAGCGCGCAGCCGATCCGCAAGCGTGAGAAACTCGGACTCCTGGCCCGACGGCTTAAAGTACACGCTGATATTGATCCGCTTCTCGATCGCCGTGAGGGACGTGTCGATAAACGCATTAGCCAAGACGAAAAAATTCACCGACAGAAGCGCGAGCGTAATGATGGACACGGTCGCGAGCGCAAGCCAGATATTGCGGAAGAGATTCTGAAACGCGAAACGGACTATGCGGCGGGTGGTAACAAACATATTAAGTCTTGTCGTGTACTAAGCTTCTTGGCGAAATTATGAGTTTTCGAGCGAAAACGATGAAGTGCGAAGAGGTGAATACGGCGTATTCATCGACGAGCGGTGAATTGTTTGCAGCCGAAAAATCATGATTACAGCAGAAGAGTTATTGCGCGACAGGGCTTCATATAAAATACTTCCCGTGAGCCTTATCGGCAATCACGGAGCCCTGGTTGAGGGTGATCACACGCTGCTTGAGCATGTTCACTACGTCACGGTTGTGCGTGACGAACAGGAGAGTCGTGCCCAGCTCGTTAATTTTGAGGAGGAGGTCGACGATGCCCTTTGTGGTGATCGAGTCAAGATCGCCGGTTGGTTCGTCGGCGATCAGGAGTTTTGGGCGGTGGATGAGAGCACGCGCGATCGCAACTCGTTGCTGCTCGCCGCCGGAGAGCGTCTGGGGATACCGATGAATCTTTTCTTCCAGCCCGACAATCTTGAGCACCTGGGGAACCATGCTTTTGATAACCTTCCCGCGCTCGCCACACACCTCAAGCGCAAAGGCGACATTCTCACCAACGGTCTTTTTTTCCAATAACTGAAAGTCTTGATACACGACACCGATCTGGCGCCGAAGAAGTGGCACGTCACGCCGTCGGATCTTGGTAATTTCCCAATCGCCGAGAGAGACGGTTCCTCGGGTGGCACGCTCCTGTGCAGAGAGGAGCTTGACGAGCGTTGACTTCCCTGACCCGCTCTGTCCGACCAGGAAAACAAACTCCCCTGGCTCGATTGAGAGCGTGATGTCTTTGAGCGCGTGAATATCGGGATGATAAGTTTTACTGACCTGTTCAAAACGAATCATAACCTTTCAATGCGAACGTGCATAAGGCCCTGCCGCAGGGAGCCGATTGTTGAAAAAGCGGTGCTGACCAAATCGATAACGCGCTTGGGATTTTTTTGAGTCCATGTTGAGGTGATGCGAACAGTCGTCTGGGCACTGGTCTCTAAATTCGTTACGCGGAGTTTTGTTCCCAGGGGAAACAGATTTGTTGCGGCTCCCTTAGGGGTTTTTGAATGGCGATACCAGCTTGCAACTCCCTCATACGCATCGGCCGGATCCACAAAAACCGCTGCATACCCACTAGTGAGTCCGAGTTCTGCCGAGACTATTTGTGAAGAGCGGTTTACGCTGCTTACCATCCTCTTCCACTTTCCCTTTTCCTCGTTCCAGACCGCAATGAAGGGGCGATACACGGTCTTGATGCCTGAAAAAAATATTGAGTGGAGCGCTTGCGTGTCAGTATACCCTTCTTGCGCGATCACTTCAAACCAACAGACTGGGGAAATCCTTTTCAGCAAGTTCGGAGGTGGGAAGAGTTCATCTACTAACTCACCATCGACATCATCTGTAATACGGTCGATCAGAGGGGCACGCGGATTCGAGGTAAAAGCGCACTCCGGAACTGACATATCAAGCGCATGAACGGAGGCGGGAAGAAGCAAAAACATCAAAAACAAAAATATCTTGCATCGCGGCATGGGAATAGTATACTTGAGAAACGAAAAAAACGAAACGCGGGTATAGTACAATGGTAGTATGCATGCTTCCCAAGCATGAGACACGGGTCCGATTCCCGTTACCCGCTAAGGACGAAAGTTCTCATCGACAGATGAGTGCTTTCGTCCTTACAAAAGGAAAACGGGAATCGGACGGGCGGCAGCAACGCGAGGAGAAGTCCGAAGCGTTGCGCCGAGCGAACGGCCGGTGGCTGTTTGATTGCTGCCCAGGACAAGAGAGTGAGTTATATTATAACCATGGCGAGTGAAGGCGGAATTCCCGTTACCCGCTTTTGAGAGCACATATCATGGATATCAAATTTTGTTCATACTGCGCGGGGGCCTTGGTCGAGTCGAGTGAACATGGAACGCCTCACCAACAATGTACTCTCTGTGAACAGCAGTTCTACCGCAATCCGCTGCCGTGTGTCGGCGCACTCCTCTTCAATACTCGGGGTGAACTGTTGCTCGCGCTTCGAAAATTTCCACCGGCGGCAAATACCTGGGATGCTCCGGGAGGGTTTATGGATCTTGAGGAAACTCCCGAACAAGCCCTCACGCGGGAAATCGAGGAGGAACTCGCGATTCATATTGACACCTGGGACTACGTAGGCTCATATTTTGATCGCTATCCCTTCGGCCACGCAAACTATCACACACTCAACTTGATGTTTTCCTCAATCATCACAGACGTAACGCCCAAAGCCAGTGACGACATCAGTGGCGTGCAGTGGTTTTTGCCAGATGCAATCCCCTACAACACGATTAGCTTTCCCAATCTCGCATATTTTCTCCGCGCGTTTATGGCAAAAAAATTCACCTCGATCGCGACATAACCTCCTTACCGATGCTTCTTACTCACGCCCACACAACCTGGTCCGGCTTTCCTTCAGTTCTCGCTAGCGGTTCATAGCAAGGGGCGGTTTTTTGTTGTATTAAAACTGCCCTTCACCGGGCAGTTTTTTTATTCATTGATTTCTCAATCCATGTCGTATCTCAAATCACGCATCATATCCCTGACTCTCTTCACGGCCCTTGGGCTTGGTGCACTCCAAATACCAATAGCAAAACTTGCCGGCGCAAAATCATTTTTTACGCTCTTTGACCTGTTTGCACCGACCGCTGGTGCGTTCTTTGGCGGTATTCCGGGAGCGTTCTCGGTCGGTATCATGCAGCTTGCACACATGCTCATCCACGGGACTCTTAACGATACCGCATCGCTCATTCGCCTCTTTCCCATGATGGCAGCTGCCGTCTATTTCGCGAAAAAAAATTCCTTAGGAATCATCGTCCCCTTGTTAGCGATCCTGGTCTTTACTATGCATCCCATCGGACGATCGGTCTGGTACTTCTCGCTCTTCTGGACTATTCCTATCATCTGTTTTTTTCTTCGTGATCGCTGGCTCTTTGCTCGAGCCTTGGGCGCGACATTCACGGCGCATGCAGTTGGCGGCGCGCTCTGGATACATGCATTTTCACTTCCTGCAACAGTCTGGATCTCCCTGATTCCCGTGGTGATCATTGAGCGAACCGTGTTTGCCGTGGGAATTTCATTAACGTATTGTGTAGTTATGAATTGCGCCGCGCTCTTCACGCGTACCAAGTCTTGGCGTACCGCTCTTACTCTTGAACCGCGTTATCTCTTGCGCAAACTTCGCGCAGGGTTCGATGAGTAACCTATGCAACTCACACCAATCAAAACTCGGATATTCACTCCACCGCAGGATGACCTCTTTTCGGTTCTTGAGGACTCGCTCCCCGCACTTCAGGAAGGTGACATTCTTCTCATCACTTCGAAAGTGCTTGCGATCCACCAGGGGAGATGTGTACGGATATCAAATCAACTTGAAAAGGACCGGCTTATCCGCACCGAAGCAGATCGTCTTGTTCCTCGATCGCGCGTTCCGGGACAGTATGCAATTCTCACCCTCAAAAATCATACGCTTGTCGCCTCGGCAGGGATCGATGAGAGTAATGGGAACGGATACTACATCCTCTGGCCGAAAGACGTCCAAAAACTATTACGAAGTATCTGGAGTCGACTGCGGAAGGCCAACGGCATTTCCTGGCTTGGTATCATTGCGACAGACAGTCATATGGTTCCGATGCGGTATGGCGTCTTGGGCGTCTCGATCGGATGGTTTGGATTCCACCCGCTCATTGACCGAAAAGGCGCACCGGATCTTTTCGGACGGAAGCTCCTCTGCACCACGATCAATATTCCCGATGCGCTCGCCGCGGCAGGGGTGCTCCTGATGGGAGAGAGCAACGAGTCAACTCCCCTACTGCTCGCTCGCGGCGTCGCATCAATCCGCTTCACGAGCAAAGACACTGCACCAGAGCTTCTCATCCCTCCCGAGGACGATATCTACAAACCGTTATTATCATGCATGAAAAAACCGCGGTGAGCGTGATCAATCTGATTGCCGCAATTACGATTGACGGCAAAATATCCACGGGTCCGGGCAACTTTCCAGACTGGACCAGCGTGGAAGATAAAAATTTTCTTCACCAGATGCTTGACTCCTCCGACGTCGCGGTGGTGGGGAGAACTACCTTTGAGCTTGCCAAAAAACCGCTCTCAAAAAGAAACTGTATTGTTTTTACTAAATCAGTTTCTGATTTCCGTACCGAGCGAGAAGGACTGGTGTTTTGCAATCCGTCAGGCATTTCGCTCGCTCGACTCCTTGGTTCATATGCACGAATTGCGGTCCTGGGCGGAACAGGGGTCTACACCTGGTTTCTTAAAAAAGGACTCGCGGATAATCTCTATCTCACGATCGAGCCGATCTCCTTCGGCGCGGGCGTCCCGCTGTTTGCGGATCACTCCGGCGCACCATTCGCCTGGCGTCTGATCAGTTCGACACCCTTGAATATGGCGGGGAGCATCTTACTCCATTACGTTCCGTGCTGAGCTTTTCTTCCTGATTTTTTCGGCTGGGACAGGCACGCCTGAACAAACGCTGAAAACAGCGGATGGGGCTGCATGGGGCGAGAGAGGAACTCCGGATGAAACTGCGTTCCGACAAAAAACGGATGATCGGTAAGCTCGATGATTTCTACAAGATTGTCCGGTTCATTGATCCCGGAAAATCTCATCCCCGCCTTTTCGAGGGCCGCGCGATACTGGTTGTTGAACTCGTACCGATGGCGATGCCGTTCCTTGATAGTGTCTTTTTTGTACGCACGATACGCAATTGACTCGCGCGCAAGCGTACACGGATATGATCCAAGACGCATGGTTGCGCCCATATTTTTTGTTTTAATGTTTTGGCTTTGAGACGGGTTTACGCAGATAATCGGATCGGGTGTTGACTCGTCAATTTCGACCGTGTGTCCATTACGGATATGTGCAACATTACGCGCAAACTCGATTGTCGCAAGCTGCATCCCGTAGCAAAGACCAAGGTATGGGATCTTTTTCTCGCGGATATATTTTATCGCCGTGAGCACCCCATCAACGCCCCGAGATCCAAATCCTCCGGGCACAATAATCCCATCGTACGCCGACAACTCCCGCACGCGACGCGGATTCTCCTCATACACCTCGGCATCAATCCAGGTGAGCTGCGGACGCGCGTCATGTTCCCAGGCCGCATGTTTTGCCGCCTCGATCACGGAAATATAGGAGTCGGCGAGCGTAAAATCGCCCGTCCCGAAATACTTTCCGACAACACCAATTTTGACGACGTTCGAACAGTTCTTTACTTTTGCCGAAAAATTCAGCCACGAACGAAGATTATTTTTCTTCGGCTTCAAATTCAATGAGGTCAAAAGCTGCTCATCAAATTTCTGCTGATGAAACTCGACCGGCACGTCATAAATCGACTCCTGGTCCGGCGCGGCAATCACCGTTCCCGCCTGCAGATTGCACACCTTTGCAAGAATTTCACGCCGACGATCATCAAGCTCTTGCTCCCCGCGCGCAATAATAAAATCGGCCATGATCCCGGCGGCATTGAGCGTGCGGACCGCGTACTGTGTGGGTTTTGTTTTCATCTCCCCGACGTGGCGGGGCAATGGCAAATAACTGACCAGCACGAACGCAATATCGTCGGGATGATTCACCTTCATGACCCGCGCCGCTTCAAGAAACAGAAGAACTTGATACTCCCCGACAGTACCGCCGAACTCAATCACGGTGATCTCAGCATTCACTTTTGACTGAGCGAGTAGGATTCTGCGGATAATCTCGTTCGGCACGTCTGGCACCACCTCGACATCCTCTCCGGCGTATTCCAGATTCCGCTCACGACGAATCACCTCCTGATACACCTGCCCGGTCGTAATATAATTGAGGCTGGACATGGTATTGCCGGTGAATCGCTCGTAGTTTCCCAAATCCTGGTCAGCCTCGATCCCGTCGTTACCCACAAACACCTCTCCGTGCTCGGTCGGACGGATCGTACCCGCATCGATATTTACGTACATGTCACACTTCACGTTGGTCACCCGATACCCCCGCGATTGTAGGATAGCCCCGATCGAGGAAGCCGCGATGCCTTTCCCCACGGAGGACATTACCCCTCCAATCACGAAAATGAATTTTGGACGTTTCACGGGCATAAATTATGCGACGGTAACGTCCTTACAAAGATAGACATCTTGAACTGCTTTCACTATTTTGATTCCCTCTTCGCGAGATTTTTGGAACGCCTTACGACCAAGTATCAGTCCGCTCCCGCCTGCGCGCTTGTTGATCACGGCGGTTCTGACCGCGTCGCGCAGATCATCACTACCGCTCTCCCCGCCCGAATTGATCAGCGCGATCTTACCCATGTAGCAATTGACCACTTGATAGCGCGTGAGGTCGATCGGATGGTCTGAGCAGAGTTCCGAGTACATCCGCTCATCGTATTTGCCGAACTTCGCTGCACCCTTATTAAGGGCCGGGTAGCCGCCATTTTTGGTCGGGAGTTTTTGCTTGATGATATCTGCGTGAAGCGTGACGCCGAGGTGATTGGCCTGACCGGTGAGATCTGCCGTGTCATGATAGTCGACACTGCCGACTTTAAAGGCTGGATTGCGAAGATAGCACCACAGGACCGTAAACAACCCGAGGCTGTGCGCCTTTGCAAATGCGGCGCCAACCTCCTGGATCTGTCGTGACGACTCTGGCGAGCCGAAATAAATCGTCGCACCTACGCCACGCGCGCCCATCTCGGCCGCCTGCTCCACGCTTGAAAACATGATCTGATCGTGCACGTTTGGATATCGAAGAAAGTCGTTGTGATTCAGCTTTACGATAAAAGGAATTTGTGTCGCAAATTTACGCGCGACCATTCCCAGGACGCCACCCGTGGAAGCAACGGCATTACATCCAGCCTGGACGGCGAAATCGACAATATGTTCCGGGTCGAAGTAGTCGGGATTTTTTGCAAAACTTCCGCCAGCCGAGTGCTCGATTCCCTGATCAACGGGAAAAATGGAAAGGTACCCCGTCCCGCCAAGATTTCCGTGCGCGTACAGAGCCTTGAGGTTCGACTGAACCGTCCGCGAACGGTCAGAGTGCGAGAATACTTTCTGAACATGATTCGGTGTGGGGATGGTCAAGCGCTCTCGAGAAATTTTAGGCGTGGTGAAATCAAGAAGCGATGCCGCCTCATTCCCGAGGAGTGCTGCAATATCTTTTCTCTTCATGGGCATAGGGTAACGAGATTATGTTGAGGATTTTTTTATACGTTTGTTTCGGTGATGAGTCGTGATGTATCTCACCGTGCCCGAGATGCCGCGTATGACCAGTGAGTGGGTGATAATCGTGTCGTCCACATATCGAACACCCTCAAGGAGCGGCCCATCGATCACACCGGTTGCAGTGAATGTGAGTAGTGTACCCTTCGCCAAATCATTGGTCGAGTAAATTTTTTTCAAAGAGAGCTTTTGGTTTCGTATAAGATCGGTGTCCTGCTCGTTCCTTGGCTTGAATCGAGCGAAGAGTTCCCCTCCCAAAACTTTTATCGCGACTGCCGCCAATACGGCTTCGGCTGACGCTCCCGTACCCATGAGGAGGTCGATTCCACTTTCGAGAATACAAGGCGCGATACCGCCAGCAACATCCCCGTCAGTGATCAGTCGCACGCGCGCTCCCGCCTTTCTAACCTGCGCGATCAAATCAGCGTGACGATCTCTATCTAATATGCACACGGTGACATCCTCAATGGGCTTGCCGAGCGCGTGTGCCGTTTTTACGATATTGACTTTCACCGGCGCGTCCAACCGTATGACCTTGCGGGCTTTTGGTCCGGCGGCAACTTTCTCCATGTACGTATCCGGCGCCGAGAGGAGCGACCCTTTTGCTCCGGCGGCAATGACCGAGAGCGCATTATACCGACCGAATGCTACGCTATCGGTGCACTCCAAGGGGTCGACTGCCAGATCCACGACACTTCCGCCGGTACCGACTTTCTCTCCTTGATACAGCTCGGGAGCCTCATCCTTGCGACCCTCGCCGATGACAACCGTCCCGGAAAAATTTATTTGATTGAACCGAGAGCGCATCTGCTTTACCGCCGCGGCATCTGCCTGGTACTTGTCTCCGCGGCCGACCCACCCTGCCGCTGCGATTGCGGCGGCTTCCGTAACACGTACGAATTCCAGGGCGAGGTTACGATCCATAATGAAAGACGTCTTGCAGAAAAGGCTTGGTTTCGGTAGAGTAACGGAATCGTTTAAAAACCTTCGACCCCCTTTGTCTTGAGGAAGGCACTGATTGCGGCAGCATCGGAGTCAGCGAGAATCTCGCCATCCACATCAAGTGTCGGGGTGAGGGTCTGACCCGATTTCGCTTGCAGCTCTTCAAAGTTTGCGACATTCGATCGGCACTCCTTCTCGGTAAATTCCACCTTCTTTTCACGCAAGAGGACGAGCGCCTCCTCGCACCAGGGGCAACCGGTTTTGGTATAGAGGGTAATTGTCATATATGATCGTGGTCGTCATTTCTTAACGCTCGTATCCTAGCACGAGCGGGTGATAGGGAGTAGTGGACAACATTTTCGCCAGCGTAGCTCAGTTGGTAGAGCAATGCTTTCGTAAAGCAGAGGTCGCGAGTTCGAATCTCGCCGCTGGCTCCAGAGAATTTCAAAATATTTCGTGGAATTTACACACTTTTCAAAAAATGGGGAGTTGAGACCGATCGAGGAAGCAACCATTCCGCTTTCTTCAATTGAGTATGCCTATGGTTTTGGCGTCTACGAAGCTATCCGGGTATCAAACGGTGTTATTTATTTTCTCAACGATCACCTGGAACGCCTCTGCGAATCGGCGGCAATAATCGGCCTTGAGCATTCGTTTACCGTTGACTGTATTCAAAAAAGTATTTTTGATCTGGTCGCGCATACGAGTGCGGCAAGTTACAATATTAAAATTCTTTTGATTGGTGGGCCGACGCGCGAGACGGCGTCACTTTTTGCTCTTTGTCTCAATCCTCTTTTCCCGGATAAAAAACTGTATCGAGACGGGGCACACGTCATCACCTATCCTGCCGAGCGTATTTTCCCCCACGCAAAAACTCTGAATATGCTGCAGAGCTACCGTGCCTACGCGACCGCAAAGCAACAAGGGGCGTACGATGCGCTACTGGTCAACCGAAACGGAACTATTACGGAAGGAACCCGAACGAACTTTTTCTGTATTAGAGATCACGTCATCATTACGCCTCCGGAAAAAGACATTCTCCTGGGAGTCACACGAAAAGCCCTTCTTCATGTTGCGCAAAACAATGGATACACCCTCGAGGAGAAAAATATAACTCAAGAGGATTGCAATGACTACGATGGAGCATTCATCTCAAGCACCTCATCAAAGAT
This sequence comes from Patescibacteria group bacterium, assembly GCA_038065125.1. Lineage (GTDB taxonomy): Bacteria > Patescibacteriota > Patescibacteriia > JACQRZ01 > JACQRZ01 > JBBTRP01. Next base: position 12,736 of record JBBTRP010000051.1, read on the forward strand.
TATTCCGCTTCGCACCATTAATGATCAGACGTTGAGTGTGGCACCAGACGCGCTCAAAAAACTGATGCGATTATTCGACGAATTTTTGGCAACCTGCAACGGAACGCTTATTCAATGAAGAGGTAGTCGTAATGCACGACTGCCTTTCCGCCTTTCGCGCCCGCAATGACTTTCACCTTTTCCGAGTCTAAAGAGCTCACACCAAAGCCTAATTTCGCATTCTGACTATCCCGAATCTCAACCACGTCGCCCTTCTTGAACTCACCCTCAACCTTGGTGATGCCGATAGGCAATAAACTCATCACCCGATCTTTTGAACGAAGCAACTCGCTTGTACAGGAATTCACCACGAGCGTCCCGGCGGTCAGCCCTTCCGAGTACGCCAGCCGACGCTTTACTCCGCTGATTTTTCGAGAGAGTGGTACAAAGGTTGTCCCGACGCGACGCCCCATGATGATATCGGCAAGGATGTGACCTCTTCTTCCGTTCGCGATGTGCACTGCGATTCCGGACGATACAAGTTTTCGGGCGACAGTAAATTTCGTCATCATTCCCCCTCTGCCAACGCTGGACTTTTCGCGGGTAATGCGCTTGTGAAACTCTGCTATATGCGCACAGTCGATTCGGGAAATGACGGCAGCATGTGGGTCGCGTGGACTACTGTCCAGGACGCCATCAACGCTGGTGAGAATGATCAGTGTGTCCGCTTCGAGCTGCGCTGCAATGAGACCCGCCAACTCATCGTTGTCCGTGAACACCAGTTCTTTAATAGCGATCACGTCGTTTTCATTGACGATCGGGACGATGCCATCACGAAGTAGATTGAGGAAACAGCGACGCATATTCTGATAGTGGCCGCGATCCCGGAAGTCTTCCTTAGTCACCAGTACTTGTGCGCAGAGAACGTTCCGCTTTTCAAAGAGACGGGCATAGGTCTGCATAAGTCGCACCTGCCCAACGGCGGCAAAAACTTGTTTGTCTTCAACCGTCTCGGAGTCGGTTGTTGCTTTCATCAGACCACGGCCGCAGCCAACGGCTCCGGAGGTCACCAGGACAACCTCAATACTCTTTTTTTTGAGTGACGTGATTTGCCCGACGATACTCTCGAGGACCGAATCGTCTACCGTCCCGTCCTCGCGTGAAAGGACTCCGGTTCCTATTTTAACAACAACTCTTCTATACATTCTTGTCACCCTAATTTTTTAATCTGAGCGTATCCGACTTTGAGAGCCGCCGTGAAACTTTTCGTAAATCCACCCTGTCGTAACTTGGCGAGAATACTCTCTGTGACTCCGCCCTGTGTTGCAACGGAGCGCATCAACTCTTCCGGCGAAAGTTTTGACTGGGAAAGTGCGTGAAGCGTTCCGGCAAACGTGTGATATGCAAGCGCATCGGCGGCTGTTGCCGAGAGTCCAATTTTTTTTGCGTTCTGAGCAAACATCTCGATGAGAAAAGCGACAATACCCGGACCACATCCGGAAAGCAGCGTGATCGCATCCAGATCGCGCTCGGCCTTCAGTGGGATGACACTGCCAACACGTGATAAAAGTTGCGAGAGTTCTGTGTCTTCTTTCTTTTTGAGAGTGCCCCGAAAATATCCGCAGACGCCCTGTTGCACGGAAATGGGAATGTTGGGAATCACCCGTCCGACACGCGCTTCGGGGACTAAACGCTGAAGCGCTCTCAATCGTATCCCTGCCGCGAAGGAAATCACAACCCGGTCTTTCAGATCACGCTTTAGCTCCTTGAGAACGACAGGGACAACCGCAGGCTTTACCGCAATGAATATCCAGCGAGCGCGGAGTACCGCATCATGACTATCTCGCACTCTTCGCACTCCGAGCGCTTTCAGTGCGCGGTTGGACACCGCCGAGGGACCGGAGACGATCAGTTCGCGAGCGTGAATACCACTGACAACCAACCCCTGGGCAAATGCACAGGCGATGTGCCCACTGCCAATAATCGCGATCCTACTCTTTTCTGATCTGTCCTGTGCCATAAATGTGCCACCGATAAGTGGTGAGCTCTTTGAGTCCGACGGGACCGCGCGCATGCAGCTTGGACGTTGAGATTCCCATTTCTGAGCCCAGACCGAACACATACCCATCATGCAGGCGCGTTGATGCGTTTACAAAGAGCGCTGCGGCATCAAGTGATCTCAGAAACCACTCAATCACGGTCGCGTCACGGGCGATAATTCCTTCCGTGTGCAACTTCGTATGCTTCTGGATGAACCGGATCGCATCGTCAGCATCCTTCACGATTTTGATACCTACCACTGGACCAAGGGTTTCCCTATCCCAGTCCAGTGTTTTTTTTACTGCGACATTGTGTGACGTCAGTGCTGCAGTGATTTGTGGCACGAACTTCTCGGCAATGTCGCGATGAACAAGAATCGTGTCCAGGGAGTTGCACGCAGCCGGCTTAGAAGTTTTCGCATTAAGAAGAATCTTTTCTGCCAATGTAAGATCAGCACTTCTATCAACGAATACACGCGCGCCGCCTGCGGCATGAGCAAGCACAGGAATACGCGATTGCGCCATAACGGCTTTGACCATTTCATATCCGCCACGCGCAATAACCAAATCGATACTGTCACTGCGCTTCAATAAATTACGTGTGACAGAACGATCGGAAGATGAAATGAACGATATCGCATATTCAGGAAGACCTGACACTCTCAGTGCGCTCCGTACACAGTCAAACAACGCCCGATTCGTCCGCAGAGCCTGGGAACCACCCTTTAGAATCGCCGCATTACCGGACTTCAGACACAGTCCCGCCGCGTCGATGGTGACCTCAGGCCGCGCCTCATAGATAACCAGGAGGACCCCTAGGGGTACACGAACTTTTTTCAGAATCAACCCATTTTCCAGTGTACTGTGTTCCAGAACTTCACCGATGCCGCTTTTTAAACGCCGTATCGAATCCACTTTTTTCGTAAGCTGAGTAATTCCACGGTCATCGAGTTCAAGGCGCACAACGAATGAGTGCGCCGTGCGCGTGGCTTTCGCCTCTCGAACATCGCGCACATTTGCGGCGAGAATTTTTTTCTGAGCGCGGGCAATCTCATCCGTGAGAGCGGTTAAAAACGCATTGCGTTGCCGCTCAGAGCTTACCGCGAGATCACGCGCAGCCTGGGTAATTTTTTTTAGGTTGATCGCCGGTCTCATTTCTGTTCAGTTTGAAAAAAATACTCCCACCACAATATCGAGTTACTTTTTTGCGCGGCATCCCGCCTATCCGCGATGTCTTCTTGGCTGCCCGAACTCTTTCTCATCTGTGCGGGAGATGAGAGCGCAACGGCGATCTCGCCTTCTTTCTGTAAACCCAATTTTAAGCGCGCCTCCTTTTCTGCAAAAAAATCGCTCTGGAGAAATGAGGTGAACTCTCGAAGCTCTCGCTGACTCTTTTCTAAATCTCCAATTGTTTTCTCAAGAGATCGGATGTCCTTATTGGTCTCATAGCTCATCACCAAGACCTCGCCAAGCTTGAAGAGTAAAAGCACGAGAACAGGAATAGCCAACAGAATGATAAACTTAGAAATGAGAAGTCGCCTCATACCCGCTTCTTGAGCGTCGCCTTGTGCACGCGGCCCTTCTTTAAATTATTCTCACTAGTCAAAAGCTCAGTATCATCGTCAGTGTGGATCGGCTTTTTTACGCGAGAGATTTGACCGGAAATGGATGTGAGTACCTCGTTAGGATCGCTCACGTCATGAAGCGTGAATGAATGGCTTGAGGTGTACAGAGTAAGTGCAACATCGCCAAAACGGAAAAGAACCGAAAATGGCCCATGCGTTTTACACGAGAGCTCGCTGATATTTTCAAGTAAAATCTCTTGGGTTTGTTTTTTGAAAAATCCAGTTCGACGGATGCCAAAGAGTCTACGGGACGTGAGAATGTAGAGAGTGCCATACCACGCAAAGGCCTGTCGCAGTAAGAAGACAAGGTCGAGTGTGGCGAGCACGAGAAAGATGCCGACTCCGGCAAGCCCCAACCGAAAAAACGGAAACAAAAAAAGGAACAACATACACAAGGCGACGGATGGCAAAGCAAGATGTCTGACCGCAGAGAACGTGTGCGCACGAAAAATACCGACGATCTGCTCGCCGGGATCAAGATTCACTGTTTCAGTAAAGGCTCCCATGAGGTCAACTATAGCAAAATAAAACACCCCGTTCCAGGGGTGCCGGTGCATGAGGGTGGACTTCGCTATGTTTGCGAAATGCCCAGATGATCGATGACGACTATTTTCTTGGAATCGAGAATTTTGAACAGAAACCGATCCGTCAAGCTCTTTCGATACAAGAACTCCTCGGTCGTCATCGTGCTAAAGTTAATCTCACGCTCGAACTCCCGTTCATAAAACGAAATAAGCTTTACGATTTTTTGTTTAGAAATGTCCCCGACCACAAGCAAATCGACCGGAGCGCCTTCCGTCTGTAGAAAAAAACCGGTGATCATTGCAAAGTCGACCGACTCAAGATTTTTAAGCTCTCCGATGAACTTTTTCTGGAACAAGAGGGGGCTTCTCAGGAGGAGAAGGTAGAGCTCTTTATGTAGAACAAATTCCTTGTTCACCGTATAGTACTTTTTTGGCTGGGTTTCTTTTCTCTTGGTACCTTTCTTTTCTGCGGGCTTTTTTTTATCAAACTCCTCGTCTGCATCTGTTTCGAGCTTGAGCACCTTAGGATCGCTTGCCGGAACAACGCGAATCAGCCCGCAGTGCTCTAAATTATCAAGTTCTCGGCGAACCGAATTGATTTGAGTGTCGATCACCCGAGTCAGCTCACGGATGAAATATATCTGCTCGGGATTGAGCAAAAAAAGCTTCATGAGCTTTGTGCGGGTCTTTGAACCAAATAATTGTTCAAGCATAGATGGAAGGGCGTTTTGTGTGGGGAGACCTGAACACAAATCGTACTCTTGCGAAAAATCAATGAGACTGTATACTACCTCTGTTTTTCTGTCTAGTCTATGGCTTCACATACCCGAGTTTTTCTCTCAAAACTATCGCTCCCCGGTAAGCTCAATGATGAGCTTTCTTACGTATTTGGCGATACTCTCGACCAAGGGCCCTCTCACGGCGTCACGCTCTTCGGCGTGTTTCACATGAAAGCGTCCGACGAGGTGTATCACGCAATCATCAAGGAAACCGTAAAAAATTATCTTGATTTTTTTCATCGTTCCCCTCGCTCAGTAAGCTCCCCTCTCCCCGACGGTGAGTTCGACTCAAATGAGTTTGTTTTTGAAAACGCGATCCAATATACAAACGAACGCGTCACGGATTGCATTCTTCGGGAAGCTGATCCGGCCTCAAATTCACGAGCGTTTGACCACAAAAAAGTCCACTTCGTGCTCGGCGCGCTCTTTGGCGATACGCTCTTTTTGAACATTACCGGTGACGAAATACATCCAATCTACATATACCCTGTTTTTCGCAAAGGAGGGTTCTCGCATTACGCGATCATGAACATTGACCAGAGCGAGAAGGAGTCCCATGATGTACATCGCCTTTTTGCCAGCATTGTGTCCGGCTCCCTCTCGATCACAGGAAGCACTCTCACGGTATGTAACCAGGCGTTCTTGGATTACATCTCAATCGATCAACTCAAGCAGGCTGCGACAAACATGCCCATTCAAAATCTTGCCGGGTACTTTGAGGGACTCCTCTCAAAGGCCCATGGCCGCAATGATTTTTCGGCGCTGTTCATCAACCCGCACTACGCGGGACCTGAGCACGCTGAAAAGCCTCGCTCAACAGTTTCGAATACGTCGATGGCCAGCCTCAATTCGACGGCGGCAGGCACCAAAACAATTCTCACCCCCAATCTTCCTGCGGTCGCCGTGTCGGGTACGCTCAAGGGAGCACGCTCGGTTCTGTCATTGATCGCACGAACCCTTCCCCTAATCATCACTGCTTTCCACACTACCACAGCAACCATACGGCGTATTCTTCGTTCGCCGGCAGTCCGATCAAAAATCTCGACAATCCGAAGAAGCGGACTTCCAAAAGTTTCACCGGCTCAATTTCTTGCGCGAGTGCAGCTTGCCGGATCAATGGTGATGCATCATGCGAAAAGACTGTTCACAACCGGAGCATTTCAGGAGACACTCTCATCACTCCCGGCGCGTTTTGCCGCACTCGGACGGGGTCTTCGATTAGGTCTTGTGCAAAAACTCCACATTCTCTCCCCCGCATCCAAGGCGCTCCTGATTTTGAGTTGCGTTTTTCTCATCCTCTTCTTCCAAAGCATTCTATCGATCCAAGCAAAGCAGAAGGAGGCAAAACGTGTTGGGGTTCTCCAAGAAATGTTTCGCATCGCAGATCTGAAATCTGATCTAGCTGAAGCGAGTCTTCTGTACGAAAACGGAGAGCGAGCACGCGCAATTCTCCTCGAAGCGGAAACAGCACTCACGTATGCTCTTGCTGTGACCGATGCCGAAAAACAGCGCATCACCTCAACGAATGATCGAATCCGAACCATTCGCGGACGGATCAGTAAAATGATGGTTATACAGAATCCTGCTGTTCTTGCCGATATCTCGCAAGTCATTCCGAACTGGCAAAGCGCGCACCTTGTCGCGGTAGGAAATAAAGCATTTCTTACGACTCCTGACGCGGTATACCGCATACATCCCGAGAACGCTTCCATTTCCCAAATTGACACACAAGCGAAGCTTGTCGGTATTCGCTGCGGCGCGGCGCTCAACAAGAATACCCTCGCGCTCTGTTTAGGCGATGCGAATCGCATCGGACTCGTGAATATCAAGGATGAGGCGGTTAAAGTTGCCGGCGTGGCGCTCCATGAGACAGAAAAGGAGCTGACCCATGTTGCACTATATAATGACCGGCTCTATACGATTGATGCGCAGTCGCTCATGCTGTATCGACATCAGCGGTCCGGCGACTCATTCGGGGCCGGGAGCCGATGGTTTTCAGGCGTACAAAATACTCTTGCATCTGTTCGAGACTTTTCTGTGGACGGAACGATTTTTACGCTCAGCCCCCCCAGCACTGTTGTTCAGTTCGCAAATGGGAAGAAAACCGGTTTTTCGCTTGCTTCAATCGATCCGCCGATCTCCGAACTCACCAAACTTTGGACCGATGACACTCGGGACGACCTGTATCTTCTGGAGCCCGCGGGTAAGCGAATCGTGGTTATACATAAAAAAAATGGACTGCTTAAGAATCAGTGGCAGTCCGACGCATTTACGGACATGAAGGACTTCGTTGTTCTTGGTAAAGAACTCCTTGTTCTTGCGGGATCGACTCTGTATCGAATACCTCTCAAGTGAAAAATTCTATTGAACTACAAAACCCCCCTCAACCTGAGGGGGGTTTTAAATAGACTGTGACGAGATTTATTTCAGGGTCGCCTTTGCACCAGCCTCTTCTAGTTTCTTCTTCATGGTTTCGGCGTCAGCTTTTGACACACCCTCCTTTACAACCTTTGGAGCGGCATCAACTAAATCTTTCGCCTCCTTCAAACCGAGCTGCGTCATCTCACGAACCGCCTTGATGACGTTGATCTTATTTGCGCCCACTTCGGTCAACTCGACATCAAAGGACGTTTTCTCCTCTTCTGCCGGAGCGGCCACACCCGCGCCACCTCCTGCCATCATAACTGGAGCTGCGGCAGATACTCCAAATTTCCCTTCAAGCACCTTCACGAGTTCTGCAAGATCGAGCACCGAAAGTTTCTCAATCTTTTCAACGAGATCTTTGAATTTTTCCGGTACCTCACCTTTTGTTTCTTCTGACATATGTGTATACGGATAATGATGAATGATTCGTTATGCCTTGCTCTGTCCAATGGCATTGAGGGTGTATAGGAGCGAACGAAGTGTCCCGCCCAGCACGCCAACCATTCCCCGCAACGGATTTGCAAGTGTTGAGACCGTTTTTGCAAGGAGTTCTTCACGAGACGGAATACTGGCTAATTGCCGTACCCGCACGAGATCCAGGTAGCGAGCATCTCCCTCCTCTTTCAGCATGACGCCTCCCAGAAGAGTGCACCGCTCAAATTCCTTTGCGAACCTCGCAAGGATTTTTGCAGGCGCAACCTCGTCACCGGATCCAAAACACGCGGCTATCTCGCCTTCAAGTGATTTGATGTTGATCTCGTCATATCCGGCTTCAGTGAACGCGCGTTTCAGAAGGGTCTTTTTTGCCATCGTCACGGAAACTTGTTCTTTCCGTGCCCCTTTGCGAACCGCATCCGCCTGGCTGACCTTCAGGCCGCCCAGGTTCGCAAACACCACCGAGGTGCTTGTCTTTATTTTATCATCCAGAATTTTGAGGATATCCTGTTTGCTAGTTTTTGATCGAGCCATGGAATAGCTTTTGGTAAATAAAAACTGTGTGTTGCCACACAGACGGAAAAAACTTCGACCGCTCTCCAGCCTGGAGAAAGTTTCACCCTCGATAGGAAATTAAGTCCATCAAAAAATCTCAGGACGCCTATTGTCTGTGGGATGATTCAAAAGATACACAATCACGATCGCCCTGTCAAGTCTGGTGTGGTGATTCCTTTTTTACCAAATCTCACACCATGACTCTGTGGGTGAAAAGTCGATTGAACTGCGAGACGCCGGCTTGGGGTGCGGTAGGCGGTCTTTCCAGTCGTTCCCTTTTTTCGAGAGTAATTTTTCATAAATATTTTCGTTTATTTGCAATGTGTTCATCGAAGGTACGTCCATAGATAACCGTTCCGTCCGGCGGGGTTAAAAAGTACCAATACGTATTTTTCTTCGGATAGAGAGCGGCTCGAAGCGAGGAGAGAGAGGGATTACAGATCGGCCCAGGTGGAAGTCCGGCGACTCGATAGGTATTGTAGGGAGACTCCCGGGAGATATCGTCAGCCGACGCGCTGGGACTCGACTTGCCGGTAATATAATTGACAGTCGAATCTACCTGTAATGGCATTCCCTTCTTAAGTCGCCGAATAAAGATGTCCGAAACCAGTGCACGATCCTCATCATTTCGTACCTCCCGCTCGATGATACTTGCAAGCGTGACGACCTCATGGATTGATCGACCCTGCTCTCGCGCAGTATTTTGCAAACTTTGAGAAAATTTTCGGACGAAGTTTGCAAGAGCCTTCTCGGCAAGATCGCGCGGCGACGCATCCTCATAGAGTCGGTAGGTGTCAGGAAACACATACCCCTCCAGTGACTGGTCAGATGCCCGCGCCCGCAAAAACTCAAACGCTCCTGAAAAATCTTTTGCGGTCAGCGCAGTAAGATCAATACCCGTCGATTGAATATCCTTGAGCGACCACCCTTCGATGATAGTGACCGCCCGTTCGCGCTTTGGCGCCCCGATAACCAGAAGACGGGCCGCAGATGGAATCGTATGCGGCGTACGTACCTGATACTCGCCCGCTTTCACGGTCGCTCCCGGATAGACGGCGGAAAAGAATATCCGAAAAAGCATCGCATTCGAGATGACTCCTGCCCGAGCAAGTTTGTCTGCCGCCTCATCAAGACTCGATCCTTGGGCAATCGAAACAGTGGTCAGTGCACCATTCAATGACCGGGGAATAAAAAGATAATACGAAATAAGAGCACTCCCTCCACCCAAGAGGAGAAGAAGTATTCCCCACGCCTTCATAAATCTCATACGCGGACTCGCCGTGAACGTCGATAGGTTCGCCAGAGCAGTGCTGCGCTCGCAATACCGACCAGCATCCCGCCGAGAATATCAAAAGGATAGTGCACACCGACAAAAATTCGAGAAAAACCGATTAACCCTGCGAGTGTGAGAGCGGTGATACCAACAACGCGAGACTGCATAAGCAAGCTGAATGCAAAAGAAAATGCGATCGCGGTATGATCCGACGGAAAAGACTTCGCGTTCACCAAGAGTGAAATCAGCGGATCGACATTGAGACTGATTGCGGGACGGGGCCGAAAAAAGGTTGCGCCAATGATGAGGTTAACAAAAAGTGCGACCAATGCGCTGGATATGCAAAAAAGGAAAGTACTCTTTCGCTTCGACGCGGGAAGAAAAAAAATAAAAAACGGCAAAGCGGCAATTGCATACTGGGCAAAAAAAACACCGGCCGCATCCAAGGCAGCTAGCTGCCCAGAAAACCCATGAATCCACTGAAACACTGCGACATCAAGCGTCATGGTGAAACCAACCGGGTAATATCACGAAACGTCACCAAGAGAAGCGCGGACATAAGCACCGCAAAACCAATGAGGTGGATCATGTTTTCAACGGACGCCTTGATCGAGCGACCGCGCACGCGTTCCAAAACAGTAAAAAATATCCTGCCTCCGTCCAGTGCCGGAATGGGAAGCACATTAAAAATCGCAAGACTAAGGGAGAGCTGGGCGATCAAATTAAGGAGGTACGGTACTCCAAGCTTCGTGACGGTTGCGGTTGTGGCTGCAATGCCAACCGGTCCGACAAATCCATCGAATGCGAGATGCCGAAAGGCATCAACGATGGTTGTCACCATCACAACGATCATGGTTCCCGTCATCTCCATTCCCTTCACAATCGCGATGTGAAGCGGATAGCGAATGGTTCCAATACGTGCAAGTCCGATGCCCAAGCTCACCCGATCAGCGTTTTCTCGGAGTGCCTTTGGAGTTGCTGAGATTGAGAGTACGTCCGATCCGCGCGCGATCGAGAGAGTAAGCGAGGAGTCGCCGTGAGCGCGAATTGTGGTCTGGACCTCCTCGACGGTACCCATCGCCGCCCCGTCAAGTGTAAGAATCCGATCACCTGCACGAAGTCCCGCCTGATCTGCGGGAGAACCGGAGAGCACTTGCGTAATATGAATACTCACATCGCGGGCTCGCGCCGCGTCCTCGCTCGAATCGATCACCTGCGGCATACCGATTGCAAAGCTGAAGATAAAAATCGCAACAGCAAGGATGAGATTGGACGCAACACCGGCCGCCAAGATGCACACCCGCTGCCACACCGGTTTCGACGCAAAACTGTCACTCGTATCTGCATCCTCACCCTGCTCGCCTTTGAGCTTGACAAACCCGCCCAGGGGAAGCCAATTGATCGAGTAGCGAGTTTTTCCGCGCATCGTACTCCACGCGCGAGGAGGAAATCCGACGCCAAACTCCTCCACGGCGACGCCAAAAAGCCGAGCAACGATAAAATGCCCGCACTCATGAATGAGAACAAGAACCGAAAGAACAACGACGAACAATATAATGGCGCCCAGTACTTCAAACATACTCGGGATGGGTATGCTTATTTAGATCGTCATAATCTCCTTCTCTTTCGCCGCACCGATTGCAGTCGCCTTCTCTGTCGCCTCTTTCGTACGCTCATCCAGTTTTTTGAGAGCATCGAATCGATCGTCCTCGGTGATTTTTTTCTCACGCTCGTCGCGGACAATCTCATCTTTGAATGAATCCCGAACCGTTCGTATGGCGATTTTTGCATGCTCAACCTTCTGTCCCGCAAGTTTAAGTAGATTTTTCCTATTCTCCTCCGTCATTACCGGCAGAATCAAGCGAATACCCGCGCCATCGTTGAGCGGGTTTACGCCAAGTCCCGCATGGGAAATCGCCTTCTCGATATCTTTGAGGATCGACTTGTCCCAGGGGGTGATGAGAATGGTCTTGGCGTCGGGGACACTTAACGAGGCGAGTTGAAGTAGAGGTGTCATCGCTCCATAAGCCTCAACCTGGAGTGTGTCGACAAGCGCCGTGCTTGCGCGGCCGGTGCGGAGACCCTTCAGTTCATGTTCAAGATGTTCGCAGTGCTTATCGAGTTCGATGCGGATCTGCTTGTCATCAGTCATACGAAT
>JBBTRP010000052.1:0-26140 GCA_038065125.1 Patescibacteria group bacterium
AGGAGGTAGAGCGTCGGGGGTTTGGGGCTGCGGGGTAAAATGCTGCTTCATTCGCTGGAGTGTCAATCGCTGACGGAGAGCGGCCTCGGATGAACGGCCGACGGGGGAGGCGTCAAAGTAGCAGGAGTCGAGGATGCTTTGGAGTTGGGCCTCTGTCATGCCGGGGATGTTGTCGAATGCCGTGCTCAACGGTTGACCGAAAGTGGTTGCTCTCAGCTCGGAAATGTTTCTTACAATTGGTCTTCCCGTCTGAGGATTCTCAATCAACACCGGCGGGGTTCCGCGCACGGCCGCGTCGTATTTGAGGAGATCCCAGAACATGGATACCTCATACTGCCGGCGGTCGTCTCCAAACGCGGGCGGCGATGAAATGTGATGATCGCGCGCCCACTGCATGAGTTCGGCCCCCAAACGCTGGCGCGTTATTATCAATTCACCTCGTTCTACCTCGGGTAGGCGCGTAAAGTGGTTGGCGCGGCGAATCTGCGTTTCAAGATAATGCACGCCGTGCTCTCGTGCCTGATCATTGTCACCAAGAGAGTTACGGTAGTCCGCAACAGGATTGCCACCGTATGAAATATCTGCCATCGCAATCCGAATTGCCGCGCACTCGTCATCAGTCGCGTTCCGCTCGAGCACGCGTCGGATCTGGCCGTTGAGCCAGGTTATTTCTTCGGGCGAAAGTCTTTGTTCGGAATTCTCCGGAACTGCCGGGGATGCTTGCGGAGCCGCTTGCTCTGCAACAACCGCCGGACCGCCTACCCCTCCCGACTCCCGCAGTGTTCGAACGAGAAGCTGGATATGCGCGGGACGGAGTGCGTTAAAACCGGTACTGCGTAAAAATACATTGAACTCGCGCATCATGTCCGGCACTCGAGACAGCTGGAGTGTCGCGTCAAGACCCCCGACAAAGCGGGGCGTTTCGACCAAGAACTCCTCCATGAGTCGTGCGAGTCCCTCGGGTGTTGCGACACCGATCGTCCCGATGCCATGCAACCGGAAAAGCTCCCCAGCAATCGCGCGCGGCGAGACGTGAATGTTCGCGTCCTCTGACTCCGGTGTCCGTGGACTGTCAGGTCCGCCCGGCCCCTGCTGATCCGGCCCACCGGGACCTCCGGGGGCTCCTCCGCCTCCTGCGGCCGGAGCGCCTGGAGCGGACGGAAACGTGTCTGGGGTAGGCCGCACGTTCCCCATTGGAAATCGAGTCGTATCAAGATTAACTGCCTCGCGAACGCCGAACTGTCCAATATCTATTGGTGGAAGACGCGTTACTCCGGCAAAATCGCCTCGCACAGTCTGCCAATACGTAACATGAGGCGTGAGCGATGAGATGCCGCCTTTCAAGCGCGCAAGTTCGCAGCGGCGCGTTGCGATCCCGCGCTCATCAACGCGGATCTGCCGCCTCGCTTCGCGGATTTGTCTTTGAAGATTTGCCCGATGGCGACCGCGTGCTCCTTGGGCCTCTGTCTGCCACGCGAGTATATTTGCCTGACGGATATCGCGTTCACTCTCCCAGGTTGAAAGTTCCGTTTGAACCAAGTCCGCACGCGTGTTCGCCGCATTCAAGCGCGCCTCCCGTTCGCCAACGAACCGATCAAGACGATTTTTCGCGTCTACGCAAATTTCTTTTCGCCGTTCAAAATACGGTGCCATTCTCGCGCGGCATGTCTCAAGCCCCGCGAGCGCGCGATTCAGTTCGCGCTGGGCAAGGTTATAGGCCCGGGTCTCCTCATTGCGCTCGCGCATGAGTTCTGCGCGTTCGGTTGGAGGAGTATCCGCTTCGCGCAGTCGCTCATCTATTGCCTCAATTGCTTCTCGACGGCCGTCAACCTCTCCGCGGAACTCCTCAACGCGACTGCCGAGATCCTCGACATTCCTGCTGTGCCAATCGACGAGCGCGGAATTGAACCGCACACCCAACCAATCACCGATGTTGCGCAAACCCTCCCGCATGCCGCCAAACCATCGGCGAACCTGGTCGGAGAATCTGCCATAGGGCTGCCGCTCATTGCGCCAAAACGAGCGCGGTTCGCTATGAAGCGGTCCGGTGCGCACAACGTCACGATCCGCTCGCGGAGTACGCGGAGCAATCGGCGCTCCCGGAGGCGGAACCGGCGCAGCAGGAGGTGGTGGAGGTGGAGGTGGAATGTCCGGACGTCGTGGCGGCCCACCTGGCGGAGGAGGAGTGGGGGGCGTTGGTGGAGGGGGCGGCGTGCCGTCCGGACCTCTCGGGGGACCGCCCGCTGGCGGAGGGGGCGGAGGCGCTACGGGCGGAGGGGGCGCACTATCTGGTCCAACTGATCCGGCTGCTCGGGGAACAAAGGGCACGCCTGGAAGTGGTGGTGCCGCCACTGCCGGTACGACTCCCGCCTCGAGCGCCTCTTGAATTGCTTGTGATAAATTTTCGATGGTCTTCAAAAGCAACCCCCGCTCAAAATCAGACATCTGGGTTGAATCGAGGTCATTAAAATGAGCGTTGATGACCTCTAACGTCGCTCCAACCGTGGAGTTGACCTTTCCACGGGTTCGTGTGACCAAAAGATTTTCCTGCCCCGGCGTCATTGTCGCCCGAATATTCTCTACGGCGCCGTGAAGACGATTATATTGATCTTGAATTGACTCAACGGTCGGTGTTGGAGGCTGATTAAGTGTTGGTGTGGGTACTGGAGGCGCACTGGCCGGAACTGCAAAATCCCAATTGGGCGTTTGGATGCCATACTGCGCTGCAGTGGATCGTGCGGACGACAATTGTTGAACTTCTTGGGAAATGGTGAGGGTCTCCTCTGCGGTTAGATGCCCCTCGCTTTGAACTTGGGCGACGAAGTCATCCAACATCCTTTGAGTCGTGTGAAGGAGACTGTTCAAAGAAAGCGCTGCGTAGCGATAGACGGTATTCAGATTGCCATGCGCGTCTTGCCTCTGCGCGTCGTCGGCTGCGCGAAGAACGGTGAGATGATCTTCAATTTCCAGAAATAGCTTTCCTGATCCTGCGAGATTCTTCGCTGAAAATATATCTTGGAGATGCTGAATAACTGAATTCGTTGCGCGCCATGCATCTACCGCATCTCTCAGTAACCGCTCTACGGTCACCTCGTCAATTGTATCGGGCCGCTCGACTGCTGGGCCGCCGGGCAATAGGCCTTCTTGCGAGTCGAAAATATTTTCTATTTCACTTGCGTTCGACGATAAATCAATGAGGCCTCGCTGAATTGACTCCACGCGATCGCCCCCATCCTCCGTTGAAAATTCAAGCTGCTTAATTGAAGATACGACCGTTTCACCGATCTCACGCGAAGATTCAAGAAGGTTTGCTGCGTTGATTTCCGCTACGAGCTCGGCCGGGGACTCGTCATGCGTACTGTTGTTCACAAGACCTTCGTGCTTGATTTCCAGGGTCGCGAGTCGTGCTGCCGTTTCAAAAAACTCCCTCTCAAAGTCGTGCGCTTCACTATTATGAGGGTATTCCGCGGAAAGTAAAACCCTGGCAACTTCGAGTTTCTGGACCACTTGCTCAAGTCGTGCATGGACATCGCGAACAAAATCGAGATTCGGCTCGACGCCTCCCTCGCTATCTATTTTGAACTGTTCATATGTAGCAATCACGGTTGGTGTTTCGTCGAGCACAGCACGTACCTCTGCCTTATTTAAAAACTCACCCGGGGTAACTTGAAGCGCATCGAATAAGTTCATCACCAGCGCCCCTGCTCCTTTCATTTCGCTCATGCGATTACTGATCTCCCGAGCCTCATTTACACGCCTACTTGCTTCTTCGAGCGCGGCGATTTGTCTCCGTGCAGACTCAAGCCTAGCGGGAGAGGACGTCGCCATGCTCAAATCTTCATTCGCCTGATCAAACACCTCGCCAAACGTCTTGCCGCCCTCGGACGAAATTTGCTCCGCAGACAGACTATCTCGCATTCTCAATAGATTGTCTCGAGCGGAGGTAAGACTCTTAATATCTCTCTGCCGCGGAACCAGCTCGTCAAAAATTATCCTTTGCATCTCCCTTCCGGCAGGTGACGCGTCGTCCGGCAAAGGTTCTCTTAATTTCTCAGTGAGTGTCGCCCACTTTTGCAATAAACCTTCCAAGTCGGCTTTTTTTACTCCCGGCTTTTCAAGTTCAGTTACGAGTGACTGAAATGTCACCGACAATTCGCCAAGGGCGGTTTCCCGCTCCGCCTTGACGCGATTGAATTCAAAAAGAAGCTCCGGCTGAAACTGCTCGACAAGCGTTCTCTTGTCGTCACCATATCGCCCGTAACCAAGCGACGCTTCTCCACTGATTTTTTGTTCAGCAAGTTGCTGTAATTCGGCGATCTGCGCCTTGAGTTCGTCTTTTGTTCCCTTTCTCGGCCGATTGGAAAAACCCCCCTCTCCTGATTCGGAGGGCGGGAGGTCACCGTCTACGGGCGTTCCTGGTCCTGGTTTTTTCCGGGCCATGGGCTTTATGTTCCAAAATTTGCAATCTTTTTCTTGAGTCCGACGAGGCGCGCTTGTTCTGCCGTATCAATAATTTCATTCAAACGCACATCATAGCGCTTGCTGACAATCGCGAGGGACTCGCGAAGTTCCCGGTTTAGTTTTTTTAAAAGCGCGACTTTCTCGTTCAGCGTCATTCCGGTTTCTCTTCCTCGACAATTCCAAGCAGTGTCTTGGCGGCGTCTTCGAGTTTTGAAACAGCGTCTTCTTCTATCTCATGCAGGGCGGGATCGGTTTCTTGTATGTGTTTCTCTACTCCCGTGACGTCGGCCTGAAGCGCTGCAAGCTCGCCATCGATTTTTGTCCGCCGAGCGTCGCTTCTGGCTTTCATGTCCGCAAGGAAGCGATCATTCGCATCAATACTCGCCTGCTCATCTGGCGTCAACGCCTCATCGTCAGTCGGTTGTGTTGGCATACGTTCCATAAGGGAAGGTTTTAGGGTATGGGTACTCTTGTCATTATTATACCACAGCTCCTACGCCGCCCTCGGCTCTTTTGCGGTGCGTAAGTCTCGCGTGAGCGTCCGGATGGTTCGCAGGTCAACGTGGTTGAAGTCGTGGTTATCGAGATACGTATTCAATGCTCTAACAAAATCAGGGAGTTCGGAAAGTCTAAAGTCTTGCTCCAGGGTGCCCGCAAAACGAGTTGGGTTCTCTGTGACAAATTGGTTCATGGCGCCAACCATCGCCTCCCGATTTGCAACGCCGATCTGGCTGCCCCACTTGCGGAATAAAGCATCTGCAACATCGCGCGGGGTGATTCTGATGTTCTCATCATTCGTCTCAACTCCCGCTGGCCGAGCATCCGCTTCCGGCGTCACGGCCGGAGCTTCGGGGCTACCGCCTCCCCCGCCACCGCCTGCCGCAGGTCCGCCCATGCCGGGCGCGCGCGGGAACGTATCGGGCGTCGGGGTATTGCGACCTAGCGCCGGTGCGCGATCGGTGTTGAGATTAACCGCTTCGCGCGCGCCCCACTGGCCGTGATTCACGGGGATCTCTCGCGTCACCGACGTAAGCTCGGGAATGACCTGATCGCGCCAGTAGGTGACGTGCGGCGCCAACGATTCTATATCATTACCGAGTCCCCGGAGCGTCTGTCTGCGCGTATTGATATCTCGTTCTATCTCGCGAATCTGATGTTCCATCCCCCTAATCTCCCGCTGGGTCTGTCGGCGTTTTACCGGACGCTCGCTTTGCGCCTTAAAACGAAGTGCCTGAATCTCTGCTCTGAGTGAATCCCGATCGCCCTCCCAGTTTTTGAGCTCTCGATCTATTCCGGCAGAACGCTCCTTTGCATTTTCATACCTCGCGAAACGTCCACCAAGATCTCGCTCAAGTTGATTTTTTGCATCTGCGGCGATTTCCTTACGTCGATCAAAGTACGGTTTTGCTCGCGCTTGACGGGTTTCAAGAGTTCCAAGATCCCGATTCAGTTGTCCTTGGAGTCGATTGATCTCTCGTGTTACGCGGTTCCAATCTCGGCGTTCTGCGGCAATCTCTCCCGGTGTGAGCTCATCGGGATTGGTGGGCCCAAGACGCCGATTTAAATCGGTGACCTCCTCTCTCAGCGACGCAATGTCATCGCGATTCATATCAACGCGTGCGCCGATATCCTCGACGCCTCGCTCATGGATTGCAAGGAGTGCGGAGTTGTACCCCATGCCCACCCGATCGGCAAGTGTGCGTCCAAACCGCTGACCAATTCCGTGGAAAAAGCGTCGCGCACGATCTTCGAATGAATCTGCCCGTCCCGAGCGCTCCAGATTTCTGTCAATTCTCCTTTCCCAATTCCGATCCGCCCGCCCGATTGCACGTCCTGCCCTAGGTCCTGCCTGAATCACTGCTCGGCCAGTTGTGCCTGCGGCATTTACATATGCATCACGCACGGCACCAGCCGCTCGCCCTGCGCGCGCTCCAAGCGCCGCATCAGCAACCTCCTGTTGGAGACGAGCAACTTCTTGCGCGACTTCTTGAACTTCGCCTTGAAACCGGTTATAGGCCTCCGCAATCGCCGTAACATCAGGAGGCGATGCCCGGAGAAGATCTTCAATCGTATTGAATGTCTCGCCCGTCGTCTGAAAAAGCTCCCTCAATGGGGCCGTATCAATACCGAGAGGATGCATGAGATCCCGAGTTCTTGGAAAAAGATCAACGTTTGCCGTCTCGATATTGCGCTGATACCCCGCTGCGGTCCGTATGAATCTTTGACGCAGTGCCTCGATTGCTCGCTCTTCCGCTTCCGGGGAAAGAGGCTCTTGCAACCACTTGATGATCGCCTCGGCGTGAACCTTTGCATCCTCGGCGAACTGTCGTGCTTCAAGCGTATTACCTGTGATCTTTTGATCGATTTTTGCAGGTGCTCCATTTACAAAATCAATATGCCTTCCTACGGGCATTTCGATGGCATTTATTGCGCCCGGATTCTCTGGACGCTTAATCGGTAAAAACACATTGACATCGCGAAGATAGTCTCTATCCGCAAGAGCGGTATCAATTTCCGGAATAAGAGTTTCAATTTCTGCTTTGAGTACCTCGGCTTGTATTCTTTCCGGATCGCCTGGTTCTCCCGACTCGGGTGCAGGCGGTGGCTCTGGGGGCGTAGTTCCTCCCGGACCTGGGGGGCCGTCCGAAGGAGGGGGTGGCGCACCACCACCTGGTCCTCCTGACGGAGCTGAGCCATCGGGCGCTCCGGGCCCTGCTCCGGGTGTTGGCGGCACCCCTCCCGCTGCCAGCGCGGCATTAAGTATTCTCACTTGCTCTTCAAGTAGCGCAATGCGTGCGGCATCCGACGTCTTTTCCATTTCCAAGTCGGCGGTTTTTTTCTGAGCTTCCACCGAGCCTTGATACGCACCGACAAGGTCTGCGAGATTTGATAAGGCGTCGATAAGGTTACCATATGCCTCGCCGATCCGCTCCGACATCTTGTCTGCTTCTTCGGGTGTCTTCACGCCGTCGATATCACTCATCAGATTTTTTACATCCCTTGCGAGCTGGGCCTTAAATCGCTCTCCGCGCTCCCTCAATTCCGGTCGGACAGTAAGCCTTACCTCAAGGAGCGCATAACCGCTTTCAAGTCCCTGACGGTAGGTTTCAAGGCGTCCGGTCAGCTTGCTTTTTTCAGCACTAATCAAAGGGTCTTCAGGTGTGACTGCCGCACCCTCCGGAGCTGGCGCGGTCGCGGAAGCTTTTTCCGCCTCCATTGCCGCTACAATCTCTTCAGCAGTCTTTGGGAAATCGGCAATAAGCTTATCGACTCCCACACCCAGGTCTGCGAGAGCCTTCCCGCGTTCTATATCAGTTTTCCCAGGTATGAGGCTCGCTTCATACCAAGACTGTAATAGATCAACGTCTTGAGCGAACTGTCTGTTCCTCGCATCAAACCAATCATTTTGTTCTGGTGAAAGTCTCTTTAGATCGATCGCATGTACCAGCGTCTGAAGATCGCCTACTTTATAATTAATGAGGTTCTCGGCCGTTTGCTTCTGATTTTTGAACAGATCAACCGGTGCGCCTTCGATTGGTGGTTCGCTTGGGGGGGCTGACTCACCACTTCCACCAGTGCCCGCTGCTGACAATCCTGGCCCTGGTGGCTCGACTGGATCTGTACCAACATCATCTACTGGCGCTTCCGGAGCAGGTCCCTTTGTCGCTGTCGTAGAAGTATTCACCTCCGCATCCATTGCGGCAATAATCGCTTCTTGAGTGATTGGAAATGCATCGATGAGTTCATCAACTGCACTTGACAGGGTGTTCAGTGCTGCCGTTTTCATGGCCTCATTGTTTTCCTCGATTCTGACCTTTATGTCTGAGTGGTCCACCAAATCTTCAAATGCTCTCCGTAGTTTGTCAGCTTTAACTCCGAGGTCTCCATATTTTTTCGTCGCCCAGTCTCTCTGTTCTTCAGTAAGAGAAGTCCTGATCAGGTGATTCAGGTTATGCTCAAGGATGCTACGTTTGGTTTCTACGAGCTCTTTTGCTGATGCTTTCACACTCTCAATCGGATCGACTGCTTGCGGTTCACCGTCCTCCGTTCCCGATGTCGGCGCTTCGGGATCAGGAGCAGCTGTCTTTCCGGCATCTCCTGACGCATCCGGCGGGGTCAGCGCTTCCGCATGTGCTTTTTGCGCTTCGGCGATCTCGGTGTCAATAACGGCGTTGAGCGGCTGAATCCATGCCTCGTTCACTAATCTTAATGTTAATTGTGCATCAGAAAAATCACCCGCCGCGTGTTTTTTTTGCGCGGTCTCGATTAAATCGTAAATCTGGCTCAGGGCTTGTACTACAGTGGTTCCGCCTTCTGATTTGTCTTTATCGAGAACCACAAGATCATCAAATTCACGAGGAATACGGCGGTTAAGAGCCTTGTACTCGCGTGTTGTCTTATTGATTTCCTCGAGCGTCGAGGTGCGCAGTTTTTCTTGGGCATCCTGTTCGACCTTATCGAGCGCTGCCGCCAGTACCGGTTCTATTGTTGATGGCAAGTTTTGTTCGAGGAGATACGCCGCATCAGCGAGGTCGTTGGCAAGACCCGCGATCGCTTTCAGCTTCTCGAGTGATGCGTACGCATCCTGAGCGCGTTGATTTAATTTTTGAGGATCTCCGCCGAAGGTGTCTCCCTTCAAGATCGCCTCTGCATTGTTAAGCGCATCTCGAATGCCGGAACATGCTATTTGAAAATGTTGAATGGCGCGCCCCTCATCTTCCGATAAATTATTTGCGCTTCCTCTGGATTCTTTTATCCCTTTGAGATATGCGTCGTCCGCATCTGTCGCGTGCTTGAGTACAAAACGCGCCGCATCAAGACTTTTCTGAATGTCCGGCGGGATTACCGCTGTCTCGGGTTTTGGCGCTGGTGCTTCGGGTGCCGGTGTGTCGTCCGCCGGCGGTTCGGTTGGCGGGCCTGCGTCTGGTTTGCCGCTTGATCCGGATGCGACAGGTGCCTCGACAGCGGGAGTCGCACCACCGTCTTGAGGGAGCAACACATCCTCGAGGCGAGAGATTGTTTCAAAAAATTTCTCATGCCGATTATGAAAATCGCTGCCAGGAGCATTGTGTTCGTTGATAGTCGCTACAGCCAAGGAGGGGTCTCGATCTGTTTTGCCTCCCGAAAGAACTGCGCGAAGTGTGTCGCGCGCGTTGCGCACGGCATTGCGCATACCGATGAGCCTGTCCAGACTCAGATCAAGTTGGTAGCGAAGTACGCTTTTTAATGTTGGGTCACTCAATCGGTTGAGTTCTGTCAGCGCATGCGTAAACCGATCGTCCACTCCATCAACAGCTCCTATGAGGACGTCTGCGTCTTTTACTCCCTGCTCAAGACGAGTCCGCTCAGGTGCGCTTATTGTTTCAGCTCCCGATGCCCCCGGCGCCTCTGGTTCACCTGCGGATGGAACTTGGCCGGTCTCTGAGGAACTCCCTTCCACCTGACCGTCGGCTCCGTCCGGTTCCGGTGCGGTACTTGTCGTTTCCCGTATGATAGAAGCCAATCGCCGCTCAAAGAGATCGAGTCTTCCGTTGATATGATCAACGTTTCTTTGAATACCGTAGGTAAATGCCCCCTCCGCTTCCTCGGGCGTGGAAGTTGCTCTTTCGAGAGTATACTTTAAGCGCTCATGAATATTGGTAAGATTTGTTTGAAAATCTCCACACTCCTTCAGGACATTTGAGCGTAGGTCAACGATTCCCTTGCGATTTTCATCTGTCAGGCCCCCGAGCGCAAGTGCATCTCCCAGACGAACGTCAATCTCAATCTGCTTTTGTTGAAGCGCATCGCGTTCCACTTGGACACGAATCTCTGCCTCCGTCAAGAAACGTTCCCGCGCCTCGTTATCGCCCGGCCCCGATTTTGGCAGCTCACCGAATGGGGCGAGTTTTTGCGCGCTTTCTCTAATTCCAGAAAGAAAAGTATCGAACCCTTCGTCAAGCGTCCTTACTGCGACGTCAAAAATACCTGCCGCGCCCTTTTGTCGCATCTTTCGATTCAACTTGTCTTTCAATACTTCTTGAGCGATCGTATACTCAACATCCAGCCCTTTCATTCTCCTCCCCAAGGAGTAGAGCAACGCATTTATAGCCTGAATCCCTGCGCTGTCATCCCGGCTCAACAAGGGCAGGAGCGCTCGGATCGCTGTTTCCAGTTCACGATATTTTGCGTTCGCTGCAGCAGAGCTTGCGGCAACTCGCGCCTCTGCATCGACAAGAATCTCCTCCTTGGTCCGCTCCTCTTCAGCCGGCGCACGACGACCAAACGCCGCGTCAATTCCCCGCTGGGCGAGTTGCCCAAGATGTGAGAGTGGTGCGCCCTTTGCTTCGTGAATAGAGGTTTCTGTTCCGGTTTCTTGCTCATCGCCACCTTCTACCGGAGCCTCGGTCTCCTTTCCCATCAACCACGACTTAAGACGCTTCAACGGGCTCTCGACCTCCTTCTGAAATCCCCCGATGAGATTTGTGTTCAGGTCTAAAACTGCTTGACGGGCGGCATCTGGCTGAATTGTTCCGCCTTGAACCTGTGCTTCAATTTCTTCTAACTGACGCTCCGCTTCTACGGCAACATCAACGAAACTCTCTGCATCCACATCAAAGCCCTGCGACTCCGCGATCGCACCGCCTTCTTTCTCGGTACCTACGTACTCCGCGAGGCTTTCTTGCCGGAGGTCGGCTATTCTGCTGGGAAGATTGCGAACACCCTCCTTGATGGCAGCACCAAAACTCCCTACTGCTCGAGCTGCGCGCTCTTTCGCACGCTCAAGAATGCTCTGCTTTTTCTCGCCCTCACCAGCTTCGGCAGCATCTTCAGTGTCTTGTCTGGATTCAGGGAGGTCGGCGGTGTAATCATCCTCACCAATGCCATGCACTTGGTCTTGATCGTCGGGACGCGCCATATAAATGCTATTTTTTAGCTTTCTTTGTGATCTTACCCCTTAAATGATGCATTTGACGTGCGTCGAGCGCCTTGGTGACCTCACCCATGAGCTTTTTGTAGTCCTTCTGAATCTTTGAAAGCGTGCTGACAAACTCGTTAGTCAACTCTCTAATGAGAGCGTCCTTTTCCTTCTGCGTCATTGCAGCCTTTTTTTGAGCCATATTAAAAAAATTAGTCAATCCTTCTTTTAATTATAATACTTTTTATCCTCTCAGGCAAGAAAGCTGAGGAGATAAAATTCTTTTTTCTCCTTTATTTTATAGCCTTTTTTTGCCCACGGCGCTGCTGTCGAGGACTAGTGCTTCCGACTTTTCCCCTTCTCCAACGACTTGAGGGGATATAACCGACTTTTTCTCTTGGCTTTGGGGGTCGAGCGGCACGTTGACCCTCACTATCTGGTTTTTCTTTTTAATATGAAGTGGCGCGCCGATGTATGGATGTTTGTATTTCGTTATTTTTTCGCTGTTTTTTGAGGGAAATGTATAGGCATCTTTGCTCACCGAGAGGATGTAGTCGCCCGGAGGAGCTAAAAACGAGAAGCGACCCAAGTAGTCAGTCAGTCTCGTTCGGAGAAGCTTCTGAGACTTTCCGTCAAAAATACTGATGGCCGCCAGGGGGAGGGGTTTAAAACTGCGAGCGTCAAACACCACACCCCAGGGCTTTTCCCCTTTAACCATAAGGAAAATCTGAAGTGATGCATACAACCAATTAATGAAGAGAAGGACTGTGTTGAGCGTGCTTGGTGCATAGAGCGCCAGAAGAATACTCACAATAAAGCTTCCGACCAGTGAAATTCGAGAGACGTTGGTCAAAAATACGCGTAGTGACTGGAGCGGGGATGCGGCCGCACCGCTTTTCTCAAGTGGCGGGGGGTCCAAGGGGATACTGAGGTCAACGATCTGCTCCTGCGAGGCGATCGTGAAGGGCTCATGCCGATAAATATGCTGATAGGGGCCATCTGAGCGTGCGGAGACGAGTGTTGAGGGAAACAGGAGCGGAAGTTTCGCGGCCGAGATTAGATACTCTCCCGGCGGGGGGAGAAAACTGAAGCGCCCGTCCTTGTCTGTCACTTGCGTCTCGATCAGGCGGTTCGTCTTTGCCTCGAAGAGACGAACGATCGCGAGATCCACAGGGTTTTTGCTGATTGCGTGATACACCACCCCCCAGGGACGGCGATGTTTTCGAAGGCCCAGCATCGAGAGGAGCCACAGGAGGAGGTGATGGAAGTAGGTCCAAAGATTGAGGGAGTTTGAGAGGATTGCGGGGTTTGCGGCGGTCACCACCGGCACCGTCGCGATTGCCGCGGTCTGCAGCGCGGGTTCTGACTTCTCAACCGTCACCTTCACCGCCGCATTCGTGACGCGTGCGGCCTCTTGCACCTGCTGTGCGGCCGGAACCACGGTCGTGAGGAGGCGCGCCTCGAACTCTCCGGTAATCTCGGTCTCCAGACGGATCTGCTGAATCTGGTCGTCAATATAGACGATCTTGAGAATGACATCCTGCGCGCCGCGTGCAGACGGGATGGTGATGAGCGCGCTGAAACAATCTTTTTGTTTCTGATACTTCAACGGATAGCGAACCGAGCCGACAGAGAGGATAAGTTTCTTGATTGGTTTTTTGAAAATCTTCCCCGGGATACACATCGAGAGTTCCGTATTGGGGGTGGTGTAGAACTTTTTCTTCGCGATCGTGATTGGCTCTTGGGTTGTGGTCTCCAACAGATTGAAATCCGCGGAGGTGATTTCCATTTCGATGGTCTCGATGGCCGCGGAGGGGACGACGATAATTTCTTTTTTTGCGGATGCGGGTATCCCGAGCGCCTCGCCAAAGAGCCGGAAGATTGAGAGATGTCCAAGCTGCGCGGTCACGGTCCGTGTCTGTGTATCAACAGCCGATCGTTCGGGAATCCACGCGTCCTCCGCAACGTCCCATGAGTAGAGGCGGATAGTCTTCTCATCAACGTTCACCACATCCTCACGCGAATAAGTAAACACATACGAAAGTCCCGGATCGAATTTTGTGACTGGCAGACTCGTTTGGTAGGAAGGAAACAGCGCGCCGCCCGACTGAGAAGTCTCTTGCGCAAAAGCGCGGTCAGATCCGATCTTAAAGAGTGCGGCAAATGCCGTTTGAATCCGTGAGAAGAAACTTGTAGCTGTTCGAGTCTTGGGCTGCGGCCGGACTGATACTGCGCCAGTCGAGTTCATGGTTGCGCCGATCACATAGAGCGGCCCGATGCCGTCAGCTGATCTCAGGTCGCCTGGCTTTTTGTCTATCAGAGCACTTGATCCGAACTGCCCTTCGACGAGCGATGCGGTGGGCGCAAGCGCGCGGATCGTGAGGTTGATTTCATCGCGATTCACGAGCGCGCTGCCACCGCCAAAAGAGCTTGTTGAGGGTTTGTCCGGTTGCGCCGGAGTTGGTGCGCTTTGTATCTGCTGCGTGAGCGTGGAAGAAGTGCCCCCAACCAATTGCTGTGTATCTTGAGGCAGGCGCGGGGTATCCACTACCGTACGAGCGCGCTCTTCACTATCTTCTCCGTCTTCCCCTTCAATAAACGCTCTCACTGCCGGAGGAACGACAATCGCTATACCGCCTCCCTGCTTGCTCTTTGTTTCCATTGTTGAGCCCAGTTTTGCATCAATTGTTCTCTGCACGGCGGGTGGAGCAAAGGTCACTTGCACTTTTTTTCGATCGAACGCGCGCGTGGGAGTCTTTTCGATGATCGTATCGGAAGGTACGCTCGAGCCTGCCTCATTTGTCGCGATCAAGCGATAGGCGTACACAGACTCGCCCTCGACGGTCCGATCGATATACTCGACGCGATCAGGGGGAAAGGAGACGAGGTCGGCAAATTGAGTTTGTCCGGGGCCGCGGCGCTGCAGCGTATACGAATCGGCGCCAATGACCGCTTCCCACGAGAGGGAAACGGCGCTCGCAGTTACCGAGGAGACCGTGAGCTCCGCGGGCTGTGTGGGCGGAGGGGGTGGCGGAGGAGGCGGAAGGGGTGTTGCAACACTGACCCATTCGGAATAGTTCTCACCTGCTCTGCGAACTGACTCGTTCACGGAGCGCACACGATACTGGTAGCGCGTGTTGGGTTCGACCGTGAGATCCCGAAAGGATGTCGAGTTTGCGGCTAGAGTTATTGCACCGCTCGCGTCTCCAATTCCCTCGGGAAACTTCGGATCGCGCTGAATTTGAAATGAAACCTCACTTTCTGACGTATCGGTCCACGAGAGTGATGCACGCTGATGTGAGTCGGCAATTGTTTTGACTCCGATCGGAGTCGCTGGTGCGGGCCTCGGAAGTGGAGGCGAAGTGATACCGGAATCACTAGAGAGTGCTACCTCGGCGTCACTTGAAAATCCGCTTGCGACGGCATCGTTAAGCGCCCTGACGCGGTACACATAGTTCGTACCGTGTACAATTTCCGTATCCGTAAATGATGGAGATCGCCCCACCAGCCCGGTCTTGATAATTTTTACAGTCTCAAAGTCCACATCTTGAACGCGGCGACGCTGAATTTCGTAATCGGTTTCATTTGTCGACGTATCGGTCCAGGTGAGCGTGATCGCTCCGGCTTGCGCCACAGCCACCAACGCGGTTGGTGCACTTGGACGCGGACGAGGTTTAGGAGGAGTCGTAACGCTTGCCTCAGAAGAGTATACGAACGTGTCGTCAGGTCCGATCACCTTGAGACGATAGGTCGCGAACGTTTGCGTCGGGAGGCCGGTGTCAGATGTACTCAGCGCACTTGGGCGCACTTCCCGCATAAGAGCAAATACGCCACTAACGCCCATCTTTCGCTCAAGAATCAGTTTTGATACTCCCGAGCTATCATTTGACCACTCGATCACTGCCGTACCGGAGTTAGTTGAGTCAATACGCGCAGTCACACGCGACGGTGCGCGTGGCGGCACGGTCTCTCGTACACTTCGTACCGGGGCCTGGGTGGTTGCGTCAGTGCCCGACTTTGTGGTACTCCCCTCCGTAGTCGAGGAGTCCTGCGAGGCGGTCGGCGGTTGGATGGGCTGCGTGTTTGTCTGAGTTTGAGATTGTGTCGTGCCACCCCCCGTGAGCGCTGCAACCGGAATAGCGGGCGGGGGTGCTGGGGTTTCCGCCTGGGTTGACGCAGGGTATGAGACGTTCGGAATTGAGAGCGCTGCGTCCGAAAAGAGACCGACCGAGAAAAGGTGCGCATCTGTCCCAACAAAAAGAGCCGCATCTTTTCTGCCCGTTGTTGCCGCATTCGTCATCTGGTTCAAGCCCGATGCCTGATTTGAAGCGTGCGTGCCGATTGCGATGTTGACGAATTGATCCGCGGGGATGGTTGCACTCCCCGATGACGGATAGGTGAAGGTAATGATCCTGTTTGCGGTATCGAAAGAAACAGTCCATGAGCTTTCGGTTGGGGTTGTAGCAAGGGCGAGCTGTGTTTGGGTGCTTCCCGCCATCGATGATCCGTATGAGAGGTCCAGATCATTCACTCCGATCGATCCGAATGACGAGGCGACATTTTTCAAATGAAGTCTGATGGTGCCGGATAAAATGACGCTCTTGGTTTGAAAAATGAGGGTGTGATTTGCGGCGACAGAGACCGTGGAAGGAGCAAGGCTATATGAGATGTCATGCACTCGCGCTGCCTGCACTCCTTGAAGGGCGCACAGAGAAAAAAGAAGAACCACGCCGAATACCAAAAAATTTCTTCCGAGTGAGAACATATCTGTCAGTATAGCATAACAAAATCTCCCTCCGATTGGAGGGAGATTCATTTACTTTACTGGAGAAAACCTTCTTCTACGCTGCAGGCTTTTTTGCCATGCCCATCATGATGTTCTTGATGAGGAGTGCAAGAATCAGGATGATGACGAGAGCGATGACAAGCCAGAGGACGAGGAGACCTGCCGGAAGCACCCAGAAGCTGAAGTCTGCCTGAGCGCTGCCCGCCTTGCCCATATTGAGCGAGAGGTGCGCGTTGTACTTACCGAACGCAAATCCCCCATCCCATTTTACGGTATACGAACGGTTTGCTTTCGGCAGAACGTTCCCGCCAGGGCTCACGTTGTTGACTGCAAGCGAGGCCACCGATTTGCCGAACATGTTAGTCACCTCAATGGTTCCGGTTGGTTTGAAGTGCCGATTTCCGCTGTTGTTGACCTTTACGACAAACTCAATCGGGAGCTTGCCATATTTCGACCCACCATCAGCGGTCGAAAACTTCATGAGCTCACCTTTTTCAACAGCATCCCCCCTCACATCAAGCGCCAAATTGACCGCTGTCTGGCCTGAAACCGCGGCAGAAACTCCTTCCTGCTCTGTCGTACTGACAGATCCAAATGCGACGCCCGCATAATGGCCGCCGGGGGGGGCATTTTTTGGGACAGCAATTATAAGGGGAACATCTGCAGTCTCACCTCCCTTAAGGATAATTTCTGATGAAAGGTTTGGATTAATCCAATTCGCGAGCGTCGATTCGGGACTTTTTGTAAGATACTTAGGAAAACCTGTATCGTCCCCTGGTTCGACATCATAAATGCTCATCTTCAACTTCACTTCTCCTAACGCGTCATTCTTAACCCTCACCGCCCTCGTCACGGTCTCACCAGGACTTGCGGTGATGTCATCAATCACGACCGGCTGAACTGTGAGAGCGGCTGCCGGAAGGACTCCGAGTAAAAAGGCGCCAACCGCACTGACTATACCACGATAAAGGAACTGTTTCATATGCGCATGGGTCATTGTTTGATAAGACGATCGGGCTTATCTTGATTTAGTACGTTGCGAACGCTATTACCGTAATCGTGTCGGCGTACAAGTTGTCAGCCGGTGTGGTCGCAGTTACTGCCGCCTTCAGAACGAAATTCGCATAGGATCTGTATACTGCTCCAGACGATGTCCATACTGGCTGCAGTGAGTCCGTCAGCGTTTTGAAGCTCTCGCCAGTTGTTACCAGTCCATCTGTACTATCGTTTGTGCAGGTACCAGATGCTACGTTCTGAGAGAAGCTGAATGCTGCAGAGGCTGGCGTGACGCCACTCCCCGTACCGGTGCTGTTAGCATCGTCAATCAAACAGTACCCATATGCCTCGGTCGAAGTATTGATACCTGATGTTAATGAACCAACATTAACAGTCGTCGAAACCCCAGCTCCTGTTTGCGCCGCTGCTGGAAATGCGCTTGTCCTGCCCAGTGCGGTGCTTGTCATCTGACCAAGCGCTGATCGCATCTGAACCGTCACTCCATTTACCGCATTCGAAGTGATTCTCGTACATAATATCGACCGAGTATTTACTACACCATCTGCTCGGAGATCGTAAAAATTCATGGTCCCCACGCTCGAACCCGTAATTGCGGTTGTCGCAGTACATGCGGTCGTCTGCACATCAAAATCAGCTGTCATTGACGGCGTATTGGTCGCGTTTGCCAAAGGTTGATCGTCAGTAACGATCGCATACGCAAGCGCTCCACTATCGGCTGAGTTTGATATGGTCAAGTACAGCTGCGTGCTCGTATTGGTCGTTGAAGCGGGATTTGTAAGCAAATCAACATCACTCGAATTAGATGTGTTATCCCCAATGCGAACCCGAACACAAGTATTGATGGGGAGGGCAACAGTAGTCGGTTGATCGAGTGTGATAGTAAATCCACCCGATTGAACAGACGATGTAAACCCCCAGAAGTTTCCATCAGCAGTCGTTGCGGTTGTCGTGACTGGATTTCTTTCTGCGTACGTTCCTGTACAGGTATCAACGCTAGCATTCATGCCCGTACCAGTAGCGGTTGAGGTGGTAATGTCAATATCTCGTGTTGTCGAAGCACCTGCCGCGAAAGTGAAATTTGACTGCCCCGCCGTTGAGGTTGTGAAACGAAGGTCTATTTGCCCCCCCACGGCAATGGCAGCAGGAAGCTGAAATGTGATCGTATGCTCACCGGACGTTGAGGTCTGCAAGCGCGCCATCACGTCGCGCATATAGAGCATCCCTGCGGCGTGCGCAGAGGAGCCTGCTCCAAGTACCGCCGTCCATATCGTGAGGAAGACGGAGAGCTTGGCCAGAAACCGAAATACTTTTTCTCTCATAAAATTAAATTCATTAGTTGATATTTTTCTTATAAAACAGTTGAGTCTCGCGGTCACCCATGGTTCGACGACACGAGCGCTTGCGAGTTATTCACATTGTTAGACTAAGTATACCACATCCGTAAATATATTTTTAGGCTTAGTTATCCACAAAAAAGATATTGGTCAAATCTCCACCCTCATGAGCACTGCTGGGATGTGTAAAACTTCCGATGGCAGAGTGAGTCCACGAGTGTAAACGATACTCACGATATCAACCCGATACGCGGGTTCTGCGCGGAACCGCATGAGGTAGTGTCGAATCGCGCGCGCTATCCGCAGTTCCTTTGTAAAGGAGACCGACTCCTCGGGATATCCGAACGCAACCGACTTGCGCGTTTTAACCTCTACAAAAACAAGGTCGTGGTGATCGTTGGCTATAATGTCGATCTCCCCGCCCTTGACTCGATAGTTTTTCTCAAGAATTCGAAACCCGTGTTTCGTGAGATACCTAGCTGCCTCTTGCTCACCTCTTACTCCAAGAGACTGGCTTAGCTCACCCGCGCGCTCTTCCTTTTTTGGGAAGATATTTTTCAAATTTTTCTTTCTGAACAATGCCAGAAATCTTTGGCGGCATCTCAACCAGCGCATACCGCAGGATAAAATAAAGCCACACGACCAGGCCGATCACCCAAAATATCATCCACAGCCGTGATGAGAGGATCGGCAAGGCCTCATACGCAAAAAAGGTCCACGCAATCCCGGAAAACCCCATGGTTAAAAGCATACTCTCGATTTTAAACAAAAGATTCTTCTCCGGAGCGGTCAGGTCTTTTTTATAGTTAAAGTAAATGGTTCGCCCGAAAACCTTCAGAAGAATAAAAAAACCAAAAATTGATGCCCAAAAAATTGCGATCCGCAGACGCAGTGGTGACGGCTCAAGGTTGAGCCAGTAGAGAAGATCAAAAAAACGATTGATATCCATAATTAATTTGAAACCGTAGAAAAATGCTTATAAATTACCTGCCCTGGCAGTGATCGGCGGATGATACCCTCTTACAAATAATCACTGGATCCCTCGACTGTCGCTCGGGATGAGTCCAGTGAATCATTATTCACCAGACTCAATTTTTTCTGAAGACTAGACACGTATGATATGCTCCGGGGTCAAACTCGTCAACAAATGTTGCGCCCGCCTTGATACCAAGCTCTTTGATTACAGAAGGGTCGATTCGCAGGTCGAGTGACGGACCGAGCGGCGAGGCGGCCTTCTTCCAATCCAGTACCGCGAGAATTGTACCTTGTTTAATAAAACGCAACGCCTCACTCAGGATTGCAGCGTGATCTTTGTTCTGAAACAAAACATTTGCTACAAGCGCCAGGTCGCATGACGCACTGGGAATTGAAGCCGCCCCAAGCTTTTCAAGGTCTGACCACACTAAATCAACATTAGTCACGTGCTGGAGGCGTAACTTGCTTTCCACCGTGTGAAGAACCGCTTTCTGAATGTCGACCGCGTACACATGGCCCGTCCGCCCAACGAGTCGAGATGCAGGCGCAACAAAATGCCCTCCACCTCCACAACCGAGGTCGGCAACAATCATACCCTCTGCTATTCCAAGCCGGGTTAAAATTTTTTCAGCATCCAGAAGGGCTGTGCCGCCGCGAAGGATTGTTTCGGGCATGGGGAGAGGTTAGAGGTTAGAGGTTAGAGGTTAGAGGTTAGAGGTTATTTTATCACACTCTCGTTGTTATGGTGTTCATAACTATTGGCTTCCGCCTCGCGGGCTGCAAGTATTTTTTTGATCGGGGCGAAGGAGCGACGGTGAATGGGGCAGGGGCCGTATTTGAGGAGGGCTTCGTAATGTGCTCGCGTACCGTATCCGACGTGGCGCTCAAAGCCGTACTGCGGATACTGCTCTGAAAGTGCGGTCATCATCTGATCACGTGCAACTTTTGCGATGATGGATGCCGCGGCAATTGTCTGATGAAGTCTATCCCCGTGAGGAATGAAATGGGCAGTAAGAAAAAAATTTTTTGGCCGTAGTCCGTCGATAAAAAAAGAAATTCCTTTCGAATTTTTTAACTTTTTTTTCATTGCCCCTACACACAATTCAAAAACTTTTTTGTTCGCCTCCTGAACACCTTTTTGACTCATCGTTTTCAAAGAAACTGATTTTATAACGAAAACCCCGTGCTCACGAATGAATTGGTCTGAACACATTTTTTGATTTTTTGTGAGAAGCTTTGAGTCCATCAGGCGAACCGACTTCGGAACAGAAATTTTTTTTGGAAAAAAAACCGCAGCTCCGACGATCGGACCAGCCCACGCACCGCGCCCAACCTCATCGATCCCGACCGAACGCTGATCAAGCTCAATCATCCCACTCACTGACTTTTTTTGGCAAACGACGCGATGCCCTCGAGTACCTCGATTGGCAGCGCAAAGATCGTCGCCTTGTCAGCGCCCTCAATCGTCGCCAGGGTTCGCAGAGTGAGTCCGCCCGGAATCGAAGTCAAATTCTGCGCCGCCTTTTTCAAGTTCTCCGACGCCGTCAGTTCTCCCTCAGCGCGGATGACGACCGCTCGACGCTCTCGCTCCGCCTCTGCCTGTTTAGCCATGAGACGCTTCATATCAGCCGGAAGCTCTATGTCCTGAATTTTAATCGAGTGAACTTTGATCCCCCATCCGCTCGTTTCCGCCTCCACGATTTTTTCTATCTCATCTGCAATCTTGTTCCGTTCAGTCAAAAGTGCGTCAAGCTCAACCCCGCCAATCACATCACGGAGCGCTGCCTGTGCGTACTGCGAGATCGCATAGACGTAATTCTGAACCCCAAGAAGGGCGTTTTCCGGCTTTTCTACGAGGAAATATACGACTCCGTTGATGTAAGCGGGCACGTTATCTCGTGTTATCACCTCCTGTTTTGGAATATCGATGGTCGTCAGGCGCAAGTCGGCGCGTAAGAGCTTCTGGATCCCAGGAAAAATCCACGTAAGGCCAGGATTACGCGTACCTGAGTACTTTCCAAGCGTCAGGATCACCCCGCGTTCATACTGATTGATCACCCGGAAACCTCGAGCGGCAAGAACGAGAACAACCACCACACCCCAAAAAATCACAGTTTCCATATGAAACATTGTTACAAATAAATAAGTTCTGCGAATTACGAAACTTCTTGAGGGCGTCCTGGGGGGTCAGATTTTTGCGAAGGGCAATTGGAGCGTATCTGACTCCCCAGGGCGTCCGAAGACGGGGTTTTGTAATTCAACGAAATTGGGCACACCTGGACTCGAACCAGGGACCTACGGCTTATAAGGCCGTCGCTCTTACCACCTGAGCTATGTGCCCATGGTCTACTGCTCACCGTAAGCAATTTGATGTTTCGTGTCAAAATTGTACACTACTACTAAAGAACCAGAAAATATCTGGCGTAGTTTGACTATTATGGAACTACCAAAAATTTACTCGGCAAAGGATTACGAGGATCAGATTTACGAGCTGTGGGAGGCATCGGGATTTTTCAATCCTGACAACCTGCCGAAATCAAAAAAAGCTTTTTCCATCGCCATGCCGCCGCCCAACGCGACTGGCACGCTCCACATCGGTCATGCGATGATGCTCGTGCTGCAAGACCTCATGATTCGATACCACCGGATGAAAGGCGAGCAAACACTCTGGCTTCCGGGCACC
The DNA here is from genome assembly GCA_038065125.1 of Patescibacteria group bacterium. GTDB lineage: Bacteria > Patescibacteriota > Patescibacteriia > JACQRZ01 > JACQRZ01 > JBBTRP01. Next base: position 22,155 of record JBBTRP010000052.1, read on the forward strand.
GACCACGCGTCAATTGCAACACAAAACAAAGTCGAGAAAATCCTTGAAAAAGAAGGACAAACGCGGCACTCACTCGGCAGGGAGGCCTTTCTTGAACGGATTAACGCCTACGTAGAGGAGTCCCGTGGCATTATTCGCGGTCAGATCCGCAAATTGGGATCGAGCTGCGACTGGTCTCGCGAGCGATACACCCTTGATGAGGGGCTCTCGCGGGCCGTTTCTGAAATGTTCGTGCGCATGCACCAAGACAAGCTTCTCTACCGCGACTACCGCATTGTAAACTGGTGCCCTCGCTGCACATCGACCCTCGCTGACGACGAGGTTAAGCACCGAGAAGAGGCGGGAAAGCTTTATTTTATAAAGTATCCGATTCGAGGCACGAACGCCTCCATTACCGTTGCAACCACGCGACCGGAGACCATGCTGGGAGACGCTGCCGTCGCGGTTCACCCTGACGACATACGCTACAAGGAGTTTGTCGGCCAAGTGGCGGTTCTGCCTCTTGAGAACCGAGAAATTCCCGTGATCGCGGACAGTCATGTGGAAAAGGACTTTGGCTCCGGGGCGCTCAAGGTCACCCCGGCTCACGACCTCAACGACTTCAATTTGGGGAAAAAGTACCATCTCAAAACTCTTAAAATCTTTGACGACTCCGGCAAAGTCGACCTTTCCGAGCTGCAAAAAGCGGGGGTCGACATCTCGCCAATCGCCTCCTATCAAGGCATGGATCGCTTTGCGGCGCGCGAGGTGATCGTTAAAGATCTCGAAAAAACCGGCGCTCTGGAAAAAATCGAGGAGCTCACTCACTCCGTCGGCATCTGCTATCGATGCGACACCGTCATCGAGCCATACATCTCGCTGCAGTGGTTTGTCAGTGTAGACACCAAAATCAAGCGCCACAACGCGTCTCTTAAAGAGCTCATGCTTGAGACGGTCGAGTCGGGAAAAACAGAGATCATCCCGAAACGTTTCGAGAAAACCTACTTCAACTGGATAACGAATTTGCGCGACTGGTGCGTCTCACGCCAAATCTGGTTTGGTCACCAACTGCCGGTGTATTACTGCGAGAAGGGAAGCGGCGGCTGCGGAGAGACGATCGTTTCGGTCACACCACCAGCAGCGTGCTCAAAATGCTCGAATACGGCCTTGCGACGTGACCAAGACACCCTGGACACTTGGTTCTCGTCGGGATTGTGGACCTTCTCAACGCTTGGCTGGCCGAAAACCGCAACAGAGAAAGGTGGAAAAATCAAGAAAACAGGTGATCTTTTACGCTTTCATCCGACGTCGGTACTTGAGACGGGCTATGACATCATCTTTTTCTGGGTCGCGCGCATGATCCTGATGTCGCGCTACGCGCTTGGGGAAGCGCCGTTCAAACAGGTGTATCTTCATGGCCTGGTGCTGGATCTCAACCGTAAAAAAATGAGCAAGTCGCACGAGGAGACCCTCATCGATCCGCTCGATGTGATCCCTAAATACGGCACCGATGCCCTGCGTTTGAGCATGCTCGTCGGAGTCACCCCGGGAAACGATCTCCTCCTCAACGAGGAGAAAATCGCAAGCTACCGGAATTTCGTCAATAAACTCTGGAATGTTAGTCGCTTCATTCTGGCACTGCCCGACGAGGAGACCTCAAAGAAAAAAACTAAAACACTTGCAGACGCGTGGATTTTATCTCGGCTTAATAGAACTATCGCAGAAGTAGCCGTGCTTTTGGAGTCGTCGCGCTTCTCACATGCAGCAGAAGAGCTTCGTGCATTTACGTGGGATGACCTTGCAGACTGGTATCTGGAAATTGCGAAAATCGAGGGGGGAAAGAAATGGATTCTCCTTGAAATCCTGGAGAAACTGGTCACGCTCTGGCACCCATTTGCCCCATTTGTGACCGAGGTTCTGTATCAGCAAATCCACCCGCTCTCTGAAATAAAGGGCGAAAAAAAGCACTCACCTAAGCTTCTGATGGTGCACGAGTGGCCGACGGCAGAGAACAAAGGGGTCGTAAAGACGGCCGAGCGCGACTTTCATACGATCCGCTCACTTGTTCAGGCGATCAGGAACGCACGCGCCGAAAATGCGATCGCGGCAAGTCAAAAGATCCAAGCCGTGTTCTTCTCTCGTGACAAGGCACAGCTCCTCACCCAGAACTCCCACTTACTCCAGTCCCTCTGTCGCCTTGATTTTATCACGGTTATGGAGAGCGGGGAGCGGCCGACCAACGCCCTCTTTCTAAAAGTAGAGGATATCGAGGTCTACCTGCCCCTGGGAATGCTCAAAATTGAGGAGGAGCGAGCACGTTTGGGCGCAGAGATAGAACGCATCCGAATTTTTATGAAAATCATAACCACGCGACTGGATGATATTCAGTTTACTCAAAAGGCGCCCGCCCACATCGTGCAGAAAGAGCGCGCAAAGCTTGCCGAGCACGAGGAGCACATCCGTAAACTTGAAAAGCAGCAAAAAATTCTACGATAAAAACCACTATGAAAGCTGACAAAAAGAAAATCGAGGAGCTCCTGACTCGCGGCGTCGCGGAGGTGATCGGCCGCGACGACCTGGAGCGCGCCCTTCTCACCGGAAAAAAACTCCGCGTGAAACTCGGGATCGACCCAACGAGTCCGAATTTACACATTGGTCGTGGCGTCGTCCTACTCAAACTCCGCGACTTCCAGGAGCTCGGGCATTTGGTTGTGTTTATTGTTGGTGATTTCACGGGCGAGATCGGAGACACCTCCGACAAAGATACTGAGCGGCCAAAACTCTCGACTGACCAGGTGAAGCAAAACATGAACACCTATCTCGACCAGGCGGGGAAAATTCTCGACATGAATAAAGTCGAGGTTCATTACAACTCCGAGTGGCTTGAGAACCCCGGGTACCGCGAGATTCTTCGCCAGGCCGACGTCTTCTCGCTTGCACCGTTTATCAACAGAGAAAATATCAAAAAACGACTCGATGAGGGCGGGCGCATCTCCCTGCGGGAGGTCTTCTACCCCCTGATGCAGGGGTATGACAGTGTTATGGTCAAGGCCGATGTCGAGCTCGGCGGCACTGATCAGCGGTTCAACCTTCTCGCCGGTAGAGACCTGCAAAAAGACTACGGCCAGAAACCACAGTCTATTATCATGACTAATCTCATTCTGGGAACCGATGGCCGTAAAATGAGCTCATCGTGGGGCAACACCATAAATCTCATGGACTCAGCCCAAGACATGCACGGCAAAGTCATGACCATTCCCGATGCCGTAATCGTCTCCTACTTCACCCACTGCACGCGCATGCCGCTCTCCCAGATCGAAAAAATAAAAAAAGAACTTACCGAAGACGCAAATCCGCGCGATGCAAAAATGCGATTGGCGCGAGAAATTGTCACGCTCTACCATGGAGCGGATGCGGCGCAAGCCTCGGAAGAGCATTTCATTTCGCTTTTCCGGAAACACGAGACACCCGCAGATATTCCCGAACTCAAGCTGCGACAAGGACTTACAATCGTTGAAATTCTGGTTGCCGCAGGTTTTGCCGCAAGCAAAAGCGACGCCCGCCGGCTCGTCAAACAGGGTGGTGTCACCTGGGACGAAGAGCCGATTTCATCCGAAACATTCGTGCCAGCCCTCACCCACGAAGGCGCAGTCCTTAAAAAAGGCAAACGTTTTTTTACAAAAATTCAGCTGCGTTAGCGCTCCCTCGCGCAGCTCCAGACGAGCTCGTAGATAGAACTCAACCCTTCCGCGATATTTCTGCTGCGTATGATCACGCCGTGCTCGCTTCCACGCACGAGCGAGATGATCGAGACGGAGTCCCCGTAGATATCGATCTCGTTTTTGAAGACGTAGTTTTCCACATTCACAAACCGGACCTGCCGCAGCTCGCGGAGATTCTTCTCCGGCGTGAACGTCGAGACCGCTTTTGTCGTTCTCGGCATGATTCCGCGCGATGGGATTTTTTTTGCAACGCGCGACTTCCAGTACGTTTCCAGAAAGTGCCAC
>JBBTRP010000053.1:0-1693 GCA_038065125.1 Patescibacteria group bacterium
GATAATGTATCCCGCATCGAGTAATGAATTGAATCGAGAGACGGAGAGCGAGGTGTATTTTTTCACCCCGGCGTTTTATCCGCTTGATAATTTTTCTGCGCATGGAGTTCGGATATGGGGGCGAGATTTTCCGACCGCAGAGCATGCATTCCAGTGGAAAAAATTTTCTGAAAGCAACCCCGCAGTCGCCGAGCGCATTTTTCATGCATCAAGCCCGCATATCGCAAAGGAAATTGCGAATGCGAATACAAACACGCGACCACAGGATTGGATCGAGAAACGAGTTTCCGTGATGGAAGAAATTTTGCGGGCAAAGGCAGCACAGCATGAGGATGTGCGAAGTGCGCTTGAAAGAACCGGAACGCGGACAATCAAGGAAAACTCACCAGTCGACTTATTTTGGGGCATCGGCCCGAACGGAACAGGCGATAACACGCTCGGAGTCCTCTGGATGAAGATTCGTGTCTCAGGGATTTAAAAAACTCTTTCACATATGAAACCGGAACATCTTACAACAAAAATATTTCTTGACGGCGGAGATCCGAGCGAGACGAAAGACATGATCGCCACGCTTGGGTTCCTCGACGGACAGACCACAAATCCGACACTCATTTCAAAAAATCCGGAAGCCCGGCAGCGCCTTGCTCGCAGCGAAAAATTCACAAAAAAAGAAGTGTATTCTTTTTATCGTGATGTTGTCGAGCGCATTTCAATTCTGATTCCGCACGGTTCCGTTTCCGTCGAGGTGTATGCGGATGATAAGACCTCCGCGCGAGAAATGATTGCGCAAGGAAAGGAGATGTATGCGTGGATTCCGAACGCGCATATCAAGCTCCCGATCACTTCGGAGGGTCTGCGCGCGGCGGAAGAAATGGTGAAAGAGGGGATGCGCGTGAATTTGACACTGTGTTTTTCACAGGCGCAAGCGGCGGCTGTCTATGCGGCAACGCGCGGTGCAACGCCGGGGCAAGTATTCATTTCGCCGTTCATCGGACGGCTTGATGATGTTCATGTTCGGGGACTTGATCTGATCGAACATATCGCTCGAATGCATCAGGCTGGCGACGGGCATGTACAACTTCTGGCGGCAAGTATCCGCACGCTGGACCATATGCAGTCATCGTTTGCACACGGCGCGGATATCATCACGGTTCCGTCCAGCATTCTTCAGGAGTGGGCGGCAGTTGGTATGCCCCTTACGCCGCCGAAAGCAGAATCGCGAGACACGACCGACACGTTGGCGCCACTCGAATGGCACACACTCGATCTTGATGCCGACTGGACATCATTCGACATTTCACACCCGCTCACCACAAAGGGCATAGAGCGATTCGCGGCCGACTGGAATGCGCTCATCGAATAAAGCCGGCACTGCTTCATGGAGGTACTGCAAATAAATTCATAATCAAAATAATTCGGCATATGATGCATGACGCGATAAAAAACTTTCATCAGCAATTTTCGTACGAACCTGAGATTCAAAATCAGAAGCATCTTGTCAAAAAGGTAAAATTCATCGTTGCGGGCATGGGCGGATCGCATCTTGCCGCCGGACTCTTGAACACCGGGAGGCCCGCATTGGATATCATGATTCACCGCGATTACGGATTGCCCGCGCTTTCCGATGAGGAGCTACTAAGCAGGCTCGTTATCTTGAGCTCGTATTCCGGCAATACGGAAGAGGTGATCGATG
>JBBTRP010000054.1:0-3505 GCA_038065125.1 Patescibacteria group bacterium
AGCTCATATCTCACGCCTGAAATGAAATCAATTCTTGTGGACGAACCTGCTGCCGTTCAGGTCGCCGCGTATCGGCTCAGCGTGAATCTTGCAACACTTCATACGGTTGTGGGGCATGGCGGTGGGATTTGGCATAGGAATAGTCATAGTGAGGATCCGCGCTCACAGATGTCGTGCAGTCCATCGCTGAAAGTGAATACGGTCAAAGCGGGCCACACGGCAGCGAGTGCCCCCCATTCAATTCCCATTGAACGTGAAGACGGAACGCACGAGGTGGTATTTGCGTCAGTGCATTTGTCAAAAACCGAACCCTTATTCATGATGGTCCGTGCGCAGAAGTGGTACTATGATGAGGTTATAAAAAAGAGTATGCGTCGAGGCGGTGGTGTAATACAATCAAACACTGACCGAACACGTGAAGAAGTTGTCACGAATTCGATTTAACGATATGTCTTTAAACACCCTGACAATTCGCCAAGCGCACGACGGTCTCCAGAAAGGAGAGTTTTCGTGTACCGAACTCGTTGAGAGCTGTCTTTCGCAAATCTCGTCCACGGATGAAGAGCTTCACGCGTATTTGACGGTTCTGGAAGAGAGCGCTCGGCAAGAGGCGAAAAAAGTCGACGAGAAGCAGAGAAAAAAACTTCCTCTTAAACCTCTGGAGGGTATTCCGATCGCACTGAAAGACAATCTCGTCATGAAGAATGTGCGCACTACCTGCGCGTCAAAAATTTTGGATACCTATCAGGGGACCTATGACGCGACCGTGGTTGAGAAACTCAAAAATGCCGGTGCGGTTATGGTTGGCAAAACCAATTTGGACGAGTTCGCGATGGGGGCGTCAACCGAAAACTCAGGATACGGTCCCTCGAAAAATCCTTGGGACACCGGCCGCGTGCCCGGGGGATCGTCGGGCGGTTCGGCCGTCGCGGTCGCTGCGGATGAGTGTATTGCGGCCATCGGGTCTGACACCGGCGGATCGGTTCGCCAACCCGCATCTTTGTGCGGGGTAGTTGGATTCAAGCCGACCTACGGCATGGTCTCGCGGTATGGGTTGGTCGCCATGGCGTCTTCGCTTGATCAGATAGGGCCGTTCGGAAAAACCGTTGCCGACGCCACGCTACTTTTTGATGCGATCAAGGGACCTGATCGGCGCGACTCAAGTTCAGCGCGAGCCAGCACCGAGCCGGTTTCACCTTCACTCAAAGACGGCATCAAGGGCATGCGTATTGGCATTCCGAAAGAGTATTTCGGCCAAGGGACGGACGAAGATGTTGAAAAAACCATTCGCACGGCAGCGGAGGTGTACGAATCGCTGGGCGCGCAGCTGGTTGATGTTTCTCTACCACACGAAAAGTACGCGCTCTCGGTCTACTATATTATTATGCCCTCCGAAGTGAGCGCGAATATGGCGCGATTCGATGGCATTCGATACGGAGCGCGATCAACGGGGGCGGCCACGCTCCTGGAGACCTACACGCAGTCGCGCCAAGCGGGGCTGGGACCGGAAGTGCGCCGTCGTATTATGCTGGGAACGTATGCACTGAGTACTGGCTACACGGATGCCTATTACAAGCAAGCTCAGAAAGTCCGTGTCATGGTGACGCGCGATTTTCATAACGCCTTTCGAACGTGCGACGTGATTCTTGCGCCTACCTCGCCAACGCCGGCGTTTCGGTTTGGCGAGCGGGCGTCTGACCCGCTCCAAATGTACCTTGCGGATATCTTTACGGTGTCCGCTAACATTGTCGGAATTCCCGGGATTTCTGTGCCGTGCGGATTCGTCTCCAGAGATGGAAAAGACCTTCCGGTCGGACTCCAGATTTTAGGAAAGCACTTTGATGATGCGACCGTGTTGCGCGTGGGGCACGCCTATGAAAAGGCGACCGAGTGGCACCTGCGAAAGCCGCCACTGATGAACGGAGCGCAGTAATGCCTGAAGATTTTTTTTCGGCCGATCAACACCAGCCGATCGAAACAGCGGGATCGGATGGTGGGAGTTTTTCCGGAGTGTTCCTGTGGATCGGCGTAGGGGTTCTATGCGTTGCTCTTCTTGTCGTCGTCGGGTTTCGTCTCAGAAAACTTTTTCGACGCGAGGAGTTTTCTGGTATGAGCCGTGAGGACCTTACTCGACGATGGAGCGCACTGGAGGAGCTTGCGGGGAAAAAAGACGAAATGAGCATGAAGGTCGCGATCATGGAGGCGGACAAACTCTTAGATTACGGTCTCAAGAGCATCGGCTGTTCAGGTAGCACACTGGGCGAGCGTCTCAAGTTCATCGCGTATCGCTACCCGAAGATCCAGCGGGTTTGGCCTGCGCATATCTTGCGTAATAAAATGGTGCACGACGCGTCGTTTCACCTCAATCATGGAGAAGCGCGCCGTGCACTGAAGGCATTTCGCGAGGCGCTTCGAGAGATCGGCGTCTTTTAATCGCGACACTTGTCCGTTTTCTCTGTTTTGATATAATCGAGCAGACCATTAATCTATTAACTTCATCAGAGATCCTATGACAGAGCACCATGGACACCAGAAGCATGACTCTCAGGTTCCGTACGACCCGGATTTTGACGCGGTCACGTCGGACGATCAAGCGGCACTACCCGCCGTACCTCCTTCAAAAGCAATGACTGTTTCCTTCACACTCACTCCGATCAAACTTTTTTTGGCCGGGATGGTGACAGGGCTCGTCGTGATGGGGATTCCCACAGCGTTCTTGGCAGCAAAAGCCGGGAGCATCGGCACGCTTGCCGCAGCGCCGGGAGCCCAAGCCCTTCCTCCAAGCCAGCCAGGAGGCGTACCGCCGCAACCAACCGTCGGCAAGCTCAAGCCCGTCTCAAAGGATGACCATATCCGTGGGGACCGCAACGCAAAAGTTGTGCTCGTCGAGTATTCGGACACCGAGTGCCCGTTCTGCAAACGATTCCACCCGACCGTACAGCAAGTTGTCGATCAGTATAAAGGAAAGGTTGCGTGGGTGTATCGCCACTTTCCGCTGAGCTTTCACGCAAACGCGGCAAAGCAGGCGGAGGCGAGCGAGTGCGCTGCAGACATCGGCGGCAACGATAAGTTCTGGGAGTATTTGGACAAGGTTTTTGAGCGGACCACCGCTGGCGGCACTGGGTTTGCTAACGACCAGCTCGTCCCACTCGCAAAAGAACTCGGGCTCGATGAGGAAAAATTCAAGGCCTGCCTTGATACCGGAAAGTTTACGAAAAAAGTGCAGCAGGATCTTGCAGAGGGTCAAGAAGCGGGAGTTGATGGAACACCCGGAACGATCCTCGTAAAAAGCGACGGCACCAAAAAACTCGTCCCCGGCGCCGTGCCAGAGTCTGAGTTGAAAGCCGCAATTGATGAGTTGTTGAAGTAAAAAAAGAAACAGATAAAAAGACCCCGTGGCAATCGCTGGGGTCTTTTTCTATACAGCACGATATGCTAGGATTTCGACGCAACCCTAAGGAGGGGTCGCATAGTGGTTTAGTGCACCGCTCTTGAAAAGCGGAGT
>JBBTRP010000055.1:0-23953 GCA_038065125.1 Patescibacteria group bacterium
CTCGCGTTTGATACGCTCTATGCGGAAGGACAGCGGCGGTACGTGGAGAGCCTGTCAGCGTACGCGCGGCAGTTTTTAGGTGTGATGAACAAGCCCGACGTCGACTCGATTCAGGGTCTCTCGCCCGCAATCGCTATTCAGCAGAAAAAACTTTCTCAAAACCCGCGTTCCACCGTGGGCACGGTCACGGAGATTTACGACTACCTGCGACTCCTATTTGCGCGTGTCGGGATTCCACACTGTCCGAATTGCGGAAAAAAAATAACTCACCAGGATGCGGCAACCATTGCCAGGCAGATCCTCTCCGAGTATTCCGGTGCGCGCATTCAAATCCTTGCGCCGATCATTCGCAGCCGGAAGGGGACCTACGACTATTTGTTTACCGATCTTAAGCGGCAGGGGTTCACGCGCGTGCGCGCAGACGGCGTCGCATACACGCTCGGTTCGGAGTCCATCATTCTCAAGCGGTACGAGAAGCACTCCATCGAGGTGGTGATCGACCGACTCGAAGTCGCAGATGGTATCAAGCCGCGACTGCAGGAGGCCATTGAACAGGGCCTGAAGTGGGGGAACGGATTTCTTCTTCTGCTCGTCGAGCGCAAAGAAGCAGCGCACAATGTGAATGCAAAAAAATGGGAGGAGGTATTTTTCAGCCAGAGGCTCGCGTGTCCGGACTGCGGCATTAGTATCGACGATCCGCAGCCGCGGATGTTTTCGTTTAATGCGCCGCAGGGTGCGTGTCCCGAGTGCCATGGCCTGGGAGAGATTGCGGAGTTTGACGAGGATCTTGTAATTCCGGACAGGTCGCTGCCGCTTGTCGACGCGATCGCGCCGTGGCAGAACCAGATGATCGGATTTCGCCGGACGATTCTGTTCAATCTCGCAAAACACTACAAATTCGATCCGCTCAAATCCGTCAAAGAGTTGCCTGCAAACGTCATCAAGCTCGTGCTCTATGGAGATGACGCGGAGTTAAACTTTGATGTGAAGTTCAAGACGGGTAGCTCGTTCCGTTATGCCGGATCGTTTGAAGGTGTCATCCCGCAGCTCAAGCGTATGTATGCGGCGACGGATTCGGATGATAAGCGTGAAAAGGTTCGAAGGTACATGCGGCAGGAGGTGTGCCCCGTCTGTGTCGGTACTCGACTAAAAAAAGAGAGCCGCGCCATCACGGTCGGCGGTAAGTCCATCATCGAGACAACCGACCTCTCGATCGGCGACGCACGGCTGTTTATCGAGTCTCTCACCTTGAGCGAAACGCACACGAAAATCGCGCGCCAGGTGATTAAAGAAATCATCAATCGGCTCTCATTTCTTCAAAACGTGGGACTACACTACCTGACGCTGTCACGTTCTGCTGGCACGCTTTCCGGCGGTGAGGCGCAGCGGATTCATCTTGCCACGCAAATCGGCTCCGAGCTCCGTGGAGTTCTTTATATCCTGGATGAGCCCTCCATCGGACTCCATCAGCGCGATAATAAAAAGCTGATCGAGACGCTGGAGAACCTTCGCGATATCGGAAACACCGTGCTCGTGGTCGAGCACGACGAGGAGACGATGCGGGGTGCCGACCATGTTATCGACATCGGACCGGGTGCAGGAGTTCATGGTGGGAGCGTGGTGTTCTCCGGCGCGACAAAAGATTTGCTTAAAGCAAAAAACTCCCTAACGGGCGCGTATCTCTCGGGGAAGAAAAAAATCGCCGTTCCCTCGCGGCGCCGTCCTCCGCGGGGATTCGTGACCCTCTCCGGGTGTAGTGGACATAACTTAAAAAATATCACGGTGAAGTTCCCGGTGTCGGTATTCTGCTGCGTCACCGGAGTGTCGGGCAGCGGCAAGTCCACACTCGTTAATGAGACGCTCTATCGAATTTTGAGCCGACAGTATCACGGCCTTCTGGACGTGCCCGGCGTACATGAAAAAGTTGACGGTCTCTCGTTTTTTGACAAGGCGATTATTGTGGATCAAGCGCCGATCGGCCGCACACCGCGCTCAAATCCCGCGACCTACACCGGCATGTTCACGTATATCCGCGATCTGTTTGCCGCAACCAAAGAAGCGCGCATGCGCGGGTACCAACCCGGGCGATTCAGTTTTAATGTCGCGGACGGCCGGTGCGGGAATTGCGAGGGCGACGGGCTCATCAAAATCGAAATGCACTTTTTGCCCGACGTGTACATTCCGTGCGAGGTGTGCTCGGGAAAACGGTATGACGAGGAGACCCTGTCCGTGAAGTATCGCGACAAGACGATTGCTGACGTGTTGAAGATGACCGTCGAGGAGGCGCTTACATTTTTTGCGCCGGTTCCGCGAATTAACAACAAACTCCAAACTCTTGCCGATGTTGGATTGGGATATATTGAACTGGGACAGTCGGCAACCACGCTCTCGGGCGGGGAGGCGCAGCGGATCAAGCTCGCGACAGAACTCTCGCGACGCGACACGGGCAGGACGTTATACCTTCTTGATGAGCCCACGACAGGACTGCACTTTGAGGATATTCAAAAACTCCTGACGGTCCTGAATCGGCTGGTAGAAAAGGGCAATACGGTCCTGGTGATTGAGCACAACCTCGACGTGATCAAGACCGCGGATTATGTGATCGACCTGGGACCGGAGGGAGGGGATGAGGGCGGCCGCGTGATCGCAAGTGGTACACCTGAGCAGGTTTCCAAAATCGCGGAGAGTTACACGGGACAGTTTTTGAAAAAAGTTTTGGGAAAGAAATGACCCGCGGCTGCTGCGATGAGCTGCGCGCGGGTCGGGTGAGGGTTCCTCCAGGGTTGCCTAGTGGGCGAGCGCGGGTTCGCGCTGGCCGCTCGGCGGAGTCGCATTAGGGATCGGCTTGACCCAGTCGGGGTTGCCGTCGTCGTTGGCCGCGGGGTTAGCCTGCTCGGTCGGCTTCTCGCGAAGGCCCAGGGCCTTCTCCAGGGTGTGCACGTAGTGGTATGCGAGTTCCTGGTCACCGCCGTTGGCGTAGCGCTGAATGGCCATGACCGCTCGACGCGCCTCCTTCAGGGCTTTGAGCATGTCCTGCCGCTCGAGGACAGCCGTCAGCCGCAGACAGGTGTGTCTGTCGAACTTCTGCTCGTCCAGGGTGTCGCCGCCGTCGGTCTTCAGGAGCTCGTTGTACCGCTCCGCTCCGACGACCGTGACCAGCTTCTGTAGGCCAGCCGCTGCGTCCATCGCGAGGCCGGTGAGCGGTAGGTCACAGGCCTTGACCACCGGTGTGGCGATCTTGCCACGCATGACGTTGGTCAGAATGGCGCCGGCGAGCTCGCTGATCTCGTCCTTCCCGCCTTCCATGGCGCGAGCGACGAGGTCGCGGCAGGCGCTGTTGAACCACGGCAGGAGGTACTTGATCCCCAGGCGATCCGCGGCGGTGGCGAAGGTGCCGGCGATGAAGTAGCGGCCGACGTTCGTGTCATTGAGGTCGTTGATCGTCGCGGGCGGGTCGTCTGCGTCCTTGTCGTCGTTCACGATTTCGAGGCAGTGCAGCGTCAACTCGCCCAGGCAGTCGACCAGCATCTGGTCACCCTGGTCCAGGCCGTCGGCCCGGCGGCGGGTCGCGTTGACGATGTCGTTGAGGGCCGAGGATCCTCCCGTTTCGCGGACGGCGAAACCTGGGAAGTTCCCGAGTAGCTGACGTTCCAGTTCAGCGAACAAATCCATTGGTGCCCCTTTCACAAGAGCGATTGAGGTCAAAAGACCCCGTGGACAATACAGTTTTACAGTATACACATTTTTTGGATTTTGTCAAGAGGACAAATCATTTTTTTCTTGTAAATATAAGACCGGTCGGGTGTGACCGGTCTGGTGAATATCCTCCTTACGCCTCCTCCTCGAAGCTGATCCGGGGGAGATTGCGATCCATCCTCCGAATGGGGTCGTTGTGCTGCCAGCGGCGCCAGAGGCCCCCGAGAATGCCGAGGGCGACTATGCCGACAGCAAGGCCTGCAAGGATCGTCCATTGCTTCGTGACCACGAGAACTGCGATCCCGACTGATCCAAGAAGCAAAAGCGCCTTGGTGTATTCTCGGTTCTCTGCGCATTTCAAGCGCAGGGTCGTAGGGACGGGGGACTCCTCCTGGCGCTCCATTACATCTCTCCTTCTTTGAGCTTTTCGTCGACCAAATAATCGTAGCGAGATTGTAAAAAAAAGATAGTGCCCTGGTTCTCGCGATGCGAAAACCAGGGCGTGAGTTGTATTGCGGGGATCAGGTGCCTCCCGTGCTAGGCGCGGGCGAGCTCTTGCTCCTTGGAGAGCTCGTGTCTGCGCGCGATTTGATCTTTGATGGTCCTCTTGAAGAGGTCCTTGAGGTCCGCAACGACCGCCTGTGCTGCGAGGAGCCGAAGCTTCGTCACGCCGTCGTAGCCGGGGTCACCGCCGCGAATGGGCAGATGGATCGCCGGAACGCTACGCGTGCGTGGCGTGCGAGTTCCGACTTTCTTCGTCGGGATCGGGTCATCTCCCTTTCCCGTTCCGAGTCGGACCCGTGTCCCGCGGCCACAGGCAGCGATCCGGCCAAGCTCACTCTCGTCCTTCTGTTCGAGCAGGTCGGAGACCCGCTGGAACATGGCGTGGGCGTGTGAGCGCCAGAATTGATAGATCGTGGCATCCCCGCCGCCGCTGTGCTCGAGGAAGTAGTTTTCCACTAGCCCCTCTCGATTGAGGAGCTCGCGCGCCAGGGCCATCGAAGTGGTCTCGGTATTCGCCATCCTGAATTTCTTCTCCTGTTGATCGCGGCGGCTCACTTCTTGGAAGCGGCGCCTTTGTGCTTTATACTTGACAGGCCCCCTACAAAGGAAGCTTAGGTAGAATCATCGCGGCCGCAAAGATGACGATCAACACCACTCCGCCATACTCGGCGAGCCACTGCTGCACCTCCATTCGCCGTGCGTGGGCTATTCCGGCATTGCGGAGCCGGCGTGGACCGTAGTTGCGGTCGCCCCACTCTTGAGCGAGCGAGACGTCCGGACTGCGGTAGATGTGACCTGCGAGCCGTCGTGCGACGACAGAAGCATCGTGCATTGCAAAGAACCCTCCATAAACGCAAATACTGCGCAAGACTACCATATTTTATGCGATTGTCAAGGGGAAAACCTTTCGAGTCTTTGAAGATTCCATTAAAAACCGGCTGCTACCTGATGAAAGACGCCCATGGGGATGTTATATATGTAGGAAAAGCAAAGAATTTACGGTCGCGCGTTGCCTCGTACTGGCGGGTGACAGACGTAAAGACCGTTGCGCTCGTTTGTGAGATTGCCGATATCGAGACGATCCTGACAAAAAACGAAGTTGAAGCGCTGATCCTGGAAATGCAGCTGATTCAGAAGCATCACCCAAAATACAATATCGACCTGCAGACGCCTGGACGGTATGCGTTCATCAAAATCACCAATGATTTCTATCCGCGACTTCTGGTTGCACGCAAAGTTGAGAAAGACGGCCGATACATCGGGCCGTTTCCCTCTGCGACCGCCCGAAGCGCCGCGCTTTCTGCCGCGTATCGTATTTTTCGGTTGTGTAAAAAACCGATGAGTCTCAGCCGTTCCATTGGCGCGCCTTCAGGGGTATCCCCGTTTGCGCCTGAAAACGGCGCAAAGAGGATACGCCCTTCCGGCGCGCGTGCAAAAAAAAGCGCGTGTTTCCGCTACCATCTTGCCCTTTGCGGCGGTGCATGTGCAGGGATAATCTCTCCGGAGGACTATAGACACTCGATCAAGGCCGCAGAGAAGTTTTTGAAAGGAGACTATCAGGCCGTTATTCGTGAGACGGAGAAGGAGATGCGCTCCACGTCCGGGAAACAGGAGTTTGAGAAGGCGCGATTGCTACGGGATCAGCTTTTTGCTCTCAAAAAAATCGAGGAGCAGCGCGTCTCTCATCCCAAGGCGCACGATCAGGACGTAATCGGGTATCGGGCGGGTGAGGAGCGCATGGTCGTCCAGCTTTTTCATTTTTCAAAAGGCATCATCGCCGGGCGCCGCGAGTTCGCGATCCAGCTTGATCGAGTCAACGTTGGGGACACGGGGCACGCGTTCCAGGAGTTCATTCAGCAGTACTATTCGAGCGCTGATGTTCCGCGTGAAGTTATCATTCGGACCGCACTTCCCGAGATGGCGTTGACCACGCAGTACCTCTCGGCGATCCGCGGTCACGCCGTCACGCTCAGCGTGCCGCAGAAAGGGCTAAAGAAAAAACTCATTGAGTTAGTTGAGACCAACCTTGAGAGTGCTGGTAGTTCAGCAAGTGGCGGACATACTGGAGGACTCACCGAGTTGTCCAAGGTATTGCGACTCCAGTCTCTTCCTTCACGGATCGCGTGTATCGACATCTCGCATTTGGGTGGAACGCAAACCGTCGGATCGCTCGTGACATTTGTCAACGGACACCCCGCAAAGAGCGGATACCGGAAGTTCATCATCAAGGGCGGTGCAGGGAATAATGATGTTGCGTCTATCAATGAGGTCGTGACGCGTTTTTGCGCACGAGTTCTTTCGGGTAAAGAGCGACGTCCGGATCTCTTGATGATCGATGGCGGGAGAGGACAACTCAACAGCGCCCGCAAAGCCCTTGAAAAAATCGACCTCTCTCTGCCGACCATCGGACTTGCAAAACGACTCGAGGAGATTTTCGTGTCGTGGTCTCGTACCCCCATCCTTTTGAAACCGACGAGTCCCGCACTGCAGCTCCTTCAGCGGCTGCGCGATGAGGCGCACCGCTTCGCGATCACCTTTCAGCGCAAGCGGCGGAAGCTCACTGGTCATCCGTAATGATTTTTTGCTATAATTTAAGCAGAGACGAATAAAGTCTAATCATTTCATATACGGCAGATAAACGGGGCTATACCCTCATTGAAATTTTAGTGGTGGTGGGCGTGATCGGAGTATTGGCGTCGATCGCGTACTCCTCGATGAACGCCGTGCGAATAAATGGGCGCGACACCAAGCGTATCGGCGATGTCAAGTCGATTCTGACCGCGCTGGAATCGTATCGGGATAGCGCAGGAAAACTTCCCGACAATACCGATAACGATGCGGGCGGATGGGATATCGGCAACACGCGGCAGGGGGCAGGCGATACGTTTTTGCAGCCGCTGCGCGACGCCGGGATATTGGGAACCGTGCCGGTTGAGACATATCTTAGCTCCGCGACTTATCCAAGTTTTCAATATTTCAAATACGCCAATGAGCTCAACTGCGGCGGAACGTATGCTATTCTCGCCGTTCGCCTCGAGGGAAAGAAAGAGAGCTATAAAGTCCAAAACACGCTCGAGACCTGTTATACGACTAACTTCAACGCCGTGCCGGTAGATGACTATTGGCTTGCGTATATGATCCGGGAGTTTTGACGACGGCGAGACTTGACAGAAAGTTATACTTTTAGTATCCTAAAAGTATAACTTTATAGTTCATAATTCCATGCACCATAAACACAAAGCGATCGGCATGAAAGAGCTCCAGCATACCCTTGCTCAGGTCGCGCGCGAGGCTTCTGCAGGAAAGAGTTTTGTCGTATTTAAGCACGCGCGGCCGGCGTTCCGTATCGAGCCGATTACGCAGCGCGAGAAGAATCGGTATACGCTTCGGGATCTCAATGATATCCGTTTCAAAACGCGCGCGCGGAATCTCAGCAAGAAGGTCGATGAGATCGTGTATGGGATATGACGATTCTAGACTCCTGCGTGTGGATTGCGTTTTTTAATGAATCTGATTCTCAGCACGCAAAAGCGCGCAAAATTTTTGAAGTCCTTTCTTCCCGTATCCTGCTCCCGGAGCATGTCGTTCTTGAGGTGGCAACAGTCCTTTCTCTGCGGGCTTCAAAAGGCATCGCTGATATTTTTATTGAACGTGTGATTGATAATAGCGATATTGAAATCCGTGTGTTCCAGCACGATGAATTCTTTGAGGTGTGTCGGGACTATCGTCGAAGCGCCTCTGCGCGATTATCCTTTGTTGACATCGCCCTGCTCGGCTTGTCGGCAGCGCACACCGTTGTGACGTTCGATCGGCACCTCAAAAAAGCGATTGATGCACCACGGCGCAGGAAGTCTTGACCCGCGTTTGTGCGAAGGGGATTTTGGGCACAATTGAAAAAACCGATTATGGCGCTTGCGCCGATGGCGAATGTCACGGACGCGGCGTTTCGGCGTGTCATTGCGAAGTATGGGAAACCCTCGGTGATGTTTACTGAGTTTACGTCCTGCGACGGCCTACAGTCGCGCGGGCGCGAGAAACTCCTTGTCGATTTGATGTATTCGGAGATCGAACGGCCGATGGTTGCGCAGATATTCGGATCCACTCCGGAGAATTTCACAAAAACCGCCGCGCTGATTCTTGAAATGGGTTTTGACGGCATCGACATCAACATGGGATGTCCGGATCGCAACGTGGAGAAGCAGGGCGGGGGAGCCGCGCTCATAAAAAACCCCGAGGCGGCAAAAGATATCATCGCGGCCACGCGAAAAAGTGCGGGGGGGCTACCCATCTCAGTCAAGACGCGGCTTGGATATAATCGGAACGAGATCGAGACGTGGATCCCCGAACTCCTGGAGACCGGTCTTGCCGCGATCACGATTCACGGCCGAACGAGAAAAGAAATGTCCAAGGTTCCCGCGCACTGGGATTTGATTGGGCGAGTCGCAGAGATCGCGAAAGGGAGTGGTACGCTGATTTTAGGAAACGGCGACGTTGAGACGTGTGAAGATGCACGAGTAAAATGCAAGGAGTACGGCGTTGACGGCGTCATGATCGGTCGCGGCGTATTCGGCAACCCATGGTTATTCTCGGATCGGATCGACGTGACGCTGAACGAGCGTCTCTCTATCCTGGTCGAGCACACGACTCTTTTTGAAGAGCTCCTGGGTAGCCACAAGTCATTTGACATCATGAAAAAGCATTACAAGGCGTATGTCACGGGATTTGACGGCGCAAAAGAGTTGCGAGTGAGTCTTATGGCGTGCTCAACAGCTGGCGAAGTTGCTCAAATTGTGAAAGAGTTTTGTCCTGAGGTGAAGGGCTTTTGAGAATGATAAGGAGCGATTTTCCATCGGTGAAGAATTGGTCGCCGACGATATTTTTCCCCAGCGTCGGCTCGACGAGCGCAAATTCCCGGATACTCTCCACAAGGCCGAAATGTTCAAAGTCGCGTCGCAGCGCATCGCGCTCTTTGTCGATCGCGGGATCGGTGCGATGTGTCGGCACGATGAGTGCCGACTTGAGCTTAATGCCGACATCGAAGTGCGCCGTGAGGAACCAAATCGGCTCTTCATGTTCCGTCTTGAACGAGGTCCGCCAGACATGAACGTGGTGGCGTTCACGGACAGAGTTTTGAGGGGTTGATTTTTGAAAAGAGAAATCATTTGGACGCGTATTCCAGAACGTGGGCGCTCCGGGCGCCTCCAGATAGGGCGCGTTCAAGACGGTCGCTTTCAGTGCTCGTGCAAGATTGGGAATCGTGATGGGATCCGAGTGGCTCCAGCCCATCTTCACAAAAGAGTTTTGAAGAGCGTCCTCAGACGCGACGATGACCATATTGATCGGTTCGGTCCGTTTTCCTAAGAGCGTCTCGCTGTAGCGCGGGAGCGATTGAAAGAGTGCGTCGGGAAGTGCTCCTATCGCAACCGTCGTTTGGAGCTCGGGAATCGATGGGGAGAGCTCAAGCGGGAACGACCGATAGCTGATCGTCACAAAAATAAACCAGAAAACAGCGAGCGGTATGCCGAGTCGATAGGGACTGGGTGTTGTTCTCAGTTCGAGTCGCTCCTGCGCGGTCGTAAAGGATCGGCGGATTTCAAGGATCGTGATGAGCGTGGTGAGCCATGCGGCCGCGGCAGCAAAACTTGCAAGGACGTCTGCCGGCCAGTGGATTCCGAGGTACATCCGCGAAAATCCAATGCCGAGTGTGAGCGTAACGCCAAGTGCGAGCGATACGATTTTAGCGAGCGTGGATTTGAATCCGCGAAACAGTACATAGGTGAGTAGGCCGTAGAATACGAACGCGATAAACGTGTGTCCGCTGGGAAAGCGCCCGGGCGATTCATGAAGAAGTGTGTTGACAAACGCCGGGCGGGTCGACTCGATCGCCGACCCGATTAAGGCGACTGAGAGCTCGGCTACGAGTACCGACGCAAAGAAGCCGACGAGGTAGTGCCACCGCTTGGTGATCCAAAATGCCAAGGACGCAGCAAACATGCCGGCAAACACGATCGGCCCTTTTCCCAGAACTGTTGCCGCCATCATCGTTGCATCCATGCCGGGCGAGCGGAGCAGTTGGATAAAGTTGACGATACTGACGTCTGACTCGATGACCGCATCGCTTTTGAGTACGTCGCGCAGAAGGAGGATCGCGATACTCACAAAGAGCGCGGTAAGCGAGATTCCGATCGTCAGGTGAAGACCGAACATCTCGTCCGGCGTGAGGCGATTTTTGATAAATCGAAAAAACCGCGGGTGGCGGGTGATCATTTTTTGCACTTCGGGGTCGGTGCGAAGCGCCCGTGCAATGGAGCGGATAATGGAGGACGGGAGGTTCATGCGTTTCCGCGAATGATTGTGTATTGCGCAACAACCCTGGCGCCTCGGGCGGGGTACTCTTTTCGGACCTGAAAACGGTCCGTAAAGAATACGCCCTTCCTCGGCGCGAGCGTTTGAGATGATTTCCGTAATTCAAGGTGCAATTTTCAATTCGAATAGTAGATTTTTTCTTGACAAGAAACAAGCCGCCCCGTATGCTTGCATTATATATATGAAGGATATACGCAAGTTTGCTTTTTTCGGTTTCTTTTTTAACTTCTCTCTAGCCGAGGACGCTGCTTGATATTTGTAACTGTTACCACTTAGCGCGAACCTCGGTCCAACCGGGGTTTCTTTATTTCTATGGAGATTCACGTTAGTCACACACCATCGATTTCGGGGTGCCTTACCGTTCCCAGCTCGAAGTCTCAGACCGTTCGAGCGTTACTCCTTGCATTACTGGGGGATGGGACATCGGTGATTCGGAATATGTTGGACTCAGACGATACGACCGCCGCACTTGAGTGTATTCAGGCACTGGGAGCGGCTGTGGTGATCACGAAAGATGATTCTGGCATAACGACCGCCCATGTCACTGGCACCGGGCTTCCCATTCAAGCCGCGACAAAAAAAATCTTTACTCGCAATTCCGGGATAACGACGCGTTTCCTTCTACCGATGCTTGGGCTCGCGGAAGGCGATATGGTTTTCGAGTTGGATTGCGGGGAGCAGATGCGCTCCCGGCCGATCGAGCCGTTGTGCGCTGCGCTGCGCTCACTTGGCATGACGATCGAATCTGGGGAAGGGCCGGATATTTTTCCGCTTCGCGTGTCGGGGAGACTGCGGCCGAGGATCATCGAGGTTGATGGGATCACCTCGCAATATATTTCCGCGCTTCTCTTGAGTCTGCCATGGCTGGACGACCCTTCAGAGATTTTCGTCAATAATCTCAATGAGCGTCCCTATGTCGAGATGACCGTGCGATCGCTTGAGACGCTCGGAGTTTCTGTCGGTTGGACACGCGACGGAGTAATAGATATTTTCAAAATTCAAGGCGGCGCGCGCGTGAATGGTTTTGACCGCTCAATTCCCGCAGACTTTTCTTCCGCGTCGTGTCTGATTGCGGCCGGGGTTCTCTTGGCAGGCGCGGTAACCCTTGAGGGTTTTGACTTTGACGATCCGCAGGGCGACAAACGGTTGATCGAGATCGTTCGGGAAATGGGTGCGGATATTTCCGTGAATGGTTCCACGCTTCAAGTGAAGGGAGGCAGAGAGCTTGTTGGCATACGGATCGACTGTAATGATATTCCCGACCTTGTCCCTGCGCTCGCGGTGATCGGCACGGCCGCTCGCGGCGTGACGGAACTGGTCAACGTGCCGCAAGCGCGCCTCAAAGAGACAGATCGGATCCGCTCGATGGCGACCGAACTTGCAAAAATGGGTGCCCGCATTAGCGAGGTCGATGATGGATTGCGCATTGAGCACAGCGAGATACGGGGCGCAGCGCTTCACGGATACAGCGATCATCGCACGATCATGGCGCTCAGTATTGCGGGATTGATTGCGCGCGGCAGTACGATCATCGACACGGCGGAAGGAGTTTCAAAAACCTACCCCGAGTTTGTGCGCGACATAGTGAGTCTCGGAGCGAATATGAAAATGGAATAAATATGGATCATATCCTTCTCATAGGATTCAAACACGTCGGCAAGACAACCATCGGCAGGGAGTTGAGCCGCAATTTGGCGCTACCGTTCGTCGACATGGATGACGAGATAGTTGCTGTATATGCGAGTACGACCGGACACACTCTGACGTGTCGAGAGATCTTTGACGAGATCGGAGCACCCGCGTTCCGAGACTTGGAGGATGAGGTGTTTTCTGGGGTCCTTTCGCTTGATGAACGCCACGTGATCGCGACCGGCGGGGGGTTGACCTTGAAAAACCACGCTGAGGCTCTGCGCACACATCACACAGTGATCCATATTGAGTGCGATAAAGATACCGTGTTTGATCGAATCTGCGCGAACGGACGGCCAGCCTTTCTTCCCGCTGATCGGCCGCTGCGCGAGTCGTTCGAAGAATTATGGAGTAAACGCATGCCGATCTATCGTGCCTGTGCAACACATACGCTCTCTGTTACGAATTCATTTGACACGAACCTCTCCGCCATACTCGCAATGGATATATTCTCTCAAAAAAATGACAATCCCTATTTCACGCGGTCGCGTGAAATAGGGAATTAATTCGGTATTTTATATGATGAGTCAAGCTAAGGAGTTCCAATCGAAGCAACGCACACTTCTCCTCATTCACGGGCCGAATCTGAATCGACTGGGCAGTCGAGATCAGGCCCACTACGGGAGCATCACGCTCTCCGCAATCGAGGAACTGGTAACGAGATGCGCATCACAGCTCGGATATTCGGTCCGCTGCTTCCAGTCAAATCACGAGGGTGCTCTCATCGACTGGATTCAGGAGCAGAGTTCAAGTGCATCTGGAATTATTATTAATCCGGGCGCACTCACCCATTACAGCTATGCGCTTCATGATGCGCTCCTTGATACGCAGCTGCCGTGTGTCGAGGTGCACCTGTCCGCAATCAGTGAGCGGGAGAAGTGGCGCCGCGTGTCAGTTACGGCACCTGCATGCATTCGTATGATCGAGGGAAAACGCGAGCAAGGGTACCGAGAGGCTGTCGATATCTTGCATAATAACTTGACGATCGTATGATCTCCGAATTCACAAAACTTAATGGAGTGATTGGATATCCGCTTAGACACAGCATGGGGCCGAGATACTACGGTATATTATATGAAAGGCTCAGTCTTGATGCGGTGTATCTTGCTTTTCCGACGCAAGACGTGAAGGCGATAGTTGGGGCGATCCGCGCATTGCCCCTGCACTTGGTTGCAGTTACCATTCCTCACAAAGAGACGGTCATGCAGTATCTCGACTCGATCGACCCCGTCGCGATCGCCGTCGGCGCGGTGAACACGATTGTCAATCGCGATGGTATTTTGACTGGGTACAACACCGACGTGGTCGGAGTGAACCGAGCGATCGAGGATGTTATTCTTAAAGACCGGCGCGTCTTGATTCTGGGCGCGGGCGGTGCTGCTCGAGCGGTCGCATACAGTGTGCGCTCCCGTGGCGCGCACATCACGATCGCCGCGCGTACGGGAACAAGAGCGGTAGTACTTGCGAGTGATTTTTCCGGATCGGTGATTCCGTTCTCACCATTGTCCGTCGTGAATCACGAAACCCCTCTTCGGCGCCCTGGGGGGTCAGACACGCTCCAACTGCGCTCGCAAAGGTCTGACCCCCCAGGGCACCTTCGGGGGTTTCGTGATTCACAGCTATCCGATACTGACTTTGATGTCATCATCAACACCACGCCCATCGGGATGAGCCCGAATATCCACGCGACTCCGCTGGAAGGGTATCCGTTCCACTCTGGACAGACCGTGTTTGATGTTGTGTATAATCCCTTAGAGACGCGACTCCTGGCCGACGCGCACAGCAGGGGCGCACGGACAATCTCCGGATTTGACATGTATCTCCACCAAGGACTTGAACAAGTGCGGCTCTGGTCCGGCGTCGCACCCCCAGAAGATGAAGCACGCAACATTTTAAAATCTTTACTCAACCCCAGACCCCAACCTCTCACCTCTAACCTAAAACCTCTAACCTTGTCCCCCTAACCCTTCCCCCAATGAACTACACTATCGTAAGAAAACTTCCCAGCGTCGATAACATCATTGCCGCATTTCCGCTCTCATCGGAAGCGGAAGAGAGAATCGCAAACGATCAGCAGGAGATCAAAAATATCATCGCCGGCACGGATCCGCGCATGCTCGTGATTGTGGGCCCTTGTTCTGCGTGGCCCGCTGATGCGTTAGTTGAATATGCCGGAAAATTGAAAAAGGTTAGCGACGAGCTAAAAGAATCACTCAAAATCGTGTTGCGTCTATATATTCAGAAGCCGCGCACGGCGAAAGGATGGACCGGGCCGGTTAATCAGCCCGACCCGTTTTCGCCGCCGGATATTGAGAAGGGAATCTCGTACTCGCGCGAGCTGATGGTGCGGGCGATCGAGGCGGGACTTCCGATTGCGGATGAAGCGGTCTTCACGCACAACGCTCGCGGGTTTATCGAACTGCTATCGTGGGTGGCGATTGGCGCGCGCAGCTCAGAGGATCAAGAGCACCGTATCTTTGCATCCGCCGTGCCGTGCGCAGTCGGCATGAAAAATCCGACCAGCGGCGAGATCGAGATCGGGGTTAACAGTATTATCGCGGCCCAGCATCCGCACACAGCCGTGTTTAGTGGGTACCAGGTTGAGACGCCCGGCAACCCCCACGCGCACTTGGTGCTTCGCGGCGGTATGGGGGGACCGAACTATCATGTGGAGCAGCTTATGCAGGCACAGACTTTTCTCACCAAGCACGTCGTGAAAAATCCCAGCATCATCATCGACGCGAGCCACGACAACTGCCGTCTGAATGGGAAAAAGGATCCGCTCTGGCAGGTGGCGGTGGTGCGCGAGGTACTCCAAACCCTTCGTATGCATTCCGAACTGCGTGGTGTGGTTAAAGGGTTTATGATTGAGAGTTTTTTGAAGGCGGGTAATCAATCAGTGGAGTCCTGTACTCCGGAAACAATCGACCGTACCGGCCTCTCGATCACCGACCCGTGTCTCGGATGGGAGGAGACGGCGAGTCTTCTCAAAGAAATTGCTAGCGAGAGCGGGAGGGTATGAAAAAGATCCCGCCCCTAACCGTCCGTATTCCCCCATCCTTCGCTCGCGCGTATCCGATCGCGTTCGGATCGCTTGGGACTCACGCCAAGATACTACGGCCGATCTTGAAAGACTCCTCGTGCGTGATCATTACCGATTCAACGGTGAAGCGATTGTACGGCGAGTCGGTGCGCGCGACGCTCAAACGTATAAGTCGAGGTCGCGTGGAGATAGCGGCATTTCCGGTAGGGGAACGATCAAAGACGCAAGAAATCAAAACAAAACTCGAGCACGAAATGCTGAAAAAAAACTTCGGGCGCGATACGTGTGTGATCGCGTTGGGCGGCGGCGTTGTCGGGGATCTTGCGGGTTTTGTCGCGTCAACGTACTGCCGCGGCGTTCCCCTCGTCCAGATGCCAACCACCCTTCTTGCGATGGTGGATAGCTCCATCGGCGGCAAGGTCGCAATCGATACGCCCTACGGCAAGAATATGATCGGCGCGTTTTGGCAGCCAGCGGCTGTGTGCATCGACCCCGCGTATTTGGAGTCGCTCCCGTCCTCGCGGCTGGTGGAGGGCCTGTGCGAGGCGATCAAAATGTTCCTCACACACGATGAAAAAAGTTTTTTCTGGATCGAAAAAAAATTGGAGAACCGATCGGCGTGGACGAGTGAAATATGGATCGAGCTCATCCGCCGTGCGCTGATCATCAAGGCCGGCGTCGTCGGTCGCGATGAGCGTGAGGCGAGCGAGCGTGCGCTCCTTAATTTCGGCCACACTATCGGCCACGCGCTCGAACGCGAGAGCGCGTATCGCATTAGTCACGGACTCGCGGTCGGCGTTGGTGTGCTCGTTGAAAATGTCATATCCTGTTCGATGGGATATCTCTCGGAATCTCATGTTGAGCGGATTGCACAGGTTTTTCGGCTGTTGGGAGTCGACGGATCGATTGTTTCAACATTCTCGACGAACGCGTTGATCGCGCACACGCACGGCGACAAAAAGGCGCGCGGCGGGACTGCAAGATACGTGCTTCTCGATCGAATCGGACACGCAAAGAACTTCGCCGGATCGTGGACGCATCCCGTGCCCGACGCAGTAGTTAGGAGTTCGCTCATATCTTTTTAATCTATGCCGGGAAATAGTTTTGGAACTTTGTTTCGCATCACGACGTGCGGGGAGTCGCACGGCGGGGCTGTCGGCGTGATTGTCGACGGTTGTCCGCCGCGACTTGCGCTCTCGAAGGAAGACATTCAACCCGAACTTGATCGCAGAAAGCCGGGGCAGAGCGCGATCACCTCGCCGCGAAGCGAGAAGGACACCATCCACATTCTCTCCGGCGTGTGCGACGGCGTCACCACCGGTACGCCGATCCTGTTGCTTGCATACAATGATGACGTGCGGTCGCAGGATTACGAGCATATGAAAGAACTTTTTCGGCCGTCGCATGCTGACTTTACCTATCAAGCAAAATACGGGATCCGCGAATGGCGCGGTTCGGGCCGTGCATCGGCACGCGAGACGCTTGCGCGGGTTGCCGCCGGCGCGATCGCACAAAAATTTCTTCGCGAAAAATTGGGAATGGAAATCGTAAGCGCGGTTGAGCAAGTGGGCGATCTCTGTGCGCGCATTGATCCCTCGACCGTGACGCGCGAACAGGTGGACGGTAATCTTATTCGCTGTCCCAACGAGGAGGTCGCGAAGGAGATGATCTCGTTGGTTGAACGTGTGCGCGATGATGGCGACTCGATCGGCGGTGTTATTGCGGGCGTCATAAAGAATGTACCGGCGGGGTTGGGAGAGCCGGTGTTTGACAAGCTTCATGCGGATCTGGGCAAGGCGATGCTTTCGATCAACGCGGTAAAAGGGTTTGAGATCGGATCGGGGTTTGCCGGAGCGCGCATGCGGGGAAGCGAGCACAACGATCCGATCAGTGCTGACTCAAGCGGGCGAATTCGCACCGTGACGAATCACGCGGGCGGGGTGGTGGGCGGCATTTCCAACGGCGAGGACATTACCTTC
Source organism: Patescibacteria group bacterium (assembly GCA_038065125.1). Taxonomy (GTDB): domain Bacteria; phylum Patescibacteriota; class Patescibacteriia; order JACQRZ01; family JACQRZ01; genus JBBTRP01. The sequence goes on from JBBTRP010000055.1 coordinate 17,278, forward strand.
CATGTTGCGTTCAAGCCCGTTGCCACGATCCGCAAAGAGCAGGAAACTGTGACGGCTTCCGGGAAGAGCGCAACACTCTCAGCATCCGGCCGGCACGATCCGTGTGTGCTGCCGCGCGCTGTTCCGATCGTTGACGCGATGGCCGCACTTGTTATGATGGATCATTATTTGCGGCAGAAAGCACAGAATACGTAAACACATACTTATGGCTCAGGAGAGAAAAATAATTGCAGTATCCGGTGATGCTGGTTCTTTTTCGGAAGAGGCGGGACTTTTGTATGCGAGCAGGGAAGCCTTGGAGCCGCAGCTTGTGTATGCGATTGACATGGAAGGTGTTCTTGCCGCGGTCGACAATGGTCACTGCGATCTGGGAATTTTTCCGGTCGTGAACTCGCGCGGTGGGCTTGTGCAGACGGCGTTTGAGGCGATGGGACGCCATTCATTCCGCCTTGTGGGAGAACTGTGGCTCGAGGTGCAGCAGTGTTTACTTGCGCGTCGGGGGGTCCTGCGCGCGGAGATTAAAAAAATTGCCTCGCACCCACAGGCAATATCCCAGTGCGAGCGATATCTTGCCCGCGAATTTCTCGGCATCGCGCTTGAGGAGTGGGAGGACACGGCAAAAGCTGCGCGGGATTTAAGTACCGGAGTTCTGGACCCATCCGCGGCAGTGATTGCGCCTGCCCGCAGTGCCGCTCTTTACGACCTAGACATCCTTGAACGCGGCATCCAAGACAGTCGTCCCAACCTCACGACGTTTATCATCGTTACACGGGCATGAACTATCGAGATCCAATTCATGGCAGTGTTCAGATTACCGATCCGGTGATTGTTGAGCTCATAGAAAGCACACCCCTCCAGCGACTTAAAAGGGTTGATCAGTACGGCTACCGGCCGTTGTGGGTTAAGCCCGATGTGAAGATCGGACCGCTTGACTCCTCCCGCTTTGTCCACTCGGTCGGGGTGTATCTGCTGCTGCGCCGATTTGGCGCGGCATTGGACGAGCAGATCGCAGGACTCATTCATGACGTGTCGCACACCGCGTTTTCCCACTGCGGCGATTACATTTTTGGCGAGGAAAATGAGAAGAGGCAGCACTTTCAGGATTCTATTTTTGAGAAATTTGTAACCGGGTCAGAAATCCCGACGATCCTAGAGAAGTATGGGTTTGATCTCGCAGAAATTCTTGACGACAGTCATTTTCCTCTCAAGGAGCGGCTGCTTCCCGATCTGTGCGCGGATCGGATCGCGTATGGCCTTCAGGATGCGCTGAACTTTGAAGAGATTAACCGGTCTCAGGCGAAAGGGTTTCTTGAGGCGCTCCGAGCAGAGGATGGCCGTTGGTTTTTTACTTCTCTCGCGCGAGCACGAGAGTTTGCGGAGTTGTTTTTAGAGATGTCGGATGTCTATTGGGCGAGTGAGCATTCTGCCGTCGAACTCAAAACGGTCGGAGATGTACTCCGTCATTCTCTTGAACAAGGACACATTACGCACGACGATCTGCATACGACCGATCGGGAGGTACTTGATAAAATTACTGCGGCGAAAAATGATGGCCGACTTCTGGAGTTGTTAAAGCGAATGAATGCAGAGTACTCGTTTGTCTCTGATCGGACACAGTATGATCTGCACACATTCTGCAAATCCCGCGCAGTTGATCCGTACTGCATGCATGAGGGACGGATTGTCCGCGTGTCTGATGTTGACCCCGAATGGGGACCGATCGTCTCAAACGGCCTTGAGCCCAAGGAGCACTTCATAAAATTTACCCCTCGCGTATGACTCGCGCATCACGTACATCAGAACAGGAAGAGCGACTCGCGGAACTGCGAAAGATGATCGAGATTTTTGATCGCGATTTTATTCAGACGCTTGGACAACGGCTTGAGGTGTGCCGCGAGATCGGGCGGTTCAAGAAAAAAGAGGGGGTCGCGGTGAAAGACAGTGTCCGCGAAGCCGCTCTTGCGAGCTTGCACGCAGAATGGGCGGCAGAGTTCAATGTCGATCCGCAAGTGGTCGAAGAAATTTTTACTCTCGTGGTGAACGAGTCGAGGAAAGGCCAGGAATTAGTGTGAGTCGTGAAATAAAAATTCTTCTGACGACCCGGAGTGGTTTCGTAATAATAAGTAATATCCCTATTTTACGCGATCGCGTATAATAGGGACCTCTTTGAGACGCAATCATAGAGGAACTTTCTCAATCAAAGAATCTATGCAGTTTTCACCACTCATGAATGTTACTGAATCGGCGACGGTTGCGATTAACAGTCGCGCGCTGGAAAAAAGGGCGCGGGGGGAGCGAGTGTACAACTTAAGTGCGGGTGAGCCCGCGTTACCGCCGCACCGAGCGATTGTCGCGGCTGCCAAAAAGGCGCTGGACGAGGGAAAGACCGGATACCCGCCGGTTGCGGGAGTCCCGGAATTACGGAGGATGGCGGCGCAGTGGATGAACTCGGTGCATGATACGCAGTTCTCCTGGACAAACACGCTTGTCACGCCCGGCGGGAAGTTCGGCATTTTTGCCGCATGCCAGGCGCTCGTAGAGCCCGGGGACGAGGCGGTGATTGTCGCGCCGTACTGGGTCTCGTATCCAACGATAGTGAAACTTTTTGGCGGCGTGCCGGTGATTGTCCAGTCAACGGAAAGCGGGGGATGGATTCCCGACAGCGCGGATATCGAGGCCGCCTTCACCGCAAAAACAAAAGTGGTGATACTCAACAGTGCGTGCAACCCGACTGGAGCCCTGTATTCACGCACGCTGCTTGGAAAAATTCTTGCCGCGGCGCAAAAACGGGGGATTATTGTGATTTCTGACGAGGTCTACAGCGGTCTCGTGTATGAGGGTGCGTTTGTCTCTTGCGGAGTCTTTTCCGAATATCGCGACTCCGTGATTGTCATCAACAGTTGTTCGAAAAATTTTGCGATGACGGGCTGGCGCGTCGGGTTTTTTTGTGCGCCTGAAGAGCTCGTGAAGGTTGTCACGATGCTCCTTTCGCAAAGCGTGAGCGGAGCATCAACCGTGAGTCAATACGCCGCGCTTGGCGCACTGGAACACGCGCAAGAGATTACCGAAGAGGTACGCGATGCGATGCGAACACGGCGAGATCTTTTTGTAGTGGCCGGCCTACCCGCGGCGCCGGCGGGACTCTACTCATTTGCACCTCTTGCGTCGCTTGGCGCAACCGAGAATGATTCCGCCGCATTCTGTGAGCGATTGATTACCGAAAAAAACATCGCCGCCGTTCCGGGAAGCGCGTTTGGCGCGGAAAGGTACGTGCGCTTCTCATTCGGCGCCGCCGAAGAAGAGCTCAAAGACGCGCTTGAGGTATTATTAAAATGATGAAGCCCGGGAAGCGCTTTGTGATGCGTTTCATCCGGGCTTTTTGGTAGGACCTCCTGGTCCTTTCCCCACCGATTTATGAAGCTGTCGCGATCTCGGCCTTTGCCTCCTCCCGCATGCGGGTGAGCCGTGAGTCGATTGCCGCCTCGGCATTCTCCCGGCAGCCGGTCGCGTGCGCGTAGAGCGTGATCACCTCGGGCGCCATCCAGCGGTACGCGAGCAGGAACTCCTGGTCGGCGATCTCGTTCTCGAGCCACTCCCAGAGGGATTCAGGGGAGAGATCGTGACTATGGTAGTCGAGCTGTGCGTCGAAGGCGAACAGGATGACGCTCTTGACCGAGCGAGCCGCCTGAACGATTCGCTCGCGATCCGGAGCGATCGGGAAGGCGAGGCCGCGTAGGAAGTTGAGCGGTACGCTTCCGCGAATACACTCACTCTGGAGGGCGCCCAGAAGTCTGTTGCGCGCCCGCCGTGCATTCTCATCGCCAGCGTTTGCCGCGCGGATGAGGGGCAATGCCCAACGGTTATAGCCGTTGACGATCCCCGTGTGTGCGGCAGGGTAATTTGCGCGCACACGCATACTCGCGGGTTTGAGGTGTGCGGTGAACTGCTCGGGTGTGAGACTCGAGAGCCCCGCGCCTTCAGCGAGCTCGGCGATCTCCATGAGGAGGGCGACCAGGCCGTTGAGTAGGTCCTGGTAGACCTCGCTCCGAACGATGGTGGGAAGAGGTCGCGCCGGGAAGAGCGTGATCGAGAGATTGACTGCAGTCGCGTCGACTTCGTTCAAGGCTGATCCTTTCAAAAAACTATGGTAGGGGATAAGGATTGGATAAAAGTATAACAAAAATTCAAGAAATAAATAGGGAATATTTTTTATTCATCAGTATTTCTTTATATTTATAAGGAAATAAATTTAAAAAATGTCAACAAAACATATGACAATTCGTGAAACGTGAATCGTGAAACTTGTAACATGAAGCATGTTTTTGTATGCTTTCTTTAGAGCTTCACTCGTATTGAAGCGGTTTATTTTTTTTCAGTAATGCAGAAGTTTTACCTCACCACGCCGATTTATTACATTAATGACAAGCCGCATATTGGGCATGCGTATTGTACGATCGTTTCGGATACGATCAGTCGGTACCATCGCCTGAAGGGCGAGGGGGTCTTTTTTTTGACCGGAACGGACGAAAATAGCCAGAAAAACGTCGAAGCAGCCAAGAAGGCGGGTGAGCAGGATCTCCAGAAGTACCTTGATGAACAAAGCGCAGTCTGGCTCAAGACCTGGAAGGAGCTGGACATCACCAACACTGATTTTATCCGCACAACAGAAGAACGACACAAAAAGGGCGTTGCGAAGTTCTTCAAAATCGTGTTTGACAAGGGCGATATCTACAAGGGCACGTACACCGGGTATTACTGTACCGGGTGCGAGGCGTTCGTGCGGGAGTCCGACCTTTCCGACGGTGTGTGCCCACACCACAAGACGGCACCGCAAAAAATTGAAGAGGAGAACTACTTTTTTCGCGCATCCGCTTACCGCGACAGACTCCTAGCGCACATAGAGGCGCACCCGGAGTTCGTTCAGCCGGAGAGTCGGCGGCACGAGATTGTCAATTACATCACCGACCACTTCGAGGATGTATCAATTTCGCGAAAAAACGTCCTGGGCTGCGGCATCCCGCTATCGATCGATCCCGATCAGGTCGTGTATGTGTGGTTTGACGCGCTGATCAACTACCTCACGGGCGTTGGGTACGGCACTGACGATAGTATGTTCAGTAAATGGTGGCCGGCGGACGTTCACATCGTGGGCAAAGACATCATCAAATTCCACTGCGCCCTCTGGCCCGCGATGCTCCTCTCGGCCGAACTTGCGCTTCCCAAAAAAGTCTTTGCGCATGGGTTTTTTACTATCAATGGGGAAAAGATTAGCAAATCTTTAGGCAACGCGATCGACCCGCTCGACTTGGCGCGCCAGTACGGCCTGGACGCGCTCCGGTATTTTTTGCTCTCAGAAATCCCGTTTGGCGGGGATGGGGATTTTTCCTTTGAGCGTGTGCGGCAGCGATACGAGAGCGACCTTTCAAAGGGTCTTGGCAACTTCGTGAGCCGCGTGACAACGCTGTGCTCGCGCCTCGAGCCGGGACAACTCAAAAATCCGACAGAAATTGCCGACGCCGCGCTCCTTGAGTCGACGCTTTCTGACACCTGGCGGCAGTGGGAAGACGGGTTTGAGGAGTACCGCCTTGATGAGTCTATCAGCTCGATCTGGCGCCTGCTCAAATGGGGCGACAAGCATATTGAGGAAAACAAGCCGTGGAAGAGTGCGAAAGAAAACCCTCAAGCATTTGTCGAGTGTATCAGCGGCCTTGCGGAAGTGGTGCGGCAGGTGAGCTTGTTGATCAAGCCGATTCTGCCGGGTACAGCGGAAAAAATAGAGAAGATACTGGGCGTTGCGGATTTCCATGTCCAAAACCCCTTTGCAGTGACAAAACGCTTCGGAGCTGTCACAATTACTAAAGTACAAAAGGCAGAGCCGCTTTTTCCGCCCTTATCAACATCATAAAGAGTATGCCCAATAAGGATTTCGAAAAATTAGTGAGACAAGAAGTTCTCACAACCCTGCGAGAGGTTTTTTGCGATCCTGAGTACAACCTTGATTTATCAAGCAAGACAAAAGCCCGCCTGAAAAAATCTCTTCGATCGAAAGAGCAAGAGAAAACGATTGATGCGCAGAAATTTTTCCAGGCTGTATGAACGTCGATACAATCATTCTGATCGTTTTTGGCGCGTTCTTCCTGATGGGGTTTATCCGGGGGTTTATCCGCGAGGTGGGCGCGTTGATCGGGTTTTTCCTCGCGTTGTGGATCGCTGGCAACTATTACAGCTTGCTTCTTCCGAGCATCAAGCCCTCGCTGTCCGCGTGGCCGTTGATTGCTGGTCCCGCGTCGGTTCTGATCGCGTATTTCGGGCTGTTTTTGATCTCGCAATTCGTTATTGGAATTCTGGTGCGGCTTTTGGATTTTGCCGTGCGCAGGCTCTCGCCGGTGCCGTTCCTCAAGACCACAAACCGTTTGGCGGGCGGCGCGCTTGGCCTGGCGGAGGGGGCGCTGATGCTGGGCGCGGTCCTCTATGTTTTTACCGCGGTACCATTCAGCAAAGATCTGACCAAGCGGATCGATGAGTCAAAGCTCGCGCCCGTGGTTTTGACCGTATCAAAGATCCTCACGCCGTTTTTGCCCAAGATGGACCAGTTTGCGCCGTCGTTCTGGCCGACCAAAATGCCCACTTCTAGTGAGAAGGGCTCGGCGAAGACCGGAGACGAGTACGCAAACAC